>DFHY01000016.1 GCA_002371345.1 Lachnospiraceae bacterium UBA3711
CTAGAATGCATATGAAAGCATGGGCAGTACAGTAACAGTGAATAGAACATACGTTGATTGTTTAGAAAGGAGACAAGGTTATGAACAAAGGCTTGAGGAACAGATGGCTTGCAGCGGCAGCGGCTGGGGCGTCATCTATTCTGCTTCTGTCCGGATTTGACTCTGCCATGACGGCGGAGGATGTCACTGAGAAGATGAGAGAGTCCATGATTTCCATGGGCGGAGTCGACGTTTCTGTCAGGGCTGATGCTGACATCTCCATTGATATATCGTCAGGCGGACAGACTCAGTCAGTTCCGGTCAAGGGGACAATGGATTATACTGTTCAGCTGCAGGAAGAGCCGCTTATGATGGCTGTCTCAGGTTCCATGTCAGGTGATGCCTCCGCTATGGGAATAGCGGGAGATGTTAATATTGACATGTATCTGGTACAGCAGGACGACGGAACCGGAATTGCTTATGTCCGCTTCCCGCAGGGTGATGATACCGGATGGCATGCGGCTGCGGTCACAGAGGAAGATATGAATATGATGACGTCGACTGTAAAAGCCTCTCTGAGCAGTGACGCATCTTCCGCGGGCCAGGCATTGGGCCTTGATCTGGGAGACATCCAGGAGAAACTCAGCACATCCATGTCACTGGCGCCTGATCCTGTGAATGTCAATGGCGTTGATTGCTATGAGATCACCCAGACGGTTGACGGCGCGGTTTTGCTCGACATTCTTTCACAGACAGCTGCGGCTATGCCTCAGGCAGGCGTGGATTCATCAACTCTTTCATCTTTTGGGGCATTATTTGACGGAATAGTGATTGATGGAGTAACTGACTGCAGTGTTGATTCTTTCGCCCCGGTTTATGCCGGCATTGACCTTTCCGGCAGTGATTTCTCTGCGATCGGACAGATGTTCGGATCGATGATGGCTGCTCCGGATGACGGATCTCAGACTCCTGATGTATCTGTCACGGTGAATACACTTAAGGCTGACATGCAGTATAGTGAGCCGTCAGGGATTGTTATTCCTCAGGAGGCTCTTGCGGCTGAGATTGAGACCACCATGTCCCTTTCAGCTGCCGCGAATGAGGCTCAGAGCACGGAGTAAGCAAAACGACAGAGTTTTGAAGGCCGCGCCTCCGGACGCAGTTTAGCCAAGGAGAAGCTGATCTGTTAATCACAGCTGCCGGTATGAGCAGAAAGCAGAAGCTCATGCCGGCAGCTGCTTTGTGCCGGACATCGGACATGAGGTGCGGACATGAAGCCTGTGCCTGTCAGAACGCCGTAAATATTTCGAAATTAAGCAAAATATAGAGAAAAAATGCAAAAAATATTGGACATAACAGCTCTTCCATACTATCATTAACGGAAATGGCGGTTTGCCATATTCTTATTTTTGGAGGCATGAAGTATGGAGAAGGTAACAGCATTTATTAATTCACTCGACAGCTTTGTCTGGGGATGGTGGATGATCATCCTGCTTCTGGGAACGCATATATTTATGACGATCCGGACAGGGTTTATTCAGCGGAAGACCATAAGCAAAGGCATCAAGCTGTCAGTTTCGAAGGATCCTGACGCCGAGGGTGAGGTTTCCTCTTTTGGAGCGCTGACAACTGCTCTGGCAGCGACCATAGGAACAGGCAACATCATCGGTGTCGGAACAGCCGTAGCACTCGGCGGACCTGGCGCGGTTCTGTGGTGCTGGCTTACGGGCGTATTCGGCATCGCGACAAAGTACGCGGAATCTCTCATCGCTGTTAAGTACAGGGTCAAGACCAAGGACGGACGTATGCAGGGCGGCGCGATGTACGCTCTGGAGCGGGGCCTCAACATGAAGTGGCTCGGTATCATATTCGCGCTGTTCGGAGGCCTTGCGTCGTTCGGAATCGGATGCGCGACGCAGGTTAACGCTATCGCTACTGTCGCTGCGGAGAATTTCCACTGCCCGGCATGGGTTGTTGGAGTACTGACGGGCGTTCTTGTCGCGATTGTCATTTTCGGCGGCATCAAGTCTATCGCATCGGTATGTGAGCGCCTAGTTCCTTTCATGGCGATCTTCTACGTTGTTGGATGTGTTGTGATTCTGTGCATCAATTATGATTTCATTATCCCGGCAATAGGCGCTATTCTCAAACTTGCGTTTACGAAAGGCGCCGTCGCGGGAGGACTTGTCGGCGGCGGTATCAGGGCGGCTATTCAGTACGGTGTCGCCCGCGGGCTGTTCTCAAATGAGTCCGGCATGGGTTCGGCCCCAATCGCGGCAGCCGCTGCTCAGTCGCGCAACCCTGTCCGTCAGGCCCTGATCGCTTCCACGGGAACTTTCTGGGATACTGTTGTGGTATGCCTCATGACCGGGCTGGTTCTTGTAAGCTCTATAATGAAGAATCCGAATATCGATGTCAGTAAGGTTGATAACGGCGGAAAGCTGACCAGCCTGGCGTTCGGACAGATTCCTTATGTCGGGCCGGCGCTTCTCACCATAGGCATCATCACTTTCGCGTTTTCTACTGTTCTTGGATGGGCTTATTACGGTGAGCGCTGCATTGAGTACATAGCGGGAAGAAAGGTGCTGATCGGGTACCGCTGCCTGTACATCGCAGTGGCTGTCATAGCGCCCATCACCGCGCTGAATCTTGTGTGGACCATCGCGGATATTCTGAACGCGCTTATGAGTATACCGAACCTGATCGCTGTTCTGTTCCTGTCGGGGGTGATAGCGAAAGATACGAAGAGGTTTATCAATGACCTGGATGCTTGGGATAAGACCCCCGTGCCGGTTATTGACGAAGACAATGTGCGAAACAGCGATGTGACACTGATGAAATAGGACTGAAAACTGAGGAAACTAATGAACATATCAGCGTTTCCGTGACTGATGCAGGCAGCGGGCCGGGCGTAATTGTCCGGCCGCTGCCTTTATGGACAGGTTTGCCATCCTTCTCATGCATCAGAGGACGCCTGATTAATAAATCTGTGCAAACAGAAGCCTTGTTGAACTATTTAATTGTTCATAGTACAATATTTTTTAAATTTTTTGACTGATTCTTTGCATCGTAACAACTTTTCCAGAAGAGGTGGGGATGAGCACTAATAACACGTCGTCCGCAGAACTGACGGATCGGGAAAAAGAGCTTAGGGAGCGCATAGACGCATTGATTCGTGAAGCCAGAAAGGACAAGGGGGCTCTGAGCATCCGTGAGGCCGCGGATTATTTTGACGACCTGAATATAACGGACCGCGAATTTGACCGCATGGTTGACATTTTGTCCGGGGAGGGTATAGAGATCCTTCTTCCGGATGAGGAAGAGGAGGAACTGCTTCTCGACGATGATGACGGCGAAGAGCCTCCTGATGAAGAACTGCTGCAGGCGGAGAATGCCCGTGACAATGACACCGGAAATGTGACTGACCCGATACATATGTATCTCAAGGAGATCGGGCAGGTGCCCCTGCTGACTTCGGATCAGGAAATAGAGCTTGCAAAGCGTGTCGAGATGGGTGACAAAGACGCCAAGAGACAGCTCGAGGAGGCGAATCTCAGACTTGTGGTCTCTATTGCCAAACACTATACGGGACATGGCATGAGCCTGATGGATCTGATTCAGGAGGGAAGCCTGGGACTCATCCGGGCTGTTGAGAAGTATGATTATAAGAAAGGCTTCAGGTTCTCAACTTACGCGACATGGTGGATCAGGCAGTCAATAACCAGGGCCATAGCGGATCAGGGACGTACTATCAGGATCCCTGTCCATATGGTTGAGAACATCAATAAGGTGAACAGGTCCGCGCGGGATCTGGTGCAGAAGCTTGGAAGGGATCCGACGCCTGAGGAACTGGCGGCAGAGACACATATGCCGGTGGAACGTATCAGGGAGATTCAGAGAATCTCGAGAGAGCCCGTCTCCATGGAGACTCCTGTCGGCGATGAGGAGGACAGCTCGCTGGGAGACTTTATCCGTGACGATACAACGCCGGTACCGGCGGATGAGGCGGCCAGAACTATGCTCAGGGAGCAGATACGGGAGATACTTACAGACCTGACAGACAGGGAACAGCAGGTGCTCAGACTTCGCTACGGGCTGGACGACGACAGGTCGCGGACACTTGAGGAGGTCGGAAAGCAGCTGAATGTCACCAGGGAGCGCATCCGCCAGATAGAGGCAAAAGCGCTTCGCAAGCTGAAGCGCAAGAACATACGTATGAGGGACTATCTCGAGTGACGCATGCGGGAGAAGCTGTTGGAAGGCGTGGCAGCTGACAGACAGGGCGATATATCAAATGATGTCCGGGGACTGCCTCCGGCATCAGATGATTGTCCTTCATATATGAGAGGGGAGGAAAGATGAACATGAGGAAGGTAAGAGCAGGCGCGTACAGGCTGCCGGCTGTTATGTTTATGCTTGTTATTGCGCTTTTGACAGCGTCTGTATGCCGGGCTTCGGAGGTCAATTACGCTTATCCGAAGGCCAGCAGCAAGAAAGGGCTGTATGTATGCCCTGGTATGGAGGAGGACGCGGCAGAGCTTGGAATAAAGCACGCGACCATCAACCTGAGCGTCGGAGACTTCATGCCTTCATCTTCGTACCGCAACAATACTCACTGCGTGCCGTTCGAATATGAGGGGGAAACTTACTGGTTCGCCAAGAACGCTCTTGAGCAGTATGATTCTGAGCTTGGCCGGCTGGCGCAGAACAATGTGCTCGTGACGGCTATCCTGCTTCTTCCGCACCGTTCAGACGATCTCAAATATCTGATATATCCGGCGGCGAGAAGCAAGAATGCCAATTATTACCAGTGGAACATGACTGATCCGAATGCGGCAAGAGCTTTGAGGGCGATTGTCACATTTTTCCAGAGAAGATATGCCGGGCCGTCAGGTCCCCGCATTGTGGGCTGGATTGTCGGAAATGAAGTGAACAATTCGGGAGTGTGGAACTGGGCCGGCAACATCGGAATTGACACATATGTCGATCTGTACGCAGCGCAGGTTGCGGAGGTGTATTCCGCCGCGCGCAGCGTCTACGCTAATGCACGCATATATATGTGCCTCGATCATTACTGGTCTTCCGGAAACGGAAGCTACTGGTATGCCGGCAAGGACATTCTGACAAGATTCGCTCCAAGGATGGCGGCCAGAGGGCTCGGGAACGGCACCTGGTGCATCGCCTACCACCCGTACAATATAAGCCAGTATGAACCGAATATACTCAGTACCAGCGCGGCCGTGACGAACAAGGCGAGCACGCGCATCATTACGATGAAGAATATTAAGGTTCTTACTAAGTATGTCAAGAAGCATTATTCCAAAAACTGCAGGATCATACTTAGCGAGCAGGGCTACTCTTCAGTGACCTCCGGCAGGGATACATCGGCTGAACAGGCGAAGAACGTCGCCCTGGCATACTATATAGCCCAGCAGAACAGCATGATAGACGCTTTTATCCTGCACAGGCAGGTCGACCATACGGGTGAGGGTGAGCGTTACGGCCTGTACACCAGCTGGGGCGGAGAGAATGCCGCTTATCAGAAGCTGTCATGGAGTTCATATAAATACGCGGACACTACCAGGAACACCAAGTATACAAAAAATGCCGCTAAAGAGGCGAAAAAGATTACCGGCAAGAAAGTAAAGAAGATATTTACTGTAAAGAAGGGCAAGTTTAAACCTGCCGCGGATCTGGCCTGGTCGCTGAATTACACCAACAACTTCTATCCGTACGGCGCACTGAAGGATTTCAGATATGAGAACGGCGGGTATTATCTCGTGCACGATTATTCGAGAAATCCGAATGTGCCGTGGGGAATGATCCGGGACGGAAGGATCAACTGCAAGAATTATAAGAAGCTGGGATTCGGGATCCGTGTAAGCGCGTCACTCAGCGGCGGAGCTACGGTTTACCTCAGGCTCTGGTCGGGGACGAAGAAGTACTATGACGCTTCATGCCAGATTCCGTGCGGAGTTCAGAATTATCTGTATGTGAACTTAAAGAAATGGAACAGCCGCAAAAAGATCACCAGGACTGAGATCCTGATCCGTCCCTCCGGTGCCGGTTGGACGGAAGGGAGCAGCGCTCAGATATTCTCCTTCGGAATAAGGAAGTAAACAATGGACAGGAATGAAATAATCGTTATAAGCGGATTCAGGATAGCGGATATGGCTTATGAGCTGTGCCGCGTATCCGGGCTCGCTGATATGATACGGTCATCATGCGGAAGAGAGGATCCTCTGATAGCCATGAAACCGAACCTGGTGGGGCCGATTCCGGCCGGTGAGGGGGCGACGACTCATCCGGAGATTATCGAGGGAGTTGCGGGATACCTCCGCGCGGAGGGTTTCCGTAATCTGGCGGTGATGGAAGGATCATGGGTCGGAGACAGGACGCAGGACGCACTGATGGTTACCGGGACAGGTCCTGTGTGCGATAAGCTCGGTATACCTTTCACTGATCTTCAGTCAGATGATTATAAAGCCGTTGACTGTGCGGGAATGACAATAAAGATCTGCAGAAGGGCGCTGGAGGCTGACTATCTGATCAATCTTCCGGTCATGAAGGGACACTGCCAGACACGCATGACCTGCGCTCTCAAAAACATGAAGGGCTGCATTCCCAATCAGGAGAAAAGACGCTTTCACAGGATGGGCCTTCACGATCCGATAGGGCATCTGGCGGCGGGAATCAGGCAGGACTTCATAATCGCGGACGCCATCTGTCCGGACCTGACCTTCGAGGACGGGGGCAATCCGGTTGAAATGAACCGTATGATGTGCGCTGTTGACCCGGTCCTGATGGATGCGTATTCATGCTCCGTTATCGGCGTTGATCAGGAATCGGTGCCTTATATAAGGATTGCGGAGGAATGCGGAGCCGGATCCGGAGACATCTCCGGGGCAAAAGTGAGTGTGCTTCTTGAGAAGATGGACGGTGACACGCCGGCATACATAAGAGGAGACCTGCCGGCCCTGCAGTGGAACGGGGATTACCGTCAGATTCTGAAGATAAAGGAGATGGTGGAGGATATAGACTCCTGTTCCGCCTGCTACGGCACTTTGATACCGGTTCTGCGCAGGCTGGAGAAGGAGGGCCTTCTGCATGATCTGCCCGGGAGGATCGGTATCGGACAGGGCTACCGGGGAAAAACGGGAAAGACAGGGATCGGAAGCTGCACTTCGGGGTTTGATATATCCCTGCCCGGATGTCCGCCAAGCGCTGACGATATGTATGAGTTCCTGAGGAAGGCGCTCAGCCGCTGAGAGCTGGCGAGGAGAGGCAAAGCGCACTGTAATCAGTTTGAATAAAATGGTTTTGATCAGCGTTTTGAAGCGTTTTCACACTCTCCGCCGCGCTTGACGTATATTATATGCAAGCTTATAATTAACGGGTTCAAAACTGCGCCTCTCGTAACCGCGGCGGCGCGGAAAAAACGCCTGACCGTGATACACCGCGTTTTCACAGACGGAAGACTTGCATTTTGCTGTGAGGAGATATAATGATAGGCTGGACAGGAGTCAGAAGCAAGAGACCCACGCTCTTTTTTGCAGTGCTGATTATGGCGTTGCTTCTTTCATCGCCGGTACTGGCGGGGTGGAATACTACCGGGAAGAATACGAAGGTTACATATACGGATGAGACCGGGGCGGCAGTCACCGGATTTCAGGCGATTGGAGGGCTGGTTTACTATTTTGACGCGGCAGGCGTTCTTCAGACCGGCTGGGTCAATACAACGGAGGGGCTCAGGTATTTCAGGACGAAGGGAAAGGCCGGAGGCAAACTCGGAAGTATGATAGCCGGCTATTCACCAGTGATCGATGGGAACCGTTATGGATTCGACGCTGACGGAACAGTGCTTACCGGATTCCAGACTATCGGCAATTACTCCTATTTTTTCTCCACAACAGGGAAAATTGGAGTGTACGGAAGGGCTGTAACCAACAAGTTCCGTACGCTTCCGGATGGCCGCAAGGCTTTCTTCCAGGAAAACGGAAGGATGGCTTATAAAAAGTGGGTCAAGAACCATACTTATTATGTTGATGAGACCGGCAATAAGGTGTGCAGTACCATCACAAAGGACGGATATGTTCTGAAGGCGAACGGCAAAGCCGGGAAGAAGCTCACGGACAGCCAGTTTGTGAAGCTGAAGGGAAAGTGGTATTTCTACAAGAAGAAAAAAGGCCTGCTGAAGGACAAGGTCTTCAAGTACAAGGGCGACTATTACTATGTTGACGAGGACGGAGTGCGTCAGAGCGGCTGGATCACATGGAAGGGACATGATTATTATTTCCTCTCAAACGGGAAGGCGGCAATAGGAGACAAGAAGATAGACGGAGAGAAGTACACCTTCAACAGCAAGGGGCAGGTGAAAGGCTCAAGGGGTGCTTACGGAACCAAGGCGACAACGGGAAAGGCCAGCATCCTTATTCTGTGCGGACATGGGCAGGGAGACTCCGGAGCCGTTGGATGCGGCGGACAGTATGCGGAGTCCGCGTATACCAGGGACTTCGGCAAGCGGATCTATGACGCTCTGCTGAAGATAGACAGCGTAAATGCATTTCTGTTCAACACAAATTATGACATGTACCAGCAGATGAAAGCTACCGTCGGTTCAGTCGGCTCTTTCTCTGGCTCCGGAAGCAAGGGTAAGAAAGTTCTGTCGGCCGTCAGGGGCAATTCCAGGATTCCGGATCCGACAAAGTTTGATTATGTGCTGGAGATTCATTTTAACGCGACGGCTGAGAACGCGAAGGATCCGGGCGGAGACGGCAAGAAGAAGGGTACAGGAACCTACGTAAACTCATATAAGTCATCCGCGAACAGGGGTATCGACCGCAAGATCATTTCGGCGCTCAACGCTCTGGGACTGAACACATGGGGCAGCGGGGTCTACGGGTCATCCGGCCTGCTGAACGCGAAGGTCTATACCGAGATAGGCATAAACTATTCACTTCTTGAGACATGCTTTATTGACGATAAGGATGACATGAAGTTCTATCTGAAGAAACGTGACGATATGGCGGAAGCTGTCGCGGGCGCGATCGCTAAGTACTGGGAATGATACGGCGAATTGGTAAGAACGGAGGATGATCGTGAATAAGAGGACTTTATCACTTCTTGTTGATAATACGCCCGGCCTGCTCAGCCGCGTGTCCGGCCTGTTTACCAGGCGTGGATACAATATCGTGAGCATTACGGCGGGAGTGACTACAGATCCGGCGTATACCCGCATCACTATCGTGACTGAGGGCGATGAGGACATTATCGAGCAGATTGTCAAGCAGCTTCGCAAGCTGGTCGATGTTATAGATATCAAGGTGCTTGATGACGCGACCAGCGTTTCCCGCGAACTCATCATGGTAAAGGTGAGAGTGGAGGGGGACCAGCGCCAGGCCGTGATATCAATGGCAAATGTATTCCGCGGCAACATCGTTGACGTTGGGGCGGATTCCCTGATAATCGAGATGACCGGAAAGCAGGACAAGGTCGACGCGTTTATCAGACTTCTTGAGGGATACGAGATCCTTGAGCTCGCGAGGACAGGAATTACAGGTCTGTCCAGGGGCTCTGATGATGTAAGGTATCTGTGACCGGTTTATGCGGTTAACACAGACTTTAATAAAGCAGCAGTCAAAGAAAGAGAGGAAATGTACTTATGGCGGCAAAAATCTATTATCAGGAAGATTGTAATCTGTCTCTGCTGGAGGGTAAGACAATCGCGATCATCGGCTACGGCAGCCAGGGCCATGCGCACGCGCTGAATCTGAAGGAGTCCGGATGCCACGTCATCATCGGACTCTATGAGGGATCCAGGAGCTGGAACAGGGCGAAGGAGCAGGGCTTTGAGGTGTTTACTGCCGCGGAAGCTGCGAAGAAGGCTGACATCATCATGATCCTGATTAATGATGAGAAGCAGGCGAAGCTGTACAAGGAAGACATCGAGCCGAACCTCGAGGAGGGCAACATGCTTATGTTTGCTCACGGCTTCAACATCCACTTCGGATGCATAGTTCCTCCTTCATATGTCGACGTTACGATGATTGCGCCGAAGGCACCGGGCCATACCGTACGCTCTGAATATCTTGCCGGAAAGGGTACGCCGTGCCTGGTAGCCGTTCAGCAGGATTACACCGGAAAGGCTCTTGATCTTGCGCTTGCTTACGGACTTGGCATAGGCGGGGCGCGCGCCGGACTTCTTGAGACGACTTACAAGACTGAGACCGAGACGGACCTGTTCGGCGAGCAGGCAGTTCTGTGCGGCGGCGTTACAGCGCTTATGCAGGCGGGCTTCGAGACTCTGGTGGAAGCCGGATATGATCCGAGGAACGCTTATTTCGAGTGCATACATGAGATGAAGCTGATCGTTGACCTGATCTATCAGTCAGGCTTCGGCGGAATGTGGTACTCGGTATCCAACACCGCGGAGTACGGCGGATACGTTACAGGACCCAAGATCATCACCGATGAGACCAAGGCGGCGATGAAGAAGATCCTGAAGGACATCCAGGACGGAACATTTGCGAAGGATTTCCTGCTCGATATGAGCGATGCGGGCGCACAGGTTCACTTCAAGGCGCTGCGTAAGCAGCATGCCGCGCATCCGGCGGAGAAGGTCGGAGAGGATATCCGCAAGCTGTACTCATGGAGCGATGAGGACAAGCTCATTAACAATTGATTACCGGGGGAACACTGATATAGTCACTGTTTCCTGACCAGCCAGTTCTGGAGCACGGGGCTGTCACGCTTCTCATTCAGCAGCGTGGCAGCCCCTGCGCATAGTACCCGTGCTTATTGAGGCTTCGTCACTGTTCATTGTGCCGGCGGTGGGGCAGCGAACTGTAACGTATCCGGGATGAAAGAGACTTCAGGATGTGTTTTTATGTTGCGAACTCATTTCATTACGGGTAAAATATATCGAATCGGAAATCAATGGAATAATACTCAGCAGGAGGAGTCGGACGATGGGTATGACGATGACGCAGAAGATCCTTGCACGTGCGGCGGGACTTAAGGAAGTCCGCGCGGGTGATCTGATCGAGGCTAATCTTGACCTGGTACTGGGAAATGATATCACTACGCCGGTCGCCATCAACGAGATGGACCGTTTCAACAGTGATGAGGTTTTTGATAAAGACAAGATCGCTCTTGTCATGGATCATTTTATCCCTAACAAGGATATAAAATCTGCGGAGCACTGCAAGTGCGTGCGCGAATACGCGAAGAAGCATGACATCACGCATTATTATGATGTAGGCCAGATGGGTATTGAGCATGCGCTGCTGCCTGAGAAAGGGCTTGTGGTAGCCGGGGACGTCGTTATCGGCGCTGACTCGCACACCTGCACCTATG
>DFHY01000029.1 GCA_002371345.1 Lachnospiraceae bacterium UBA3711
AAGGTCTTTGACAAGAGCCGCAATCTGTACGCGCTCAATCTGGCGCGCCGCACCCGGGAGGATTATCTTATCCTGTGCGAAGGGTATATGGATGTGATCTCCATGCATCAGGCCGGTTTTACCAACGCGGTCGCTTCTCTTGGAACATCACTGACGCCCGGGCACTGCTCGCTGCTGAAGCGCTACACCGACAAGGTTGTGCTGAGCTATGATTCGGATAACGCCGGTACAGCCGCCGCGATGAGGGCGATTCCGATGCTCAGGAAGGCCGGCATCACACCTAAGATCCTCAGGCTCGATCCGTACAAGGATCCGGATGAGTTTATCAGCGCGCTGGGCCATGACGAGATGAAGAGCAGACTGGACAGGGCGCAGAACGCGCTGATGTTCGAGATTGAGATTACAAGGAGAAACTACGATCTTGGCGATCCTGATTCCAAGACCCGTTTCTTTGAGAACGCGGCTTCACGTATAGCCGCGCTTGAGACGGAGATGGAGCGTCAGAACTATATAGACGCTGTCTGCAGGGAGTATCTTGTTGAGCGAAGACAGCTTCAGGAGCTGGTGACAAGAAAGCTTGTGACATCTACGTCACAGCATGAGAGTGCGGATTATGATTCCATGCAGGCCAGAGACGCGGAGTACATCAGGGAATACGGGGAAGTGCCTGCTGACCCCGAATATGATCCTGCAGCGCTCTACGGATACGATGACAGCATGTTCTATGAGGATGAGATTACCGGAGAGATGTACCAGGCTCCGCCGCCCGCGTCAAGAAAGATGCGTTCTTCTACAGTGAAGGAGCAGGGAGATGATATCTCCCGCAGGCTGCTGCTTCAGTATATCTGCCGCTATCCGGGTATATTTGAAACGGTGAAGAAGTATGTGAGCAAAGAGGACTTCGGAAGCGGCCTGACAGGTCAGACAGCCGCGGTCATCTACTCCATGATCGAGAAGCACGGCAGGGTTGATGAGGCCGCGGTACTCAGCGCTTTTCCCGATACGCAGGATCAGGCAAGTATAGCCGGGATATTCCACACCATGGATCAGGCATCATCAAAGAAGGACAGGGAGAAGGCGATAAGGGAAACCCTTATCAAGGTATTTGCCTCAGCCTCTCAGGAATCCACCTCAGACCTGAGGAAGGCGATCGGGAGGAAGAAGCAGGAGACGGAGCTTCGCAGCCTGAGGATACCGTTGTAGCGCTTCATACAATGCTTATGCCGTTGGCAGAAGTACCTGCCGGAGGCATTTATAGTCGACGACGGGATACTATTGACGTTGACTATAAAACAACTTGAAGAGGGGAAGGATTCATGGTTCTGTCTGACAGGCTGATGGCGGTTTCGATGATGGTGACGGAGGGACACCGCCTTGCGGATATAGGAACGGATCATGCTTTTGTCCCGATCTTTCTCGCAGAATCAGGACGCATACCATGTGCCATTGCGATGGATGTCAATACCGGGCCGCTTGAGAGGGCCCGGGCGAATATCATCTCTCACGCTCTTGAGGACAGGATTCATACCCGTCTGTCGGACGGTTTATCGGCGCTTGGCAGTGATGAGGCGGATACTGTTCTTATTGCTGGGATGGGAGGAGGCCTGTGCGTCAGGATCCTCGGGATGAGGGATAATCTCTGCCATGAGGTGAAGGAGCTTGTTCTGCAGCCTCAGTCTGAGATTGAGGCAGTGAGGAGATATCTTGAGCGCTCAGGGTGGATGATCACGAATGAGCGGATAGTTTTTGAGGACGGAAAGTATTACACGGTGATGAGATGCGTCCCGGGGAGGATGACGCTTACGGATATACAGGCGCGTTACGGCCCTGTGCTGCTCCGTGAGAGATCGGAAGTATGGACGGAATTTCTCGATTGGAGAAAGCGGGTTCTGGAGAAGAACCTGTTTGCCCTGAACAGATCGGGAACAGAGCGGGGCGCTGCCCGCAGAGGGGAAGTGCTGAAGGAACTTGAGGAACTGGAGACTCTCCTTTCGGCATAGTTGGGGGCAAAAGGTACTTTTGACCCCAACGTCATCATAACATAAGACAGACCGGGAGAACAGTAATTCTGCAGCATCCCCTATCTGAGGGGAAAGGATCAGATTGATGACACTTAAGGAACTTAAGCCGGGACAGAGTGCCCGGATAGAAACAGTAGGCGGTGAGGGAGCTCTCAGGCAGCATTTTCTTGACATGGGAGTGATACCCGGAGCTGAGGTCACGGTGATAAAGTATGCGCCTCTCGGAGATCCGGTTGAGCTGAGGATACACGGATACGAGCTCACAATAAGGCTCGATGATGCGCAGAGGATCGGAGTTGTCAGGATTGATACAGAAGCTGCGGCTTCGGATCCGGGGACAGAAGATGTTCCTTCACAGATCAAGAGAGACAGGAAGACCCCACATCCGTTCATCGGAGAGCCGGGCATTCATCATGACAAGAACGAGTCGAAGCCGCTGCCGGACAGCCATGTGCTGACATTCGCGCTGGTGGGAAACCAGAACAGCGGGAAGACTACTCTGTTCAACCAGCTGACCGGGGCCAACCAGCATGTCGGAAACTTTCCGGGCGTGACAGTAGACAGGAAGGACGGAGCTGTCCGGGGGCACGCGAATACGGTGATCACGGATCTGCCCGGCATTTATTCCATGTCGCCATACTCAAGCGAGGAGATCGTATCGCGCAATTTCGTCCTGAAGGACAGGCCTGACGCCGTGATCAACATCGTTGACGCGACGAATATCAAGAGGAACCTGTACCTTACGATGCAGCTTCTCGAGATGGATGTTCCTGTGGTTGTCGCCCTTAACATGATGGACGAGGTCAGGGAGAACGGCGGGTCGATAGATATCAATGAGATGGAGAACCTGATGCAGATCCCGGTTGTTCCTATCTCCGCGGCCAGGAACGAGGGTGTGGATGAACTTGTGTCGCATGCCCTGCATATAGCTAAGTATCAGGAAAGACCCGGAAGGCAGGACTTCTGCCTCGCCGATGAGCATGGGGGCGCTGTTCACCGCAGTATACACGCGGTCGAAAGCCTTATAGAAGATCATGCCGCCCGCAGCGATCTGCCGCTTCGCTTCTGCGCGACGAAGGCTCTCGAGGGTGATGCTGTGATTCTTGATCAGCTTGAGCTGGATCAGAATGAGAGAGAGACGCTTGAACATATAGCGCTTCAGATGGAGCGGGAGAGGGAACTGGACCGCAGCGCGGCGATTGCCGATATGCGCTTCTCATTTATTGAGAAGGTGTGCGACAGCTGTGTCATCGCTCCTCATGAGAGCAGGGAGCGTATAAGATCAGAGAAGATTGACAGGATTCTGACCGGGAGATGGACGGCTCTGCCGATCTTTATCGCGATAATGGGATGTGTGTTCTTTCTTACCTTCAATGTGATCGGAGCCTGGCTTCAGTCATTGCTTGAGGTGCTGATGGCAGGGCTGACAGACTGGGTTGACACGGCGCTGACGGCGGGGCATGCGAACGAGGTACTCCACAGCCTGATAATAAAGGGAATCTTTGAGGGTGTCGGCAGTGTGCTCAGCTTTCTGCCGATAGTTGTCGTTATGTTCTTCTTCCTGTCTATGCTGGAGGACAGCGGATACATAGCACGTGTCGCTTTCTTTATGGACCGGCTGCTCAGAAAGATAGGACTGTCAGGAAGGAGCATCGTTCCTCTGCTGATAGGATTCGGATGTTCGGTTCCGGCTGTTATGGCTACCCGGACTCTTCCCAGCGACCGGGACCGCAAGATGACCATATTGCTTACTCCATTTATGAGCTGCACGGCGAAGCTTCCGATCTACGCCTTCTTTGTCGACGCCTTCTTTCCAAAGAGGGGAGGGCTGATCATGGTCGGTCTCTACATTCTGGGCATTATCTTCGGCATACTGTTCGCATTCCTGTACAAGAGATTCCTGTTTCAGGGAGAGGCGGTTCCTTTTGTCATGGAGCTTCCCAACTACAGGCTTCCCAGCGTCAGGTCTACGCTTCAGCTGATGTGGGAGAAGGCGAAGGATTTCATACAGAAGGCGTTCTCGGTCATCCTGATTGCGACTGTAGTGGTCTGGTTCCTGCAGAGCTTTGATATGAGCCTGACTCTGGTGAAGAACTCTTCCGACAGTATCATGGCGGGAATATCAGGACTGCTGGTTCCTGTGATGCGTCCCCTGGGTTTGGGAGACTGGAGGATAGTAACCTCACTTATATCAGGATTCATGGCTAAGGAGAGTGTGGTATCTGTAATGCGTGTTCTGTTCAAGAGCACGGGCGGTGTCCAGGCTGTTATGTCGACAGCGGCGGCAGCAGGGCTTTTGATATTCTGCCTTCTGTATACGCCTTGCGTCGCGGCGGTGGCTTCTGTCAAGCGTGAGATGGGAAAGCTCTGGGCTGCAGGCCTGATAATATGGCAGTGCGTTATAGCATGGGTTGCAGTATTCCTGATCCGCTTTATTGTCTCATTGTTTTAATACGGGTCAGATAAAGACAGTGTGGCAGTTTTTCATGGCTTTTTGTGTATCGCCGGACAAGAGACGGCGGAGTAGAGATGAATATGAATTTTCTGGATATCTGTCTGATAATCATACTTATACTGGCGTTTGCCGGGGCGGTCTTTATCTGGGTATCGAACCGCAGAAACGGCAGGGGATGCTCAGGCTGCGCCGGAGGCTGCAGCGGATGCGGTATGAGCGGGTCATGCGGCAGGAGAGACGTATACAGAGAGGATGCAGGCAGCATTCCTGATAAGCGTGGGGCGAAGAAGAGAAGATATCATGCGGGAGAGGAGCGCGGATGAACGCTGTGAGTGTATTACTGCTGCTTGCTGTGGCGGCATTTGTCGGATATGCGTTATACCGTACTTATGTCAGATACCGGAAGGGAAGCGCATGCTGCGGAAGCACACCTGAGAAGGTCAGGCGGATCGGAGCAGCAGACCGCGGCCGTTCACATTATCCGCACAGGGCACAGGCACAGATCACACAGATGACCTGTGACAACTGCGCCGCCAGAGTCGAGAATTCCCTGAATGCCATCGACGGAATATGGGCGCAGGTGAGAATAGACAGCCGCAATGCCTTGATCCGTTCGAGGCAGCCGATTGATGAGGCACTGATACGCAGCGCGGTTCATCAGGCGGGATACGGCGTGGGAGACATTAAGATTGAGTGCTGAAGAGCGGTCAGGGGAAACACGGTTATAGTCAGTGTTCCTCTGACATCACCATGAACAAATTCGTGACCAGGCATATTAGAAGCAGAATCGGGAGGACATACAGATGAATGTTTTGTGCATAGGGCTTGCTGTTATGGATATCGCCGCCAGGCCGATCAGCCAGGAAGACAAGTGGCAGGAGAAGCAGAGCATATCTCAGGTGGGCATACAGATGGGCGGAGACGCGGTGAACCAGGGAGTCTACCTAACGATGCTCGGCATGGACTGCGGCCTGAATATCTGCATCGGCGCGGACAGCACAGGCAGCATGCTCAAGGGTGCGCTTGAGCAGCAGGGGGTTGACACTTCACTTGTACGCGTGAGAGAGGATGGAACGACCGGAACATCGATGATCCTGATTGACAGGAAGGGAGAGAGAAGAATCTTCTCAGCAAGCGGCGTTGAGCGGATGCTGCGTATGGATGAACTGCCGGATCCGGTGCCGGAGGGCGTGAAGGCAATATCTCTCGCAAGCCTGTTTGGACTAGATAATCTGGAGAGAGACGGACTGGACGAATACCTTGCCGGGGCCAGACGGAGAGGGATATTGGTATTTGCCGACACCGTCTATGACAAGAACGGGATAGGTCTTGACGGTATCAGACATCTTCTGAAGCATATCGACTATCTGCTTCCCAGCAGCTATGAGGCAGAGACCATGACAGGAACCGGAACGCCGGAGGAGTCGGCGGCATATCTTCGCGGGCAGGGAGTGAAGAATGTGCTTATAAAGTGCGGTGCGGACGGGATATATGTCAACTCTGACTCCTATACAGGATGGGTACCGGCCATGAAGGTTGAGCCTCTTGATACGACCGGCGCGGGAGACTGCTTCGTCGCGTCATTTGTTACGGGAATTGTCAGGGGATATGATGTGAAGGAAGCCTGCAGGCTCGCTTGCTGCGCCGCTTCGTTCAGCACTCTCTATCTCGGAGCGTCGACGGCGCCGCTCTCATGGGAGAAGGTTCTGTCTCTGGCTGAGGGCAGAGAGTAAGACTTAAGCCACGCTTGATCCAGGATCATGAAGACCTGTAAGAAGCGTGGCTGTTTTCATTCGTGCACGATCTGCAAGAGTGCAAATCATAGTTGGGGGCGAAATGAACTCTCCCCAACATCATAGAATATCAGTCATACTCTTAAGACTGATGGCGATGGTTGACGCGTTGTGAAGCAGAGCGGTCGTAGTTGACGGCATCACTCCGAGAGCTCCCATAAGCATCAGGAATGAATTGAAGGTGATGATGCGGCGGTAGTTCCCGTGGATTCTGTCCATCAGCCCGTCGCTCAGCTGTTTCAGGGTGATCAGCGCATGCAGGTCATCCTCGGAGATTGTGATGTCGGCGATCTCTCTGGCGATCGCGGCACCGCTGTTGATTGCGACGCCGCAGTCGGACTCTGACAGGGCAGGGGAGTCATTGACACCGTCGCCTACCATGATCACTTTTCTGCCGGCATCATGCTCCCTTCGGATGAAGTCAGCCTTCTCCTCGGGAAGAACCTCAGCGTAATAGCCGTCAACGCCGACTCTGGCTGCGACGGCGCGTGCCGTCCGGTCGCTGTCGCCGGTCATCATGACTACTCTCTGAATCCCAAGCTCATGCAGCTTCCCGACAATCTCCGCGGCCTCCGCCTTGAGCGGATCCTCTATCAGGATGACGGCTGCGAGCCGGCCGTCTATCGCCATATACAGATGTGAGTATTCATCAGGCAGAGAATCAAAGTGTTCACTCTCACCTTCAGGAATCTCTGCCTGCTCATCCTCAAAGATAAAATGATAACTCCCTATGCACACCTTTTCCCCGTCGATGCTGCTTGCAATACCATGAGCGACGATATACTCGACGGATGAATGCCGCTCCTCATGCTCCAGACTGCGGAGCTGGGCTTCATGCACAACTGCGTTGGCCATGGAGTGAGGGTAGTGCTCCTCCAGGCAGGCTGCCAGGCGAAGCATCTCATCGGGATCAGAACCTCCGAATATCTCAATCCCGCGTACACTCGGAGAGGCGCAGGTGAGCGTTCCGGTCTTATCGAAGACAATAGTTGAAGCTTCAGAGCAGTTCTCCAGGAACTTTCCGCCCTTTACGGATATCTTATGAGTTCCTGCCTCACGCATGGCAGACAGGACAGAGATTGGCATGGACAGCTTTAGCGCGCAGCTGAAGTCGACCATCAGAATAGCGGCCGCTCTGGCCGCGTTTCCGGATATAAGCCATGTCAGGGCCGAGGCGCCGAGCGTCCATGGAACCAGCTTATCAGCCAGATGAGAGGCCTTGTCCTCAGTCGATGACTTAAGCTTCTCTGATTCCTCGATCATCTTCACGATACGGTCATACCTTCCGGTTCCGGATTCCTGGCGCACAGTAATGGCAAGCTCGCCTTCATCGACAACCGTTCCGGCATAGATCATGCTGCCCGGACGTTTATGAACCGGAAGGGGCTCGCCTGTTATTGAGGCCTGGTTGACCATGCCGTCGCCCTCAAGGACTGTTCCGTCAAGAGGAATCATATTGCCGGTTCGAACAAGAATCACATCATTCTCATGGATCTTATCAATCGAAGTCAGAACCTCCTGCCCGCCGGATGAACGCATCCAGACACGGTCCACATTCAGCGACATGGCGCCGGCAAGATCCTCAACGGACTTTCTGTGGGTCCATTCCTCCATGATATCGCCTATTCCGAGCAGGAACATCACGCTGCCGGCTGTGTTGAACTCTCCGCGCAGCATTGAGACGGTGATCGACGCGGCATCAAGAACCGATACCTCCATCCTTCCTGAGGCAAGCGACTTCAGAGCCCGGGCGATGTAAGGAACGGATTTGGCGACAGTGACGGCTGTCCGTATCGGAAGAGGGAGCAGAAACCTGGTAATCCCCCTTTTTAGGATATGGAAAAACATCCTGTCCTCGTAAGTCCTTGACAGGGCGCGGGTTGAATGCTCCGGCAGGGCGACGGATTCACGGGCTGATTCATAACTGAACGAAGAGAGAAGATCAAGAATCTCAGAGCGTGCGTCCGGGCGGTAATGAATGATGAGATTACCGGTGCGCTCATCAGAGCGCGCCTTCAGCACACAGCTATGCGCGGCCAGATATGCCTCAAGCAGATCAGCCTGCTCTATAGTCATGCGCCTCTGCATGAAATGAACCCGCATGCGCCCCTTTGATTCATGAAGGATTCTGCACCTCATTACGCGTTTGCCTCACCTGCCTGAGCCAGCACAGCCTTCGCGTCCTCTATGATCCGCTGATCCTCGAGGCGCTGGCGCTCTTCATTGATGTCTTTGGCCGCGGCCGCGATATCCTCGGCGTTCTCGCGCAGGGTGGTTACATCCTTCATCACCGTATCCTTCATACGCAGCACAGCGGCCGTTGTATGTGTGTAGGCAGTCTTAGCATCGCGGCTGGTCAGAATCCTGACTCCATAGCTTCCAAACAGAGCACCGCCTGCGAATAATCCGAATTTTCCCCAGTTCATTTTGAATCCTCACTTTCTGCTGTAAAATAACTTTGGTCATGAACCACAACTGCAGGATGGGTCATTGCCGTCCTGTAAATATGATGTAAAGGTCAAAAACCCTGAAGCCAAGACAAACTTGTTTGCCGGAGGCAAAAGGTACTTTTGATCCCAACATCGTAAATATGGAAAACATCATTAATGTGACGTTTGCTGATATAACCGCGGCCTTTGATGAATAACAATCCGCTACAGATTCCTGAGCGTGATCATCTGCCACACATGGTATCCGATCTGTACAGGCATAGGCAGTGCTATGTCAGCGACTGTCTCCACTAAGATCCTGAGCCTCAGCTTTCTCTTGAGCTGCTGGTCCAGCTTGCGGGTCTTCATCTCCGAAGCGCTGATACGAAGATCCTCCTCACGCGCGAGCATGTCAACATTCTCAAAGCGGAAGCGGTCAAGCCTCTCCAGAATCTCATCCACCGGACAGGTATATTCGATGGCGCATCCTCCGGTAGCCATGTATACAGTGACTTTAGTGACTCCGGGCATAGCGCTGAAGGCATACTTCAGGATATCGGCCTCATCCTTAGTAAGGGCCGAGCTGCGAAGCCTTATTCTTATACGCCTGTTTGACTTTGCTTCTATACGATAATTCATAGAAACGGACCTTTACTTCTTCTCGTAGCCTGTGATGATTGTCATCAGGAAACAGAACACGGTTGCCCAGGCGAAAAACTTGTGCTTCTTCATCAGTTATCCTCCATATAAAACACTGGTTAGTAATGGCTGTCTTTGACTTACGTAATTTTACCACTGTTTGACCCGGTTGTGTTAAGCTTTTCAGGAATTGCGTGTAAAAAACTCAAACTGTGTCAACAAATTATCGTCTGAAAATGATATGATATTAAGCACGGAAACAGAGGGGCGATCCGTACATCATAGTTGCGGGCAGTGGACGCCTCTGATCTCAAAGTGATATGAACAGGGTCTGAAGATCCTGACATTACGGCAATGCAGTTTTATATTTGGTTAAGCCAGGAGGATGAACAATGAAGAACCGGAGGATAAGAATCAGGAGAGCCGCGGCGGTTTTACTGACAGGCGCTATGTCTGTCAATATGGTTTCGGCGCCATTATATGCCGAAGCTCTGGAAGAAACCGAGACGCTTGGAGCTTATGAAGCTGAGACTGAAGGAGCTTCAGCGGATGATTATTCAGGCGTAGTATCCGACAGCCCGCAGACAGAAGCTGATACGTCCGTTCCGACAGTGAGCAGTGAAACTATGCCATTCTACTTTTACGATATGGACAACAGGTTCGACTACCCGGTCTATTTTATTAATGATGTGAAGGATCTGCCGTATGTTAATCTGTCAGACTGGGTTGACATAATGACAGGAATGCTTGGAGGTGACGAAGAGCCGTATAATCTGGAGCTTGAGACAGACGGCAGTGTCGCTATGGTGACCAGGGAGAATGGGTTCTCTATGGTAATTGATTTCGAGAATCCGTCGATCATATTCGAGGATTATGACCTGTTCGTACATTATGGAGATAAATCTCTCATCGATATGGTTTCTTCAGGATATTCTGATGAAAACGGGGATCCGGTTCTGATAGAGAGAATTGAAAAAGGGTCTTTTGACAGGAACGGGAAAGAACTGGAACTTGATCTGGCAGCGTATCAGATTCCGCTGTACTGGTCTGCTGATGACGACCTGTATCTCATCCCTATGCAGACTCTTTCGGACTTTCTGAGCGCTCCGACCATGAAACAGTTGTTTCTCTATAATACAACCGCGGTATACGTAACGGACTCCACCGCATTAGGAATAGAATCAGGTGAACTGACGCCGATGGGAGAGTCATACCTGTCTGCTCCTGCCGATTATCTCAGCGACGATCTTGCATGGTACAGCTACTGTGAGCTGTGCCTGGCGCTTGATAATCTGTACGGCCTGAAAGAGATTCATGACATAAGCAGCTTTGACAACATATTTACATATACAGGCTATAAGTCTGATCTCACCAGCAACGACCCAAATGTGAAGGACGGCGCGCTGGATGACTTTATCAATTACTATCTTGACGATTTTCACTCGGGCTTTACCTTCGCGTCATACCGGACGGAAGAGCTTCAGGAAATCGGAGGAGGCGGCCTGTCATTGAGAAGAGACAATGATGTGTCCGAGATATACCTCAGCGCCAGAAACAATGCAGGCCATGCTGTCAAGGCTTACGAAGAGGTAGGAAATACTGCATATATCACATTTGATCATTTTACTATGACAAAGTATGCTGATGAATACTATACAATGCCGGAGGATCTGGAGATGGATCCGTCGTCAGAGACGCTGGAGACACCTGATCTTATCACCTACGCACATAAGCAGATCACAAGAGAGAACAGCCCGATTGAAAATGTGGTGGTTGATCTTAGTCTGAACGGAGGAGGAGCTGTAGATGCGGGCGCTGCCATTGCGGCGTGGTTTCTCGGCGAGGCATCCATGAGTATAAGGAGTTCAATGACAGGCGCGATTTCGACCGGCACATACCGTTTTGACGCCAACCTGGACGGAGCATTCAACGATGACGATACGGTGAAGGACAAGAATCTGTTCTGCATAATAGGGCCATACAGCTTCTCATGCGGAAATCTGGTGCCCAATTTATACAAGTCCTCCGGACGTGTCACTCTGCTTGGAAGACAGTCCGGCGGAGGAAGCTGTTCTGTTCTGCCGATGTCCACGGCCTACGGCACTTTGTTCAATATCTCTTCACCGAACAGGATGTCTTTCCTGAAGAACGGCTCTTACTATGATACAGATACCGGAATCGAGCCGGACTGCGTGATCGTGCGGCCTGAAAGCTTCTACGACAGGGAAGGCCTGACTGAATATATCAACAACCTGTTCTGAGAAGCAGATATACAGCCATCTTGATTCCCTGAGTGTCATGTATGGCGAAAAGGATCAGGTTAATAATCATTGGTATGAAAACAGCCATTATCTGTATATGAGCAGGAAGGAGTGCGGCAGATGAATATAAGAAAAACTATACTGATTAGTGCTGTATCCGGCCTGATGCTCTTTCCTGCTCCGGCCTTCGCGTCACAGGAAGATCCGGCTGAACTGGAATATGGCGAAGGGCAGAAGATATATGTTGTTCTGCCTGATGACTATGACCCGGGGCAGCAGTATCCCTGCGTCTACTTCATGCCGCAGGACGGGTACAGCGCCCGGGAATATCTTGATGACGGGACCATCGATGTGGTCCGGGAGCTTCAGTCTGACGGGCGGATCGGTGAGATGATCTGCGCATTTGTGCAATATCGAAATGGGACTGATCTCTTTGAGCAGACCAGTGAGGCCATAGAAGCCGTTGAAAATGAGTATCCGGCAGTCAGCGACGCGTCGCAGCGGGGGATTATTGGAACCGGAGTCGGCGGCTATATGGCATATCTGCTCGGATACAGCGGCCCGGACGGACAGCTTCAGGAGGAGCCTCTGTACTTCAGCGCGATAGCAAGCCACGACGGTGACTTTGCCTCTGAGGACAATCCATTTCTCCAGGCATACGGAAGCGTGTACGGCCTGCTGAAGGAACCGGTCTCTTCGTCCGGCGCGGATACTCAGTGGATAAGCAGTTATTATGCTTACATTGATTTCGATCTCGGCAATGCGAAGGCTCTTGAGGACGGCGGCTCCGCCGACATCGCTTACGCCTTCCGCAGTCCGGGCCTGTCGGGCCAGGACAGTCCTCAGGCATGGGACTACTCCGTATTCGAGTATGCTGTTCAGGACCAGGTACAGTACGGCCGGTGGACAGATCATCTTGAGCGCTCTTTGAAAGGCTTCTCGGAGGCATTTATCAGGGATGGAAATGAGCCTGCCAGGTCTGATGAGACTGAAACGGAGTATACCGCGAAGGAGACAGTCGCTTCCGGAGAGGATCGTATGATTGATCTGATGGGAGACTGGTACTTCCGGACGGCGGACGCGATTCAGGAGCAGGATGCGCAGGCTGATGTATCAGACATAGATGATGTGCTGGGATGTGACTGGAAGAGCTGGGATGTGGTGCAGCCGGGCTTCGGCTGGTGGACTGAGGACTTCGCTTCGTGCCTGAAGGGCAATCCCTACTACGCCGGATATGCCTGGTATATTAGAGAGTTTGATGTTCCGGAGGAGTTTGACACATCATCCCTTCAGATAGACGCCGGCATGGTTGACGAGGGCGATGAGGCGTACATCAACGGCGTCCGTGCAGGGCAGACAGGAATCCCGGACGAGGGCGGCAGCTACAACGGCACCAATCCCTGGGATGAAGAGCGCATCTATGAGATCCCGGACGGTCTGATAAAAGCAGGAAAGAATACAATTGCCGTGCGTGTGTGCAACGGCAGCGGTGCCGGCGGATGGTATACCGGGCCTATACATATCGAAGCCAGGGAGGAACCGGCTGGTGATCCAGGCAAGTCCGGGCAGAGATACTATACAACGTCATTTAAGTCGGACGCGCTGAAAGGACAGGAGATCGAGTACCGGGTATATCTTCCGGTGGGTTACTATGAGTCGGATCTGAGATATCCTGTCGTGTACATGCTGCATGGATATGGTTCGACCGGAAAGTCATTTGAGATAGCCGGCGTTCCTGAGCTTCTTGACGAAGGGATCTCAGAGGGTGATATTCCTCTGTGCATCATGATCTTCCCTTCGGACGGTCATCCTCAGAAGGCAGGCTGGTGGTCGGGTGCTTACGCGAAGATGCTCAATGAGGATCTGGTCAGAGAGGTTGACAGCACCCTCAGGACTGTCGGCAGCAGGGATTACCGCTTCCTTGCAGGAGAGTCGATGGGAGGAGGCGGAGCGTACCTGAACGCTCTGAACAATCCGGATCTTTACGGCGGCGTCCTTGATATGTACGGAGCGCTGCGCTATACAGGCGCGCTGAAGACATTTCTTGACATGGACGCCGAAGAGCTTGGAGCTTTCAGGCACTATATAATATGCGGAACTCATGATATGTACTGCTTCGATCTGGACCATATCATGATGGGCAGGCACCTGGCAGGGCTGGGCATTCCGTACAGGTTAGATATAGACAGCGGCGAACACAGCTCTGAATTCTACCTGCCGCGCCTGAAGGCCGCCCTTGCTTATCTGCTGGAGAGCGCGGAGCCTGTGGACAGCAGCGGCCATGTGATAACGGAGACTGAGGGATGATGCTGAGCGGAGCGATGTCCCAGGGCATGATCCTCACCTGCGCCGTTCTGTGCGGTTGTGTTCTTGACCTTATATTCGCAGATCCCGTGCAGATTCCGCACCCTGTTGTGCTTATGGGAAAATGCATCTCCTCGATGGAATCATGGCTCAGGCGTATATTTCCAAAAAGCCCAAGGGGTGAGTTTGCGGGAGGCGTGGTTCTGGCCGCGGCTCTTCCCATTGGCGTCTTTGCGGCTTCTTTCGCGGTATGCGCGCTGTCCTGGCGCATACATCCGGTTCTCTTCTTTATCGTTGAGAGCATCTGGTGTGCCCAGGCACTTGCGGCGAGAGGACTTGCGGATGAGGCTGAGGCCGTAAGGCGCTCTCTCAGGCCGGCATGCGCTGAGTCTGTTCCGGGTCAGGCTTCTGAGCCTGCAGAACCGGAACCGGGCAGGTATGCCGCGTACAAAGAGAGAGCAGGAGAAAGGTACCCGGACGGACGGACAGATGATGATATCATCCTGGACAAAGCAAGGGCTCAGGTATCAAGAATAGTCGGGCGCGATACGGACAGCCTTGACGAAGCGGGCATTATCAGGGCATGTGTCGAGACCGTTGCGGAAAACTCCTCAGACGGAGTTGCCGCGCCGCTTCTGTATATGCTGATAGGAGGGGCGCCTCTGGCGCTTGCCTACAAAGCTGTCAACACCATGGACAGTATGGTCGGCTATAAGAACGAGCAATATATGTATTTCGGAAGGGCGGCGGCAAGACTAGATGATATCGCCAACTTCATTCCGAGCCGTATCACCGCCATGTGCTGGATAGCGGCGGCGTTTTTGAATCCCTCCACAGACGGAAAAAACGCATGGAGGATATTCAGACGGGACAGGTATAAGCATTCAAGCCCGAACTCGGCGCAGACAGAATCCGCCTGCGCAGGCGCGCTGCACATAAGGCTTGCCGGGCCTGCCTCATACTTTGGATCCGTTGTTATGAAGCCATGGATAGGAGACGACGACCGGCCAGTAGAGCCTGGGGACATATCACTCAGCGTGCGCCTGATGTGGCTGTCTGCCGCGCTTGTGCTTGCGGCCGGAACAGGGATAAGGCTGATTTGCCTTGCGAAAATGCATTGAATACATTGGATGTCGGTGGGATTGCGGAAGCGAGGAGCACACATATTCCACTTGGCGAGTTTACGAGCCTTAGTGGAATAGCGTACAACGTAATCCGTTATCGACTTTTGGCGGATTGATCATTGAATAATGGACACAAGGAAATCATCAGAGATAGCAGAACTGATTCAGACGGCGAAAAACGGACGCGGCAGGTCTGATTATGAGGCGGCTGCCGGACTTGCGCGCAGGAGATGGAACCATATACAGCATCCGCTCGGAGGGCTTGGAGTTCTTGAAGACGATATCGTCCAGATAGCAGGGCTTACAGGAAGCGCTGATATAAGTCTTGATAAGAAGGCAGTCATAGTATTCTGCTCCGACAACGGAGTGACCGCGGAGGGTATAGCCCAGACGGACAGCTCGGTGACCGGAGTGGTCGCCAGGCGAATGGCTGAAGGAAAAACATCTGTCTGCAAGATGTCTATAAGAGCAGGGGCTGATGTCATTCCGGTAGATATGGGAATAAAGGATTTTGGGGGGTATGCGGGAGTCCTTGACCGCAGGATCGCGAACGGAACCGGCAATATACTCCGGGAGAGGGCCATGACGCCGGATCAGGCAGCGTCAGCCATATCGACAGGAATCGATCTTGCCCGGGAACTGAAGCAGAGAGGCTGCAGGCTTCTCGCTGCAGGCGAGATGGGAATCGGCAATACGACGACCTCCTCAGCCTGCGTATGTGTCCTGCTGGGACAGGAACCGGAAACGATGACCGGCAAGGGGGCAGGACTCACTGATGACTGCCTTAAGCACAAGATAGATGTGGTAAGAGGCTCGATTAAGAATAATGGTCTCGAATGGAAAAGCTGTCAAAATGTTGAGTGCTCAGGTGTGACAACTTCTGCTCCGGAGTTATCGAGACAGAATTCAGAACCAGGAACAGCATATGATGCCATAGAGATTCTCAGCAGGGTCGGAGGCTTTGACCTGCTCGGTATGTGCGGGCTGTATATCGGAGGGTGGATGCATCAGATCCCGGTCCTGACAGACGGGTTCGCGAGCAGTGTGGCTGCTCTTGCAGCTGTAAGGATATGCCCTGAATGCGCAGACGCGATTATCGCCAGCCATGTGTCATCGGAGCCTGCGGCAGGGATCGTTCTTGAGGCTCTGGGAAAGAAGCCGCTCATCACCGGGAATCTTCATCTTGGCGAGGGTACAGGAGCGGTCCTGGCGATGCCGATGCTGGATATGGCTCTGGCGGTTTACAGGGACAGCGTGATGTTCGGCGAGGGCGGAGTCGAGCAGTATCGTGAACTGTGAGAAGATGTAATAGGCCTCAGGCGGAACAATCAGTAATCGGCTATGTCAGGTACATCATATTTGAGGGTAAAAGAAACTTTTGACCTCTCTACCCTCATTCGCAAAACTCGCGCTTCGCAAAGCTCAGCGCTGCTGCAGCCGCTATCGCGTCTGCGTTTTGCTCATCAGGAGGGTGGGTTGCTATACGAACCTTGATTCTGTGCTTCGATGAATCGAGTACAGAATCAGGAACCGCATGGCAACCGCACAGGTAGAAAGATATTCATTATGATAACTCTGGTGATCGGCGGATCATGCTCGGGCAAGAGTGAATACGCGGAACGGTGCCTGGACTTCGCGGCAGGGGAGAAGATCTATATCGCGACTATGATCGCGGCGGATGAGGAGAGTAAGGAAAGAGTGCGGAGACATCGTGAGAGACGGTGCGGAAGAGGTTTTCGTACCGTTGAGTGTCCGAACGGACTTGACCTGATTGCTGAAGGACTTCCCCGGGGCTGCTCTGTTCTGCTTGAGGGAATCGGGACACTGGCGGCGAATGAACTGTTTTCAGGATATACATCCGGGAATGACGCTCAGGTCCTGATGGCCGGAGACGGCAGGCTCCGGGACGTGAGTGGCGGATCCGGGGAGAACTTCCAGGCAGCCCGGCAGAGAATCCTTGCCGGCATAAGACAGCTGGCGGCAAAGTCCGAAGAGTTTGTCATTGTATCCGACGAAGTCAACCGCGCGGGATGTGATTACGAGGGTGATACCAGGGCCTATCAGAGACTGATCGGAGAACTGAATCAGGAGCTGTGCAAGTTTGCGGACAGGGTTGTCGAGATGGTATGCGGGTGCGCTGTCGTAAGGAAAGGAGCATGACCGTGCAGCGGTTATCAGCGCCATCAGAGCGCGAAAACCGGCTTTTGACGAGTTGATCATTGTATGAAGACAGTATATGAAACAATCATAGTCGCATTCTCCATGTTCTCGGCATTACCGGTGCCTGCAATTGGATGGAATGAGAAGAACATGCGTTATATGCTTGCCGCGTTTCCTCTTATTGGCGCGGTGATCGGGGGAATAGAAGCAGTATGGATGATTATAGCGTCAAAGCTTGCGCTTCCTCAGATCCTGACGGCAGCCGTCGTGACTGCAATCCCGCCTCTTGTCACCGGCGGGATTCATCTTGACGGATATGCTGATGTCTGTGACGCACTGTCATCATACGGGGATGCCGGGAAGAGGAGAGAGATCCTTGAAGACCCTCATATAGGAGCGTTCGCCGCGATCAGGCTGGGAATATATTTTGTCCTTAGCTTTGGCTTTGCCTCAGGTCTTAAAGCCTCCGGATGGCAGATGCTGCTGCTTGGCTGCTCATTCGTGGTGAGCCGGTGCCTGTCGGGACTTGCGGTTTCGATTCTTCCGCTCTCGAAAGATACGGGGCTTGCCCACACAATTAAGAACAGCGCTGACAAAAAGAAAACTGCGCTCCTGCTGGAAATCGAGCTTTTAACTGTTTCGTTAATCATGCTGGCAGGGGGATATGTCCTGGAGGGGACGAGGGGAATTGCATCTGCCGCGTTGATGCTGCTGTGCGCGGCGGGAGTTTTCCTGTATCTGAGGAAGACCGCAAATGATAAGTTCTGCGGACTGTCCGGTGATCTCAACGGATGGTTTCTTGAGAAGGCTGAGCTGTGGATGCTCGCGGCTCTTGTTCTCGCGGCATACATTTATATGCATTGATGGAATAGTCCCAAATGAAAAAACATGAAAAGGATGTGCCGGTACAGGTGTTAATCGTATGATATGATTGTGGCCGTAATCGACTTTTGGCGGGTTTAATTATGATATTAATAGTGGGACCTGCGTTCAGCGGGAAAAGCGCGTACGCCAGGAAGCTTCTGCCGCGGCTTACAGGAGAGCAGGACAAGGATGTGCCGCATACAGGTATAGACGGAGATATTGAAGAATCCGTGGACGCGCCGGGATATGAGAGAGACTGTCTGCTTACGGAAGTTCAGGAGCTGGCTGGCAGCGGTATGGACGAAACAGATATTAAGGCTCTTGCGGACAGCCTGTGCGCTCGCGCTGAAGTCCTGACAGCTTCTGAGACAGGGGCGGGGATAGTCCCGATGGATGCGGATATGAGAAGGCTTCGCGAGAATCAGGGGAAGCTGCTGTCTGAACTGGCGGACCGTGCCGGGTGTGTTGTGCGGGTATTCTACGGAATACCTGAAGTGATCAAGGGAAAAGCACCGGAATTCAGACGGCGTTATGATGATGCTTCTCAATAAATAAAGAAAGAGTATACTGCGTATGAAAAAAAAGACAGTGTTAAGGCGTTGCAGCATGTATTTACTTGCGTCACTGATGGTTCTTTCCGGAGTGGCCGCCGCGGGAGCTGACGAGACTGAAGGGCTGCCTGTGCCTGAGGAGAATTATGATACCTTCATAGAATCCATCCATATCGGGCAGGTACATGTATGGAAGCCGTTTGCGGATTATCCGGATCTGCCGGTTACATACTCCAGTGATAACACAGACATTATGACGATCTCCGATGACGGTACGATAGCTCCGGTAATCGAGGGGGCAGCGACTCTCACAGCGTCGGCTGAGCAGACAGATGAATATCAGGCCTGCGAGGCTGAGATGTACCTCTATGTTCTGCCTGAAGAAAACGGGCTGTATCTCACGGACATGACGAACCACTTCTACTATATGGGAAAACAGTACCGGCCGGGAGAACTTGATCCTGAGGTGGAGAGAGAGCTGTGCCTCACACAGCCTGACCTCAGGAAGTATATCCTGGATTATCTGGTACCGGTTCAGTCAAAGTATGAGCCGGATGAGGCGGCGCTTACGGCCATTCTCAATTTCGGTGATCAGTATTTCAGAAAGAACAGCCTCTTCGATGGGTATGTCAGCAGCTCTGAAGCCGGGAAGACTGACTGGATGCAGCTTCTGCGCAGACATGAAGGCATGTGCTCATACAACGCGAGTCTGTTCTGCTATCTGATGTATCTTGGCTCCCTTCCGGCCATGCAGGTTGATACACCTGACATGGAAGGCCGCGGACACAGCTGGAACCTGATCGAGCACGACGGCTATTATTATAATCTTGAGGAATATGATTTTCTGCATGAGCCGAAGGAACGCTATGTGCTGCCTCCGCTCTCTGAGAAAACAGCGGCATATTTCCCTGGACATATCGTCGGGGAATATGCGGTGCATTTTCCGAAGGAAGGCGTCCTTGACGAAAACATGAAGATCGAGGAGCTGGGCCGCAATCTCTCTGAGGCGTGCCCTGTTATGATGTATGAGCGTTCCGATGGCGGGAAGTACCATGTGTGGTTTGATGAGATCAGGAAGGGCCACATACCGGTATGGTCTGATGGCACGCCTGTAACTCTGGAAGAGGTCACATACAAAAACATGGAGACCGATATGGGCGACGGCCAGTTCAACGAGGCGGCGAAGCCGTTGTTTGACGAGGCAAATGAGCTTCTTTGGGAAGATATCAGGCCGCTGATGGAAGGAGCTGAGCCGGATACGGAGCATGAGGCGGAGAGATAAAAACTGATTGAAGATCTGTTGGAAAGGGAAGGAGCAGATATGAGCAGCATGAGAAAACTTGGAAGAGCGGCAGCAATCGGAATCGCGGCGTCAATGGTACTTCAGGCACCGGTTTTTGCCGGTGAGACTGAGTATCCGATTCAGAATATGACAGAGACTGAAAAGAGTGCGGATGTTGAGGACATACTCTCAGGCATGTCATTGGATGAGAAGATCTCGCAGATGATTATCCCGGCGATCAGATCCTGGGATGGAAATAAAGTGACGGACCTTAACGAAGCAAGGCAGCTGAAGGAGGCTCTCAACAGACACCAGTACGGAGGAATTATCCTGTTCGGCGATAATGTTACAGGAACCGGGCAGGTAGTCAGGCTTGTAAGCGATCTTCAGGAGAACAATCTGGAGAATGAGGATGTCAGCACTCATATTCCTTATCTTACTCCGGTCGATCAGGAAGGCGGTATCGTCAGCAGGCTTACTACAGGCACCAGGATGACCGGAAGCATGGCTATAGGCGCGACAGGCACTTACGCGGCGCAGAACGCCCGGCTGACAGGTGAGATCATCGGTGAGGAGATGAAGGCCGTCGGGTTCAATGTTGACTTTGCCCCGGATATTGATGTGAACAGCAATCCGGCGAATCCCGTCATAGGTACCAGGTCATTCTCGGATGATCCGGATACTGTGTCCGCGCTCAGCGCCGCCTACGCGGAAGGACTTGCCGAGAATAATATAGTCGCCACATACAAGCACTTCCCCGGGCATGGAGACACCGGAACTGACAGCCATATCGGGACGGCAACTGTGGAGAAGACTTACGATGAGCTTCAGGAGTGTGACCTGATTCCCTTCAAGGCGGCGATTGACAACGGCGCCGATATGATTATGACTGCTCACATTACGCTTCCTCTGGTTGACGATGAGGTGACATTCGGTGACGGCAAGACCACCGGCTACTATCCGGCGACCATGTCAAAGAAGCTGATTACGGATATTCTGCGCGGTGATCTGGGATTTGACGGGGTAGTTGTTGCCGACGCGCTTGAGATGGACGCGATCAGGACCGCGAAGCTCGTACCGGGTGAGGAAGGCTCAGTGGAATACGGCGTCGGCATCGCCGAGAAAGTGATCAACGCCGGAGTTGACATCCTCCTTATTCCGACGGACCTGATGAACAAGGAGGCTGCGGCATACTACGATGATTATATCTCAGGTATCTCGGAGCTGGTTGAGGACGGGACTATTCCCGGGGAGCGTATCGACGAGAGCGTTACAAGGATACTCGAGCTGAAGGAGAAATACGGCATTCTTGATCCTGAGGAAGTGGTGACAGACCAGGACGAGGCGGTCAGGAACGCTGAGAAAATCGTCGGTTCAGACGAGCATCACGCGGTGGAGATGGAGATTGCGAGACAGGCTGTCACGATGCTGAAGAATGATGACGATGTGCTTCCTCTTTCAGACAGCCTTTCAGACATTGTCATTCTCGGCAGAATGAGCGGTGAGGAAAATACGATCAATTATGCTGTCGATAATCTGCGCGCGGATGGATGGATCGGCAGGGATACGGATATAACCGTGGATTATTATTATCAGTCAAATGACGACGGCAGCTACACCTTCCATTATTCTGACGAAACTAAAGAGGCGGTCAAGAAGGCTGGCACTGTTATCATGCTGTCCTGTACCTACGGTTCATCGGTACTAGATAAGGGTGCAGCCCAGTATGAGGCGATCAGCACTGTAATTGAAGACACTCATGCAGCGGGAGGCAAGTTTGTCCTGCTGAGCGATAACCTGCCGTATGACGCGGCGAGATACCAGGATGCCGACGCAATCATCCTTGCCTATATGGCGTCCGGTCTCACGATGGATCCGGCAAAGCCGGAAGCTGAGGGAGCGGACCGGATGGCATACAACGCGAATGTTATCGCCGCCCTGGAAACTATCTTCGGAGGCAATAAGTGCACCGGTACCCTTCCCGTAAATGTGCCGGCTGTAGAAGAAAAAGAAGACGGTACGGCGGTATATACAGATTCACTGTTGTACGAGAGAGGGTTTGGACTGGAATAACTCAAAGAGTTCGCATAGCTGTTATAGTCAATGTCAAAAGAATACTGATGTTGACTATAAAGCCTTCGGCAGGATGCGTACGGATGCGCAAAGGAAATCTTCATGAGTCTCAACTGCCGGCGAGAATGGTAAAAGGAAAGCAGAGATGAGAAAAGACAACAGAAAACTATGGCTCAAAGTACTGACAGTCAGTTCTGTAATGCTTATGGCAGGAGGAATGCCTGCCATGGCACAGTTTGAGACGGAGCCTGGCGGTGAAGACAGCTATAATAAGGTTTTGAAGCTTGAGGGAGGCGCATTTTCTCCAGTCTTCGAGATCAGCGATCTGAGAGATTCGAGCTATACCAATGAGAACAGCGACATCCTGCGTTTCTGCGTATATGTAGAGACGGACAATGACACGGACAACGACGGGATGGCGGATCTCGTCAAGGCCCTGGTACAGGTGCCGCGGGCGGCGGCGGAGGGAGAGTATCTGGCGGGTGTAATATATGATCCGACACCATACGGGGCAGGCACAATAGATGACCGGGTGGCAGGCGATTATTATATCGAGATGCCATTTGACTATAACGATCTCTATCGCCAGTGCGAAAAGAGAACTCCGGCCGGTGAGGTCAGCAGCATGGAGGCCGCGTTTATGGCAGACCCGGATAAGGACTGGAATTATATAGTTCCGGGAAGCGGGGATACGGGATACGGGTATGCGTCTGTATATGACTATTATCTTGCAAGAGGCTACGCCGTAGTTGAGGCCGCCGGAATCGGAACTTATGGATCGGAAGGCTTCGAACTGTGCGGCACCCATCTGGAGAGGGACTGCCACAAGGCAGTCGTGGAGTGGCTGGCCGGAAACAGGATCGCTTATTCGGACAGAACTCATAACATGGAGATAAAGGCGGACTGGTCGAACGGTAATGTCGCCATGACCGGCTGCTCATATGGCGGAACACTGCCGTATGAAGTAGCGACAACCGGGGTGGAAGGACTTAAGACCATCATCCCGGCAGCAGGCATTGCCAGCTGGTATGACTATACCAATTCACAGGGGGCCGCCACCATCTTTGAAGTTAACTATGCCGACAGCCTTGCGTTCAACAACTGCGGAGGATGCTTTCTTGACAGGGACTGGCTTGTACTGAATAAGGAATACGCGTCCTGGCTGTGGCAGATATCACAGGATCAGGAGGCGACAAACGGCAATTACGCACCTGTCTGGGAAGAGTCTGATTACTCCCGTGACTGGGAGAAGATAAGTTGTTCCGCGCTGATTGAACATGGCTTAAATGACTTCAATGTCCTCAGCAAGCAGGCAGACCTGATGTTCCGGGCGTTTGAGAAGGCGGGCCAGAATGTAAAGCTCGTTCTTCATCAGGACGGGCACAACACTCTGGATAACCGGGAGGTCGATGGAGAACTGTGGAATGATATCCAGAACAGGTGGCTGGCGCATTATCTGTATGGTGTGGATAATGGCATAGAGGAGCTGCCCTGCGTCATGGCTCAGTCAAATATTGACGGAAGCTGGAAGGCTTATGACCGATGGCGCGACTTTACATATTATGATGTTCCCGCTCAGTATGATTCTCCGAGGAGCGTGGTTTCGTCAAAGGGGCTTGCGGAGATGGCAAGCCAGTATGTAGATCTTGGGAAGGAATACCAGGACAGATATTATACTGATCTTGAAGACAAGCATGCGGCATTTTATCCTCTTGGGCTGGAAACAGGTCAGACCATATACGGCGTGCCGGAGATACATCTTAAACTCTCTTCTGAGGTGACGGAATATGAAGGACTGATGATAACTGCAGTGCTAGTTGACACCGCGGATGACGGATCAGCCTTTGACGCTTATATGCCTAAGGAAGCAAAGGAAGGAAGCATTCCGATCAGGATTATCGGCGAATATGAAGGTCCCGCCTCATGGGACAGCAATGAGATCGAGGAGCTGGTTCAGGACAGCACTTATGTCAAGGCTTTCACTTATGGGTGGACGGATCTCACAAATCCAGGCTGCGGCTATGATTCAAGTGAGTACACAGACACCCAGGTACTTGAGGCAGGTGAGTTCTATGACTATACGATATATATGCAGCCGACGGTTTACACTCTTGCTCCGGGGCACCATCTGACACTGATATTGACCACATGGGATCCGTACCGCGCATTTCTGGACGAGTCATTCGAGGCGTACGACACACAGAAGACCAGCGAGGAGATCGATTATGACTATTCGTATATCGTTGACAACGAAGAGATCAGAGTCAGACTCCCGCTCTCGGAATGAGGTGCGGCTGTATCTGTTCAGACACGGATACACAAGATATAACCTTGAGAAGAGATATCAGGGAAGAAGCGACCTGCCGCTCCTTAAGCAGGAGATGGAGAGAATACAGCCTTACCGGTTTCAGGATGACTCTGTTCCGGCGCTATCAGGACCGGTACGTTTCGGATCAGAAAAGTCATTATCATCTGTATCAGAAAATGAACAGGCTGTATATGTCTCTCCGGCTCTTCGAGCAAGGCAGACGGCCGGGCTGCTCTTTCCGGGAATGAAGCAAATAATAGTTCCGAAGTTTCAGGAGATGGACTTTGGGATATTTGAAGGGCGCAGCGCGGATGAGATGGAGGATGACCCGCAGTACAGAAGCTGGGTTGATTCCATGTGTGAGGCTCCTGTTCCGGGCGGAGAGAGCCGCGCGCAGTTTACCGAACGTGTTGCGGGATGCTTTGAAATAATAGCTAAAGAGGAACTGGATAAAGGGCAGAAGCGCCTGATTATTGTAGCACACGGAGGCGTGCAGATGGCGGTCATGGACCGATTCGGCCCGAAGGACCGGCCGTACTGGGCGTGGCAGACAGAACCCGCGGCAGCGGTGGAGGCAGTTATAAGCTGAGCCTGCCTGCAGCAGCACAGGCAGCTTATAACCACTCTGCGGCAGCAGCATATGCAGCAATATCTGAGCCCGCCGGCAGCAGCACAGGCAGCTTATAACCACTCTGCGGCGGCAGCATGTGCAGCAATATCTGAGCATCCGGCAGCGGCGCAGATAGCTATAGCAGCATAAAGGCAGAGGTTTGCCTGAAGGAATAAGCAAAGAAATGCTGTGGCGGAGCAGAGTATAACAAACGCATGCTTATTTCAATAAAGATCAGCGCAGGAAAGGAGATAACACAGACATGAGCTTTGAGAGAGTTACGCCGGAGTCACTCGGAATCCGTTCTGAGGATATCGTTGAGTTTCTTGACAGGGAATTCAAGGCAGGGATACAGCTGCACAGCTTCATGCTGATCCGGCACGGCAAGGTCGCGGCTGAGGGATGGTATGATCCGTATTCACCCGATGAGAAGCACATCATCTATTCATTCTCAAAGACCTTCACGGCGACAGCCATAGGCTTCGCGAGACAGGAAGGAATACTGTCACTGGATGAGAAGCTGGTTGACCTGTTTCCTGACGAGCTGCCGGACACTGTCTCCGAGAACCTGGCTCTTGCGGATATAGAGAGCCTCCTTACCATGAGCTGCGGCCATGCTGAGGAAATAACAACAGAGGATATAGAGAAGAGCGGAGGAAACTGGGTGAAGGCTTTCCTGGCGAAGGAGTTTAAGTTCCGCCCGCACACCATGTTCCAGTACAACACGCCCGGCACGGACCTTCTTTGCGTGATCCTGAAGAAAAAGACCGGACAGTCTCTGACACAATTCCTGACGCCCAGACTCTTCGAACCGCTTGGAATCACCGACTACTACTGCTCGAAGACAGGAGACCGGACAGTTGAGGCGGGATCCCCTTACAGCGAGATCGAGGCCGGAGGATGGGGCTTCCATATGCTGACTGAGGATCTTGCGAAGTTCATCTGGTTCCTTGCTCAGCGCGGAGTATGGGACGGAAAGAGACTGCTCGAAGAGGAATGGTTTGACAGAGCCTTCAGAAAACAGATAGAGACACTGAATGATGTCTATGCGCCGGCTAAGAGCAACTGGAAGATGGGCTACTGCTATCAGTGCTGGTGCAACCCGACGCCAGGATCATGGAGAGCCGACGGAGCCTACGGACAGTTCGGCTATGTACTTCCGGACAAAGACGCGGTTATGATCATGACAGCCGGCGCGGTCGACACAGAGACACAGCTCAACCTGTACACAGAGACCATCGCGGACCGCATGTCAGAAGAGCCGCTGCCTGAGAATCCCGCAGAGTATCAGAAACTTCAGGAAAAGCTGAACAATCTGAGAATCCCTGGACTGTGGGCTGTACGCCAGCCCTGGTCAGAGGAACTCATAGAAGGGAAACAGTACGAGATAGACAATCCGTCCGGGATATCATTCGAGAAGTTCACAGGCGGGGAAGGGCATTATGTACACAGCCTCCTGGTTCTTGAGAAGATGTCATTCTCATTCCGTGACAACCAGCTCATCATAACACTCACTGAGCGCGGACAGAATTCGATCATGGAACAGGTTCTCAATATCGGACTGGACGGAGACTACAGAAGATCACAGCTGTCCGACGGACTCTACTTCTCATCGGGAAGATGGGTCTGGGCTGATGAGATGGAACTTGAGATCCGGTTCCACGAAGCCCTCGGGGCAGCGATGATACGCCTGAATATCGACGAGTCATCGGTCAAACTCACGGTACGCAACCAGATGCCGGAGGAGATAGACCTGACAAGCCGCCCGCTGCACACACTGACAGGACGAATATCCGTATAAGTGTATTACATGCGTGAGAGAAAGTGCATCAGCCGCAGCGAACAAGTATCTTTCAGGGCTACATCAGCCGCATGGGAATGATTTCTCCATAAGCAAACAATTCCAGCAGGAACGAAGCCGGAATCCACTGCTTACGAAGACTTGGAGTCCGGGGTATGAATGATACTCGTTATGAATACCCCGGACTCCTACGTCGGAGTCAGCAGTTAGTCCGGCGGAGTGGGCTGGGTTTGCGATGGAGAAACATTCCCAAAGGCTGAGTACTCTCTGCCAGTCCATAGTTGTCATTGCGTCTCAAAAGTGGTACACTGCGCTCGGA
>DFHY01000045.1 GCA_002371345.1 Lachnospiraceae bacterium UBA3711
GCGCCGTAAAGGGATGATACTGGCCTGGAAGAGCTGAAAGAGTAAGTGATTAGAGCAGGCAGGGCAGTGCCATGCGCCGTAAAGGGCTGGCACTGCTGAGGGAGCATTGAAAGACTGACTGGAGAAAAAACATGAGAAAAGCAGGAATCCTGCTTCCGATATCCGCGCTGTGGTCTCCGTACGGAATAGGAAGCTTCTCACAGAGTGCCCGCGATTTTGCGGATTTCCTGGAGAAAGCCGGTCAGAGTTTCTGGCAGATTCTTCCGCTGGGACCGACGGGCTATGGGGATTCGCCGTATCAGGCGTTTTCCGCCTTTGCGGGTAATCCATATTATATTGATCTTGATGAGCTTATCACGGACGGCCTTCTGGACCGGGATGAGGTTGAGCATGCTGACTTCGGACAGGGGAACCCGTCGAGGGTTGATTACCGCAGGCTGTATGAGACCAGATTCCCGATCCTGAGAAAGGCATGCGAAAGAAGCAGGTTTGAAGAGGAAGATGAGTATCGGCAGTTCTGTCAGGAGAATGCGTTATGGCTTGATGATTATGCCCTGTTCATGGCAATCAAAGATGCTCAGGGCGGAAAGAGCTGGTATGAATGGCCGGATGACCTGAGACTCAGGAAGTTCAGAGATATATACGATCTGCCTCAGAAGGTGAGAGATGACGCCCGTTTCTACAGGTTTATCCAGTACCGGTTCATGCGGCAGTGGATGAGCCTCAAGAAATATGTAAACGGAAAAGGCGTTAAGATCATCGGAGATATACCGATATATGTATCACCTGACAGTTCTGACGCCTGGGCCAGCGGCGAGTTGTTCCGGTTTAATGATGATCATAGGCCTGACGCAGTGGCGGGCTGCCCGCCGGATGCATTTTCGAAGGACGGACAGATGTGGGGCAACCCGCTGTATGACTGGGATTATCATGACCGTACGGGGTACGCATGGTGGAAGAGACGGATATCTCACTGCCTCAAGCTGTATGATGTGCTCAGGATAGACCATTTTCGCGGATTTGATGAGTACTTCTCGATACCGGCGTCGGACAGCACAGCCGCAAACGGACACTGGGAGAAGGGACCCGGCATGAGGCTGTTCAACGCACTGAAGGAGGATGAACGGATCACGCCGGATTCAATTATCGCGGAGGATCTTGGATTTCTCACTCCGTCTGTTGTCGAGCTTGTGAAGCAAACAGGATTTGCGGGAATGAAAGTCATAGAGTTCGCGTTTGACTCGAGAGATACCGGCAGCGGTTATTTCCCGCACACATACACGCCGAACACGGTAGTATATACCGGAACCCATGACAATCAGACTTTGAGGTCATGGTATGGCGAGCTGACGGATAAGGACCGGAAGCTGGCTGACGATTATCTTGGCTTCACGGACAGGACAACGCCCAGTGAGCGCAATCGCTCATTCATACGCCTGGCGATGGAGAGCGTCTCGGATACCTGTATAATTCCGATCCAGGACTATCTTGTTCTTGGAGCTGAGGCCCGTATGAACCGGCCGTCAACACTGGAGGGAAACTGGACCTGGAGACTTGAGCAGGGCCGGCTTGACGGGGGCCTGACCGGGTGGATCAGGAGAATAACGGAAATAACAGAGAGACTGTAAGGCAATGCAGCCGCAGGATAGCGCAGGGACGGTGACGCGGCGGGGCCGCAGAATGACGGGGACAGCAGAGAGGCTGTGACAGTATGGAAAAAGTTACGATCAGGGATATAGCCAGGATATGCAAGGTTGGGGTGAGTACGGTTTCGCGTGCCATTAACAATCACCCGGACATCAATCCGGAGACCAAGAAACTGATTCTTGATACTATCCGAGAGTACAATTATGTTCCTAACAACAGCGCTCAGAATCTTAAGAGATCGGAAACCAACACTATTGCACTCCTGACCAAGGGAGTCGGGAATCCGCTGTTTGCGGAGATGATCGAAACCGCTCAGCGCCATGTGCTGGGGAAGGACTATACATTTGTCCTTCAGCAGGTTGAGGAGGAGGAAAATGAGATTGAGGCGGCGATACGGATCACCCAGGAGAGGCGCCTGAAGGGGATCATTTTCATGGGAGGATCGAGCAGTCCTGATCCAGGGCTTCTGAAGCGCCTGACTGTTCCGTATGTGTTCTGCACTGTTGACAGCAGGATCCCTGAAGACCTTACAGGCTGGGGGATCGTAGCGATTGATGACGAGGCTGAGAGCTACAGGATAGTCGACTATCTGTGCCGCAGGGGCCACAGGAGGATTGCGATAATAACAGCTTACGCGCATGACACCAGTATCGGCAAGCTGAGGCTGAATGGGTACGTAAGAGCCCTGAAAGACCATGGAATAGAGTATGCCCCGGAGCTTGTGGTTCAGATGCAGATGCAGGGGGGCGGATCCATCTATACTATGCAGAACGGGTATGAGCGCGCGCAGGAACTGCTGCGGTCGGGGACGGAATTTACGGCATTGTACGCGATCTCAGATACAATCGCGATCGGGGCGTGCAAGGCAATCTTCGACAGCGGGCTGAGTGTTCCGGAGGATATATCCGTTGCCGGCTTCGACGGCCTGGATCAGGCGCTCTACTATCATCCTTCGATAACCACGATAGAGCAGCCGATGAACGAGATGGCTTTGGAGACGAGCCGCATGCTGTTCCGCCTGATTCAGGATAAGGACGCCAGGCTCCGCCGCATATTCCCGGCGTCGCTGCGGGAAGGACAGTCGGTGCGGAATCTGCTCCCTGACATATGATCATAATCACATACTTGAATATAGTTGAGAGTTTATTTTGATCACAACAGTACGATCTGCCGCTGGCTGTTCCACGGATAAGCGCATCTGCCATGGTGCTCCGGGACAGCCAGCTTCTTCTTGCGTGAAATACATGCAGAGTGTAATATAGGCAGGACAGTTTCAGAAATCAGCCCGGGGGCTCAGTATTAGTCAGATGTATTGTTGTTATGCGTTCATACCATGATTGAAGCCGTGGGAGTCCGCCTGACATTGTTTGTGAATCATGGAAAAAGACAGGATAATAGAAGGACATGATCTGTCCTATCATTACACCGTATATGACGATGACGGGAACCCGTCGAAGAAGCAAACGGCGCTCGACGGGGTTGATCTTGATGTCAGGCCCGGCCAGTTCATAGCGGTTCTCGGACACAACGGTTCCGGGAAATCTACGCTTGCCAGGCATCTGAACGCGCTGCTTGTTCCTGACGGAGGCACCTTGTATGTCGACGGGTACGATACGAGCGACGATAACAATATATGGAAGATCAGACAGAGCGCCGGAATGGTGTTCCAGAATCCTGACAACCAGATAATCGGGTCTGTTGTGGAGGAGGATGTGGGCTTCGGGCCGGAGAATATGGGACTGCCAACCAAAAAGATCTGGGAGC
>DFHY01000076.1 GCA_002371345.1 Lachnospiraceae bacterium UBA3711
CTCAGGCACTCACCGCATTGCTACACATCGATGATGCTGTCCAGCAGCTTTTTCGTGTAGTCATCTGACGGGTTCCCGATCACATCGGAAGTCTTACCGGAGTCAACGATAACGCCTCTTCTCAGCACCATTATCCGGTCGCATATCATGCTGACCAGCGCAAGGTCATGAGACACGAGTATGATCGAAACATTCTCCGCCTTTCTGACTTCCGTCAGCAGCTTAATGACCTGCGCCTGGGTAGTTACGTCCAGAGCACTTGTGATCTCGTCGCACAGCAGCACAGAAGCATGGGACAGAAGAGCCCTGGCTATTGACATCCTCTGGCACTGACCGCCTGAAAGGTGCCTCGGCCTTCTGCTCAGAAACTCCTCGTCAAGCCCGACTTCACGGATGACCCTGACGACTTCGTCCCTTCCTGCATCTGATCCTTCGAGCAGGGATTTCTCCATGCTCATCCTTGGGTCGAACGACCCGTATGCATCCTGGAATATCATCTGCAGGAATTTCCCCGTCTTCTCCGGACCGGCTCCGGTATATTCCTCCCCGTTGTGGTAAAGGCTGCCGCTGTCAGCCTTTTCTATGCCGGTTATCACCTTAAGAAGCGTGCTCTTGCCTGACCCGCTTTCACCTACTATCCCGAGTATCTCTCCCGGAAACAGGTCAAAATCCACATGCTGAAGCGGCCGCACCTCACGGTCACGGCTTATATAGCTCTTATTCAGGTCACGGCCCGAAAGCACAGGTTTTATATTATCCATTATTTCTTCAGTCTCGGTACGTCTCTTATAAGATGTCTGGTGTAATCATTCTCAGGCGCTTCGAAGATCTTCTCCGTGCTGCCGTATTCCACCAGCTTTCCGTTCTTCATTATCCCGATATTGTCGGCCATGCGCCTGGCGATGCCCAGATGATGTGTGACCATCATTATTGATGTCCCGCGGGAATCTCTTATCTTCAGAAGCTCATCCACGACCGCGCCTGCTGTCGTTACATCCAGGGCACTTGTCGCCTCATCGCACAGCAGCATCCTCGGTCCGAACATCATGGCTGCCGCTATCGCGATCCTCTGATTCATTCCGCCGCTCAGCTCATACGGCCTGTTCCTGAGTATTGCTTTGCCGTCCTCAAGCCCTATCTTTGCAAGGATGTCCGCGATCATATCCTCATCATACGGCATCGAATGTCCCGCCAGAGCTTCTTTGAACTGGACATCATATTTTCTGATCGGATTGAAGGAAGCCGCAGGATCCTGCGGGATCAGCCCGATCCCGGTACCCATCAGAAGCCTCTTCTCAGCCGCATTCGTCCTGGTTATATCCTTCCCGCCGAAGAGTATCTGTCCGCCTGTGATTCTGAGACTGCTCATGCCGTGTATCGCTTTGACCAGTGTCGATTTGCCCGAGCCGCTTTCTCCGACTATGCACAGGATCTCACCCTGCTTCACATCAAAGCTGACATCCTCTATGATGTTGACCTCATCGTAGGCTGCGCTGAGCTTTTCGATTTTAAGCAAAATATCACTCATGTCCGCACCCCGCTAGTCTTCTTTTCTGTATTCCATTACGGCATCGCCGAGATAGTTGAACACTACTATTGTTATGACGGTAGCAGCCGCCGGGAACAGAACTGCCCATGGTGCTATCTGTATATATGCCCTGGCCTCACTTATCATGGAGCCCCATTCAGCCTGCGGTGCAACGACACCGAGTCCGAGGAATGACAGCCCTGAAATACCGATCATGGTCGTACCTATCTGTGTCAGCGCATTGATCAGCACCGGCTCAAGTATGTTAGGCATTATATGAGTGGCCATTATCTGAAAGCCGTTCCTGCCCTGCAGCCTGGCTGCGGTTATGTACGGCTCGTTCTTAATCGAAAGCGTGTGGCTCCTTGCAAGTCTGGCAAAGGATGTCCACATGGTGATCCCCAGAGCCAGCATCGCGCCGCCGAGCCCTCCGCCGAGAATACCTGCGACTGCAATTGCGACGACCATCTGAGGAAATGCCAGCATCAGATCTGCGATGCGCATCAGTATGTCATCGACGATCCCTCCGTAATAACCGCACAGCATTCCTACAACGATGCCTATAAGGAACGATATCGCGACCAGGAAGAAGGTAGATGCAATAGTTGTTCTTGCTCCCACGAGAACACGTGAAAGCACGCACCGTCCGAGATTGTCGGTGCCGAACAGGTACGAAGCCGAAGGCGCCTGTCTGATCAGCTCCGAGTTGGTCGCATACGGATCGTTAGGCGCAAGCACGCCTGAGAATACCGCTATGACTATCAGTACAAGCGCACATGCTGCCGCTATTATTACTTTTCGTCTTAGTGCTTTCTTTCTTTTGCTCATTTATATTTCCGGGTCCTGTTACATCCGGGCGCTTCTGTCTACACCCTCGGGTCGAGTACATGATACAGAACATCAGATATGAAGTTGATGACTACATATATAGTGCCCATGATCAGTACGAAGCCCATTATTGTCGGGTAGTCCCTGGCATTGATCGAATCCATTACCAGCTTGCCTATGCCCGGCCAGCGGAAAATCGTCTCTATGACTACGCTGCCGCCCATAAGCGTTCCTATCTGGAGAGCTATTATAGTGAAGATATGGCCCGATGCATTGTGAAAGACATTATGGAGCAGGATATCCTTCTCTTTTACGCCTCTTGCCCTCAGGCCTGTGACATACTCCATTTCAAGCTGCTCCATGGTCTCTGTTCTTATCTGCCTGGTGAATCTGCCCGCCATCGGTATGGCGAGTGAAAGCGCAGGCAGACACAGGCCCTGTATGCTGCCGCTTGCAACGACAGGGAAGAGGTTCAGCTGTATGCACAGGAAGTACATGAGCAGAACAGATATGAGGAAGTTGGGAAGTGCATTCCCGATAAACGACAGCAGCCTTACAATGTGGTCCATCACGCTGTTCTTCTTAACTGCGGAGGCTATTCCGAGAGGGACAGACACGATCAGCGAGAG
>DFHY01000055.1 GCA_002371345.1 Lachnospiraceae bacterium UBA3711
GACAAGAAAGGCGTCGTATCGACCTTTTCCGCATGTGTCGTCCTGCTGTCCTGCTTCAGCCTGGCATTTACCGCGGTCTGTCTTATCGGACACGGCGCGCTCTCGGCTGCTGCCGGAGCGCGCGGAGAAACCGCCAGGCTGCTGTCACCATATATACTCGGATATGCCCCCGGTATCATCGGGCAGGTACTCTCCGGCGTTCTCATGGTATTCCTGCCGTTCAACAACGACACTAAACGCTCCTACGCAGGTATTGGCGTCATGCTGGTCGTCAACGTAGGCATGGATCTTCTGAACGCGCTTGTGCTGCACTGGGGTACTTTCGGCATGGGGCTTGCCACGAGCATCAGCTATCTTGCCTCCTCCGCGGTTATGATCATCAGCTTTTTCGGAAGCGGCAAAGCTATACACCTGAGCCTTAAGTCTCTTAACCTCAGGGAGATGCCGAAAGCAATTCTGCTCGGACTCCCGAGCCTGATGTTCACGATCGGACTCACACTCAAGGGATTTCTCCTTAATGTCAGGCTCTTTACTATGGTCGGAGCCTCCGCCGTCGCGGTCATGAATGTTCAGAACAATGTAATCTCCATAATCGGAGCAATCCCGCAGGGATGTGCCGCGGCGCTGCTGACACTGGCGTCTCTCTACTACGGAGACAAGGACCGTGAGTCCATGGTCTTCGCCACACGCGATTCACTGAAATACGGACTGATTCTCTCCTCCGCTTCTGTCGCTGTGCTGATGGCATGTTCATCTGTCATTCCGGCCATGTTCTTCCGGCACACAGATCCGGCCTACGCTCTGGCGCAGCGCATGCTGCTGCTCTTCCCCAACTGGCTGGTCCTGAATCTGCTGTTCGGAGTCTTTACGAAGATTTACCAGTGCCAGGACAGGAAGGTGCTGGTAAATGTCCTATCATTCGCCGAAACACTGGGGCCGGCAGCGGTATCCGTCGTTCTGGCGCCGGTCATGGGCGTTGACGGAGTCTGGATCTCATTTTCCGTATGCGAGATCATCTGCCTTATTGTCATCGCGATAACCGTTTTTATCCATTCGAAAAAGATAACATTCTCCCTCGAGGACTGGATGCAGCTTAAGCCTGACTTCGGGACGCCTCCTGATATGTGCATGGAGTTCTCCGTCCATTCTATCGATGATGTCGTTACAAAGGCTGCATCGGTCATGGACTTCTGCTCTTCCCGCGGAATAGATATGAGGCGCAGTCGTCTGGCGAGACTGGCCATCGAAGAATTAACCGGAAATATAGTGGAACACGGATTCAATGACGGGAAGAAGCACTCTGTGGATGTACGTATTGTGGCCGCGGATGAGCCGCTCACCATCAGGATCAGGGACGACTGTCCCGCTTTTGACCCGGCAAAATATATGGAACAGTTCTCTCATGAGGATCCCACCAGAAACGCCGGACTGCGGCTCATCGCCGGAATCGCAGAAAGCATCAGTTACCAGAACAACGCCGGTATAAATACATTGCTTATAAACGTCTGAATAAATTGCGGGGGAAATGGAGATTAATATGACTCTTCAGCAGATGCGGTATGCCGTCACCGTAGCGGACTGCGGCAGCATGAATGAAGCGGCACACAGGCTCTTCATCACGCAGCCTTCACTGTCAAGCACCATACGGGAACTCGAGAAGGAGCTTGGGCTTACCCTGTTCCTTCGCTCGAACCGCGGAATCTCCATCACCCGGGACGGTGAGGAATTCCTGGGATATGCCAGGCAGATAATCGCTCAGTACGGAATGCTTGAGGAACGTTTCATAGACCGCTCCAAGCGCAAGGTAAAGTTCTCCGTGTCCACCCAGCACTACTCTTTCGCGGTGAAAGCGTTTATTCAGACAGCCCAGGAGTTCGGTTTCGACAATTATGAGTTCGCGATTCATGAGACAAAGACCCATACTGTCATGAATCACGTCCGCAATATGAAGAGCGAACTCGGCGTGCTCTATCTGAACGATTTCAACCGTGACGCCCTGACTAAGATCTTCCATGAATACGGACTGGAATTCCACAAGCTCTTTGACTGCAGTATCTCTGTTTATATGTCACGCAGGCATCCGCTGGCGTCAAAGGCTTCAATTCATATAGAGGAGCTCGAGCCCTACCCCTGTCTCTCATTTGAGCAGGGTGATTACAACTCATTTTACTTTGCCGAGGAGGTTCTGAGCACCTACGACTATAAAAAGATCATCAAGGCCGACGACCGCGCGACACTGCTGAACCTCATGACAGGACTGAACGCATTTACCCTGTGCTCAGGCATTATCACCGAGGATCTTAACGGATCAGACTATGTCGCTGTTCCGCTTGAGAGCAGCGACCGCATGACTATCGGCTACATTATGAAGACCAGGGTTGAACTGACAGACCTTGGAAGAAGCTATATTGAAAACCTTAAACAGGCGGGGGAATCCTTCTAACACATAAGGATTACAGTATATGAAAAAGACGATCTTCCTTCTTCTGACGCTTCTTGCCGGCATGGGGCTGACAGGCTGCGCCGGATCAAAGGCGCATGAAGATACCATAGCCGACAGTGAGACAGAATACCAGTCTGAATCCGACCTTACATATATTCACGGCAAGGATGTTGAAGATGGACTTCTGCGTATCGGACTGGATGAACAGGTTCCGACCATGGATGTCCAGAAGACAAATGAGCACTATATGATTCCGCTCAACATATATGAGCGTCTGTTCGAAATCCGTGTGAATGATGACGGCTCCACTCAGCTTGTAAATGGGCTCGCGGAGGATTATTCCATATCCAATGACGGACTGACCTATTCTTTCACGATCCGCGACGACGCATTCTTCTCTGACGGGACTAAGGTGAAGGCCTCCGATGTCGCGTTTACCTTCACCCGTATGCTGACAGAACCCAAAAGCGTCCAGACAGACTTCGCGGATATGATCTATGGCGCCCGGGCACTGATGGTCGGAGAAGTGGATGAACTAAAAGGCGTCAGAGTTATTGACGATAACCATCTTCAGATCACTCTCGCCGAGCCTTACGCGGGATATCTCTATGAGCTCGCCACACCTTCCTGCAGTATACTGGATGAAGACTTTGTCACCGGCGCCGGTAACTCCTACGGTTCTTCGGCGGAACTGACTATAGGTTCCGGACCATATATGGTAACGGAATTCACCGACAGCATAATCATGCTTGAAAGGAATCCTTACTATAACTGCAGGGATTGGGAAAAGCTGACAGTAGCCAAGGCGGAGCTTCTCGTCCTTCCTCCAGCGCTCATGGATCAGATGTTCCGCGAGGGAGGGCTTGATCTTCTGGACGCTAACCTGGTCAATCCCGACACAGTGGAGACAGTATACAAAACCGACAAGTGGAGCAGCAGTCTGATATCAAAGCCCCGTGTCGATATACAGTATCTTATGCTTAACGTCGATGCGGCGCCTCTCAATGATGTCAGGATCCGCAAGGCCGTTCAGATGGCCATAGACCGTCAGGCTATCCTGGATGAACTCTATGGCGGTGACGGCCAGCTTGTGGACGGTATCTTTCCCAGAGGGCTCAACGGCTACTGCGAGGCTAATCAGGGATGGCTTACCTACGATCCTGATGAGGCCAGGAGGCTTATCAGTGAGGTTCCCGGGACTGACGAGATCCGTCTGGAGATTGCCGCAAGCTCAAAAAACAGTACCAGAAGGCTGGCTCTTCTTGAGATGGTCAGCAAGTACCTTGAGGATGCCGGGCTTGATGTCTCTGTCGTGAGCTATGATCCCGACAGCCTTATGTATCTGCGCCAGGCCGGACGCCTCATGGCATATTCCAGCGAATGGAGCGCCGATTACAATGACCCTGATAACTTTATCTACACTTTCTTCGGGAACCGGGCGAAAACCTACAACCGGTCAGGCAATTTCTCTGATGAAGCTGTCTTTAAGCGCATCTCTGACGCGCGCGCGATTCAGGATGAGGACAAGCGGATGGAGGAATATGCCAGGCTTGAAAAGCTCCTTGTACATGACGAGGCGGTCTGGGTACCGCTGTTCTCCACCAATCATCTCTTCGTACTTGGGAAACGTGTCGAGAGCTTCACACCGTTCTGGGCCGGATGGAGCAGCCTGTATTTCAGGGATGTGGTCCTTAAAAGCGAACAGTAGATTAGTCTTCTTAATCTGTTATTGACCAGCGTTATTCTGATAGATTCTGCCATCGGAGAATCATTTTATCCCGCATAGGAGGGGCACATGAAAGAAGGCCTTCGTGTAAAAGTATTCCGGATGAACATTATACCGATAGCTGTCGCTGTCATTTTGTTCATGATACTCGGCATTCTGCAGGTAAGGCGTTTTGCCAAGATCATGGAGCAGACTAATCAGGAGCAGAATAACGTTATTCTTGAGACTGTGACAGACTCAATGCTTGATCTGACCACTGAAAATTATCAGAAATATGTCATTTCAGAGGCAAGGCTTTTAAACAGTGAGTTCCGTACTATGCGCCATGATCTCGAGGTGCTCGCGAAAGAGGCAGAGATGGTGCTGCAGCAGCCATCTCTTTCTCCGCAGGAAGATATACTCCCTCCATCCAGCGATGACGCGGGCAAGATGACGCTTCAGCTGCTGTATTCCGACAAAGCCGACAGGACAGATCCTGATCTCCAAAAGCAGATAAGCCAGATAAGTACGCTTGGCAGCATGATGCTTGAGATCGTGAATAAAGACACCTCTCTGATCGACTGTGTGATATCTCTTGAGGGCGGCGCTTCGATACTGGCTGATAATACACCTGAAAAAAAGATCAAGGCAAACGGTAAGGTCAAGCCGTTCAACTGCGATCTTCGTCCATGGTACGTCGGAGCCCTTGTTCACGATAAAACATTTTTCACCCCTGTAAACAGGGACAGTTTCACCGGTGAACTGCAGATAATGGTGGGCGTTCCGGTCTATCTGAACGGACGCGCCGTTGCGGTATGCGGAGGTTCTGTCCGCCTTGAAAAAATGGGCGAGATCGTATCCGACGCACAATTCGGTGATTACACCGATTCATGTCTTATCAATGAAAACGGAAACCTTCTGTATTCTTCGAGATCATCCGGCGAGGTGAGTATCGCCGAAAACAATCTGAAGAGTCTGAAGGAAAGCAGCAACGCTGATCTGGTAGAGGTTGTAAATGAAGCGATGAAGGGTAATTCCGGCGCCTCTCTTCTAATGCTTGACGGCAAATACTACTATGCCGCATATGCTCCGGTCGAGACAGTCGGCTGGTCACAGCTTCTGCTGATCTCCATTGAAGACCTGTATGAGGTCGCGTACCTCGTCACGCAGAAGACGGATTCTGTCATGACAGATTCCCTCGACGATGTTCGCAGCAACGAGAACAGAACCATTATTTCAACCCTGATCGTAGCGGCTATACTTCTTGGTCTGGCAACTATCGTATCCATGCTGTTCGCCAAAAATCTGGTGCGCCCGATCAAAAGAATAACCCTGCGGGTGGCGGAGATGCAGGGGGAAGATATGACTTTCCAGCTGGATGACGTCATGATGACCGGTGACGAGATCGAAGTTCTCGCGAAGGCCTTCGAGAATATGTCTGTGCAGATGAAGGGCTATGTCAGCGAGATCGTAAAGATCACATCCGAGAAGCAGCGTCTTGACACAGAGCTCTCTGTCGCGTCCGCCATCCAGGTCAATATGCTGCCGACGCGTTTCCCCGCTTTCCCTGAGAGGAAGGAATTCGATCTGTACGCCGTAATGGATCCGGCCAAAGAGGTCGGAGGTGATTTCTATGATTTCTTCCTGATAGATGACGACCATCTGGCCGTTGTCATGGCTGACGTTTCCGGAAAGGGTGTCCCGGCAGCGCTGTTCATGGTTATCTCCAAGACTCTTATCAAGAATATCGCGCTCTCAGGCATTCACTCATGCCCCTCACAGATTCTGGCTGATGTAAATAATCACCTGTGTGAAGGAAATGAAGACAATATGTTTGTCACGGTCTGGCTTGGGATACTGACCATCTCAACCGGAAGGCTTGTCTCCTCCTGCGCGGGGCATGAATACCCGGTCTTCTACCGTCATGGCAATGGCTTCGTCCTTGAGAAGGATCCTCACGGTATGGCAATTGGAGGGTTTGAAGGCCTGCGTTACAAGGATGTCGAGTGGAAAGTTGAACCGGGTGATATGCTCTTCCTGTATACCGACGGTGTTCCCGAGGCAAACAACAGCAGGGAAGAGCTGTTCGGAAATGACCGTATGATGGACGCTCTTAATCAAAGCTACGACACGGTCTGTACAGATGAAAATAAAGCTCCGGACCTTCGGAGATTCCTCCGTGAGGTCCGGAAACATATCGATGATTTTGCCGGCGATACGCCTCAGTTTGATGATCT
>DFHY01000104.1 GCA_002371345.1 Lachnospiraceae bacterium UBA3711
TTGATGAGGCAGTGCAGGGAGCGGTGCTGGATTCGCTGGATCCGGACTATGTTCAGGGGCTCACTCTGCTCGGAGGAGATCCTTTTGAGGAAGAGAATCAGGAGGCGCTGACTATACTTCTCGAGGCTGTCAGGGAACGGTATGGAGATAAGAAGGACATCTGGGTTTATACCGGCTATGTTTATGAGAGTGATCTTACAGAAGGCGGGAAGAAGCATACAGGTTTTACCGGCCGGATGCTGCGCTGCATAGATATTCTGGTGGACGGGCCGTTTGTGCTGGAGCAGAAGAACATCTGTCTGCAGTTCAGGGGCTCGGAGAACCAGAGAATCCTGGATGTGAAGAAGACGATAGAGGCCGGGCACGGAGTCCTGTCGGAAGGATACGGGCAATAAAAGCCTGAACAATATACGGGAGGGAAGTATCAATGGCAGACAGACCACACAGCAGGCAGGTGAAAATCGTTGAGGGAACCGCGGAGGTCAGAAAGGGTGAGCGGATCGAGAGTGATATTCGGGCGTCCGAGAGGGAACGCACCGACCGGTCGGGCGGCGGTGAGAAGGAAGACAAAGAATAGCACCGGGGTGCAGGCAGACTAAGGGCTGAGTTAAAGCCTTCATCAGATCGCGGCCGCGCTCGAAGAAGTGGGCTTTCAGGCTCAGGGCGCGGCAGTTCTGTATGCGGCAGGCCTGAATGACGTTGAGCGCTTTCGGCACTGCCTGCACTGCGGGCAATAAGGCGCCGACGGAGCGGAATGGAGATAATATGAAAAGGCTGAAATTGATAGGAAAGATGGCCGCGATTGCTGCCGCGGCAGCTTCGCTTATCTGCGGCAGCGCATTTGCGAAGGGCACAGACACGAACTCAACGCAGGTCAACGGCGAGGTCGCTGCCGGAGCGAGACAGAAGTATACCAGACTGCGCGGCAAGGGCAAGGACAAGACGACACTCATGGTCTATATGATCGGATCTGACCTTGAGAGCAGCAGCGGTATGGCGACCGCGGATCTCAATGAGATGGTTTACAGCGGGCTGGACAACTCCAATGTAAATGTTATCGTTGAGACCGGAGGCTGCAGGCGCTGGCGCAATTCGGTGATAAGCGCGAAGAAGCTGCAGCGCTGGCAGGTGACCGGCAGGGGGATAGGCCTGCTGGATGAGGACAAGGCGGCTCCGATGACAGATGAGGACGAGCTGGCAGAGTTTATCCGGTTCTGCGCGAAGAAGGCTCCGGCCGACCGGTATATACTGATTCTGTGGGATCACGGCGGCGGCTCGGTCAGCGGGTACGGCTATGATGAGACCTATCCGAATGATTCCATGAATATAGGAGAGATATCGCAGGCGCTTAAGGCGGGCGGAGTCAAGTTCGATTTCATCGGCTTTGACGCGTGTCTCATGGCGACTCTTGAGACTGCGATCGCCGTGGAGCCGTACGCGGATTATATGATCGCCAGCGAGGAGGCCGAGCCCGGTACGGGCTGGTATTATACCAACTGGCTCAGGCTTCTGAGTGACAATTCTTCGGCCAATACGCTGAATCTGGGGCGCCAGATCTGTGATGATTTCACATTGAAGAATGTGATGTATGCGTCTTCTACCGGAACCACGCTGTCTGTCACGGATCTGTCTGAGCTTGACGGCATAGTGTCAAAGCGTCTTGCGGCATTTGGCACAGGGCTTACACAGCAGCTGAAGGACAAGGATTACGCGAGTGTCGCGAATGCCCGCATATCGAGCAGGGAGTTTTCCGCCTCCAGCCGTCTGGACCAGATTGACATAGTCGACTTCTGCAACCGCCTGGGCTCTTCGGAGAGCAAGAAGCTTGCGGAGGCGGTACGCTCTGCGGTCAAGTACAACCGCGTGAACAACATATCGAATGCTTACGGGCTGAGCGTGTATTTCCCGAATTCCAGCCTCAGAAATGTCAATTCCATGATCAGCCTGTGTAAGGATATCGGAGTTGACTCCGGATGGATGGACGGAATACGCACCTATGCGACGATTGAGCAGTCAGGGCAGATAGCGGCAAATTCTTCGCACAGCTGGGGCAGCTCATCCGGCAGCCTTATCGACATCCTGCTTGGGTCTGGGAGCAGCGGAAACGGAAGCTATGATTCTTCCGGCTCGACAAGTCTTCTCGACGCGCTGTTCGGGACATCGTCCCAGTCCTACACAGACAGCTATGACACTTATGATTCCTACGATTCGATGAGCGAGTCGGACATCTATGATCTGCTGTCGCAGGCAGGATACGGATCGTCCGGCAGCGGTTCATACAGCTCAGACTCCGGCAGCTGGGGCTCGTCATACGGCGGCTCCTACGGGTCGTCTTATGATCAGGGATACAGCCTTCTTGACCTCCTGACAGGCGGATACAGCTCCTCTGACGGCATGTATTACGGAGCAAATGACTATTCTGATGTGTGGTCTTCCGAGGAGGAAGCTTCGTCAGGCACGGACAGCCTTCTTGGGCTCGCGGCGCAGCTTCTGTTCGGACGGGCGCCTGTCTCTTCATCCACTCTGGAACTAACCAGGAAGGACGGGCAGAATGTGCTTGAGATTGATGAGGATAAGTGGGAGCAGATCACAGACGCTCAGCTGGAAGTATTCATGGATGACGGGGGAGGATATCTTGATCTTGGACTTGACAATGTCCTGAAGTACAACGACGACGGCGATCTGATTGATGACTGGAACGGTACCTGGCTGACCCTGAACGGGCACGTCGTTGCGGTGTATCCGATATCTGACGAGGACGATGATGACGACGGACTCTATGTGACGACCAAGTTTATCCCGGCGCTGCTCAACGGCAGCAGGATCAATCTGATTGTTGAGTTCAATGAGGAGACCGGAGAGGACACAGTGCTCGGAGCTGAGAAGGTTCTTCCTACCGGCGTTAAGGAGAAGGGATATACTGCTCTTGAGGGCGGAGACCAGATTCAGCCGATCTGTGACTATATTACGTACAACGGTTCATTTGTGGGAAGCTACAAGCTCGGAGATCCGGTTACTGTTCCCGAGGACGGGATTCTGACAGTGGCGAATATGAAGGTGACAGGCGGGGAGAGGATGCTCTATACTGTGCGCCTGACGGATATCTATCAGGCCCACTACTGGGTTCCGGTGATCGCGGCGTGAAATGAGGTCGTAGAAGTTCATGTGGGAATGGGCAAAACAATTCGCGGCATTCATCAACAAGGATGTCGCGAATCCGAATGAATCCAAAAAAAACGCGGTTATGACCCGCTGCATCTGTTCGGTGATGATGCTCTATATCATCGGACAGTTCATTTTCATGCTGTATTACGGATACTATTCATATGCCGCGTTTCCTGTTGGCATACTCATAATATACGCTGCCGCGCTCTGCCTGACATACTCCAGCAGGACCTTGATAGCCCGCTATCTTGTGATACTGATGGTTCTTGGATGGTGCTTCGTCAGTACGGATCTTTACGGCTGGAATATGGGGGCGCAGTACGCATACTGTACGGTGCTGGTGTATATCTTCAACGGGACTCATATCAGCGTCCGCAGGAAGCTTGGAGACGCGCTGATCCTTATGGCTGTAGGTTTTCTGACATTTATGATGGCGATGACAGGCACAAGCGTTTTCCTCATGTCAAGGATGCAGACAGTCATTCAGGAATTTATGAATATGGTGTCGACAATGGGGAGCCTGGCGCTGATCACCGTCATTTTCTCTCAGGATACTCTTGACACCGAGAGAAAGCTGATGGACTACAACCGCGAGATGACATATCAGGCGGAGACTGACGCCCTGACCGGCCTGATGAACCGCAGGGCCGGAGAGAAGTACTTTGAGGAGATCCGCCGGCGTTCAATGCGCGAGCGCTTTTTTATCAATGTCGTTATGGGGGACATTGATTTCTTCAAGAGAGTAAATGACACATACGGCCATGACGCGGGAGACGAGGTCCTGAGAGCTCTTTCATCGCGCTTTAAAAGGTTCATAGACGGAAAGGGCGCGGCTGTCAGATGGGGCGGCGAGGAGTTTCTGTTTATTATGGTCGGGATGAACGGGGACGAGGCCTGCATAGATGTAATAGATCTGTGCCATGAGATTGAGAAGATGACGATTCCGGCGGGCGAGAGGGAGCTTCATGTCACGATGACTTTCGGAGTCGAGGAGGTCGGGATGGACCAGTCCATGGAGGATGTGCTGGAATCCGCTGACCGCAAGCTGTATATGGGAAAGGCAAGGGGAAGGAATCAGGTTGTGATGTGATGATGTAAAAAGTACTTGCTTTTTTCTTCGGGGTGTGGCATAGTAATCGAGTACGAAATATTTGCGTACGCGGAGACGTAGCTCAGCTGGGAGAGCAACTGCTTGACGTGTAGTAGGTCACAGGTTCAAGTCCTGCCGTCTCCACTGTGAGGAGAAGGGGAACTTTTCATGATGGAGAGTTCTCCTTTTTTTCATCATTTTTGAGGATATTTGTTGACAAAAGTTCAGATATGACGGATAATATGCACAAGCTGGTGTCCGATTGGTATATAGGGATAGAGAGGACGTCCGGCGTGAATGAATTTGCCAACTGTCTATCGTCTCTTCGAAGACGAATTTCTCCACTTACCCAAAGAAAGGAACCGCGCAAGCGGTTCCTTTCGACGTTAAGGGAACAGGTTTTCAAAACTCAATCATGTAATTATACCAGTAAAAGAAGGATGCCGGAAGCTATGAAAAAAACACTTGTAATCGGATCTGCCGTCTGCGATATCGTGATTAAGCTGGAGCATCTTCCGGTCAGAAGCGAGGACATCAACTTCTACGGTCAGGATATGTCTCTTGGAGGCTGCGCCTTCAATGTCTGTGACTGCCTTCGCCATTTTCAGGTTCCGTTTATTCCGTTCCTTCCCGTGGGAAGCGGTATCTACGGGCGCTTTGTGAGGGAACGGCTGGAAGAGAGAGGAATCGAGTCCTTCTGCCCGTCTTCAGATAATGAGAACGGATGCTGTTACTGTCTTGTCGAGCCTGACGGGGAGAGGACATTTCTGTGCTATCACGGGGCGGAATACCTGTTTGAGGACGAATGGTTCACTATGCTGGAGGAGAGCGGCGAGGCCGGCCTCGCTGACACTGTCTATGTATGCGGTCTTGAGATTGAGGACAGAACAGGGGACAGGATTCTCTCATTTCTTGAACGCCACAGGGAATACCGCGTATTCTTTGCTCCCAGCGCCAGAATCTGCAGCATACAGCATGACCGCATGAAGCGGATGCTCGCCCTTCATCCCATTCTTCACCTGAATGAGGATGAGGCCCTTCGCTATACGGGATGCGGGAGCCTTGACGACGCGGGGCGGCAGCTGATCGGCCTGACGCAGAATACGGTTCTGGTGACCTGCGGTCCGAGAGGCTGCATGATATTTGAAGAACCGGGGAGGCCCGGCACACTGATAGGCTCTTTCTCACCGGATGGCCATGGAGACGCGATAGGGGCCGGGGACAGCCATATAGGAAGCGTGATCGCCCTGCTCCAGAAAGGTTTTGACATGGAGGACGCCGTCCGCAATGCCAACCGGGTCGCGGCTGCCGTTGTCGGAACACACGGAGCCTTGCTTTCTGACGAGCATTTTTCGATTATTATGGAAAACGCCGGGATAGAGTGATATAATAATTCCATGTTCAAACATCGCCGCGCAAAAGTATCGATGTTATTTCTGGCCCGGCGTCATGACAGAGTACAGAAAGGAAGGATTATTACATGGCTACTCCTCATAACAGTGCTGAAAAGGGGCAAATAGCAAAGTCGGTCCTGCTTCCCGGAGACCCGCTGAGGGCAAAGTTCATCGCTGAGAACTTCCTGACAGATCCGGTGGAGTTCAACAGTGTCCGCGGGATCCTGGGTTTTACCGGAACATATAACGGCAAAGAGGTGTCGGTCATGGCAACCGGCATGGGATGCCCGTCAATCGGAATATACAGCTATGAGCTGATTCATTTCTATGATGTCGAGAACCTGATCAGGATAGGCTCGTGCGGGGCTATTCAGGAAGACCTCAGGCTTGGGGATATTGTCATGGCGCAGGGCGCGTGTACGGATTCGAATTACGCAAGCCAGTACAGACTCCCGGGCCAGTTCTGCGCGACTGCTGACTTCGGCCTGCTTCTGAGGGCGAAGGAGTCCGCGGACCGTCATGACTTCCGTTATCAGATAGGTGTGGTCAACTGCTCCGACGTATTCTACAGAGAGGACGATCCATGGAGAGACTGGGCGAAGATGGGCGTTCTTGCCAGCGAGATGGAGAGCTTCGCGCTGTACTGCAACGCGGCGGCGGGCAGGGCGAAGGCGCTTGCCATGTTTACCGTATCCGATTCTCTCGTTACAGGTGAAGAGATGTCTTCCTATGACAGGCAGACAAGCTTCACCAGCATGATGACAGTTGCTCTGGAGACCGCGTGCGGTATCTGAGGCAATGCTGTGATACCTGGGTAGAATCAGTTTTTGCACCGGTATCAAAGTTTGTTGGGCACTGCAGGAAGGATGCCGGAAGTAGACCCGGCGCCGGCCTGAGCTGATGGTTCCTGCCCTGCGCGGAGGAACCGCGAACATATTATCAGTTTTGAAGGAGGTATATTTATGAGAAAACTTACAACCCTGCTTGCGGCTTCTGTGACTGCGGCACTTGCGCTGTCTGCCGGCATGGCGGTGATGGCGGACGAGCCGGATTTCACAGGGGAAGGCTCCATTGCTTATGTCTGCACGGGACTTGGCGACATGTCATTCAATGATTCCGGAGAAGTCGGCATGGACACCCTCCGCGCGGCCGGATATGATGTCAAGACCGTTGAGAC
>DFHY01000041.1 GCA_002371345.1 Lachnospiraceae bacterium UBA3711
GTCTTCCATCATAAGACGCGAAAATGGAAGTTCCGCATTCTGGTTCCTCTGTTCGCTGTTGTTGAGATTGCAGTTGTCGCATTCTTCATGTGGACATCCGTGTACTATCATGCGGATAAATACGCTGCCGCGGCTATGCAGTCGGATGAGGCGGTAAATGTGAGAGAGGTAAGCACCGGCTGGATGTTCGACGGCCCGTATGATGAGGACGCCTATATCTTTTATCCGGGCGCCAAGGTTGAAGAGACCTCATATGCTCCGCTTCTCCACAGGCTGGCGGAAGAGGATATGGATGTGTTCCTGGTGAAGATGCCGCTCCGTCTTGCTTTCTTCGGGATGAACAGGGCCGGTGATATTATCGGCAGTTCCTCATATAAACGCTATTTTATCGGAGGACATTCTCTTGGCGGGGCGATGGCGGCATCCTATGCGTCAGGCCATGAGCGGGACATTGCAGGTCTGATCCTGCTTGCGTCATATCCGGCGAAAGAGATCAATATAGATACATTGGCCGTATACGGGTCAAACGACGGCGTCCTGAATATGGACCGCATGAATAAAGCGAAAGACTTGGTATCGGGAAGATATCATGAAGCTGTAATTGAGGGCGGCAATCACGCGCAGTTCGGTAATTACGGCATACAGAGAGGCGATGGAACTGCTGATATCACCTGGGCTGAGCAGCAGTCCGGAACAGTTGAGGAGATAAGGAAATGGACAAGTTAACACTGGAAAAAGCAAAAGAGATCAATGCGCAGATGGTTACGGAGGAACACCTGATTCTTCACGCGGCAAATGTTTCCGCGGCGATGGGAGCTATGGCGGAGCATTTTGGAGCGGATAAGGAGCACTGGGAGGCGGTCGGCTGGCTTCATGATTATGATTATGAGAAATATCCGGAAGAGCACCTGGCTCATACGGAAGAGCCGCTCAGGGAGCTTGGCGTTCCGGAGGAAGATATTCGTGCTATTCTGTCCCATGGATACGGCATCTGCACTGACGTAGAGCCGGTGACGGATATGGAGAAGAGTCTGTTCACTGTGGATGAGCTGACGGGAATAGTGCAGGCGGCGGCTCGTATGCGCCCGAACGGGATCACCGATATGGAGATAAAGAGCTTCATGAAGAAGTGGAAGGACAAGAGGTTCGCTGCAAAATGCGACCGTCCGCTGATCCTGAAGGGCTGCGAGATGCTGGGGATGGATATCAAAGAGGTATCGGCGATCGTCATTGAGGGCATGAAGGCTCACGCGGAGGAACTGCAGCTCACGGGCTCATGATGACATGTGCCGGGAGGACTGCAGCTCACGGGATTATGATGGGATATGCGGGGAAACCGCATCAACGGACTTATTTGAGGAAAACATGCAGGGAAGATCTATGACAGCGGGCGCACCCTGGAAGCACACGCTTCGCTTCGCGATGCCTGTGCTTGCCGGTTCGCTCCTTCAGCAGCTATACAACACCGCTGATACGATTATCGTGGGGAATTTTGCCAGCGAGGAGGCTCTTTCGGCGGTCGGTACAACCGGAAGCTTAACATTTCTATTTCTGTCTATCGCTCTTGGATTTTCTGCCGGAAACGGGGTAATAGTCGCACAGCATTACGGAGCGGGAGATGAAAAGAGGGTGCGGTCAAACGCGTCTACCGGAATTCTCCTTCTGATGGGGCTTGGCGTAATATCAACTATTGTCGCTCTGGCGGCCTCAGGATTTGCCTTCAGCTGGCTGGTAGCGGTACCGGGAGAGATACTGGATCAGACTCTGGTCTACTTCCGCATTTATGCGCTGGGACTTATTTTCCAGTATGGCTATAACATCTTCTCGTCTATACTCAGGGCAATTGGGGACAGCGCTGCAACTCTGTACTTCCTGCTGATATCATCCGTTACAAATGTGGTGCTTGATATACTCTTTGTCGCGGGGTTCCACTGGGGCGTGGCCGGCGCCGCGATAGCGACGGACATCTCACAGGGAATATCATTTGTCGCGGCATGGATATACATGACACGGAAATACCCGGTATTCCGGTTCAGGCTGAAGGAATTCTCCTGGGACAGCAAGCTTGCGGCGAGAACTCTGCGTGTAGGCATGCCGATCGCTCTTCAGCTTATGATCGTATCCTTCGGACTGACCTTCATACAGCGTGCCGTAAATAAATTCGGCAAGGTTATGACAGCGTCGTTTACGGTCGGTCAGAGAATAGAGATGTATATTAATCTGCCGTGCAATGCTTTCCAGACAACCATGGCTACATATACAGGGCAGAATATCGGAGCGGGAAAGACAGAACGTGTCAAAACCGGCCTGAGGCAGACACTTATAATATCTCTTATAATGACAGCTCTGATCTCGGCCGCTATCTGGATCTTCTCGAATCAGATCTGCGGGCTGTTTGGCCTGAGCGCGGATGCCGCGGTATACTGCAACGCGCACCTGAAAGCGGCTGCCCTGACACTTATTATTCTGTCCATGTATATACCCGTGTTCGGGGTATTCCAGGGAGCCAACCACCCGGCTGTTCCGACACTTGTCGCCACCGCGTCCCTTAGCGTGAGGGTGGCTGTGACTTATCTGCTGCGTTACAGCTCTGTCTTCGGACATACAATAATATGGTGGAACGGGCTGTTCGGATTCGGAACCGGATGTGCTATCACGTGGATATATTATTTCAGCGGACGCTGGCAGAGAGGTGCTTCGCTGACAAAATAAAAGGTTTAATAAAATAAAAAAAAGGAGAACTGAGCAGATGAGCAGGAAAGTAAATTGGGGCGTACTCGTCGCTCAATTCTTATCCGCGCGGTTATTACTGCCCTCAGAATTATATGCTGGAGATCGAGCAGTTCGGACGGTGCATTCTCGATGGTGAGAAGCCTCTGGTTGGCATTGAGGAGACGCTTCGCAACGCCAGGGTTCTGGATATGGCGTTCAGGGACAGCAGAGCTTAAAGGTTTGAATAAAAAGTATCTGAAAAGATATGTATAAGAAGACCGGGGGCAGAAGGTCCTTCTGCCCCCGGCATCGTTTTGCTGCTTATTTGTTGCAGCAGTGATTCAATAAATCTGTGATTCTGTTTATCGTCGAATGAATTTCGACGAAGCAATGCGGCTCTTCGTCCTGCGTATATGGCAGTACAGTCAGATACCGATGCATCAGTTCAGCCTGGGAAGTCTTGCAAGACTTGCCGCGATCTCATCGTCGGACGGGACATAGTTTTCCATCTCCCCGTTGTGGAACTTCTCGTATGCTGTCATGTCGAAGTATCCGGTGCCGGTAAGTCCGAATACTATAGTCTTTTCTTCGCCGGTTTCTTTGCACTTCATTGCCTCGTCGATAGCGGCTCGGATGGCGTGCGAGCTTTCCGGGGCGGGCAGTATGCCTTCCACCCTTGCGAAGGTCTCAGCTGCCTGGAAGACGTCGGTCTGCCGGACTGATCTGGCTTCCATCAGACCGTCATCATACAGCTGGGAGAGTATAGGACTCATACCGTGATACCTGAGACCTCCTGCGTGGTTCGGAGCCGGGATGAACGATGAACCGAGTGTATACATCTTAGCGAGCGGGCAGATCATGCCGGTATCACAGAAGTCATACGCGTATGTACCGCGGGTGAAGCTCGGGCAGGAAGACGGCTCGACGGCGATGATCTGATAATCTGCTTCACCGCGGAGCTTCTCACCCATAAACGGGGAGATCAGTCCTCCCAGGTTGGATCCGCCTCCGGCACAACCGATGATCATATCCGCCTTTATGCCGTACTTATCGAGCGCGGCCTTGGTTTCGAGACCGATGACCGACTGATGCAGCAGAACCTGGTTCAGCACGCTGCCGAGCACGTAGCGGTAGCCCTCATTTTTTGTTGCGGCCTCTACCGCTTCGGAGATCGCGCATCCGAGGCTTCCGGTTGTCCCGGGATGCTCTTTCAGAATCGCTCTGCCGACTTCGGTAGTATCGGAAGGAGAGGGCGTCACGGATGCGCCGTATGTTCTCATGACTTCACGGCGGAATGGCTTCTGCTCATATGAAACCTTGACCATATAGACCTTGCAGTCAAGGTCAAAGTAAGAACAGGCCATCGAGAGAGCTGTTCCCCACTGGCCGGCGCCTGTCTCAGTGGTGACTCCTCTTAATCCCTGCTTCTTGGCATAGTACGCCTGCGCAATAGCGGAATTCAGCTTATGTGAGCCGCTGGTATTGTTTCCCTCGAACTTGTAATAGATCTTTGCGGGCGTCTGAAGCTTTTCTTCCAGACAGTACGCGCGCACCAGAGGCGACGGACGGTACATCCTGTAGAAATCTCTTATTTCCTGCGGGATCGGTATATACGCATTCTCGTTATCAAGCTCCTGCTGTACCAGCTCTTCACAGAAGATCGGCGTGAGCTCCTCTGCCTTCAGCGGCTGCCCTGTTCCGGGGTTCAGCAGAGGCGCGGGCTTATTGGCCATATCCGCCCTTACATTGTACCAGGACTGGGGCATCTCATTTTCTTCCAGATAGATCTTGTAGGGGATTCTGTTCTTGTCTGTCATGTTGCTGCTCCTTTCATGTGAGTGGTTTCAGGACAGGGTTTTCTGCCGGAGTTTTTTATCACATGAAGACCCGGCGGGATATACGATGAGATAAAAAATACCCTGTCCCAACGTTTCTGCTGGGACAGGGTTGATAATCAATCCTGCGGTGCCACCCGGCTTGACATGTATATCATGCCCACTCATGCGTACCATCATACGCTGGTCTTTGATCACGGAGAAACCGACTCCGTCTCGCATAATCGGGATGAACGATATCCCTTTCCGCTCGCCCTCAGAAGTCCATTCAGGAAATGCCTTACACTGCCTCACACCACCCGGCAGCTCTCTGAAGAAAGAATCAATTCCTTACTCACTCTTCATCAACGGTTTAATGCATCATAACCTTAAAGTGACAATCCGTCAAGCAGAAATAATGTACGATGTTCAGAAACTATGTGTGGTTTACATCATATCCGGGTGCAAAAGTATCTTTTGGCCCAGCATCATATAATGAGCAGATGGAGAAATGACACTGCCGATGTGATACAATGATGTAAAGGTCAAAAGCCCTGAAGCCGAGGCAAACTTGCTGAGTCGCGCGCGCACCGCGTCCGCTGGCTCCTCGCGCACCGCGCGCGATATGCTTGCCGGAGGCGAAAGGGGCGCTTCCCCGGACAGGGATGGAGATATGAGCTTTGAGCAGGACTATATTTCATGTTGATGTAAATTCGGCTTTCCTGTCATGGTCAGCACTGGAGAAGCTCAGGCAGGATCCGGAAGGAGTAGATCTGAGGACTATTCCGTCTGCCGTGGGAGGTGATATCAGGACACGCCATGGAATAATAACCGCGAAGTCTGTTCCCGCCAAGGCCTATAATGTACAGACAGGGGAACCTGTTGTAAGAGCTCTTGAGAAATGTCCGCAGCTCGTCCTGGTCCGGTCTGATTTCAAGGCATACCGCAGGTATTCATCTCAGTTCATCGCGATCCTCAGAGAGTATACAGATAAGGTGCAGCAGGCGTCCATAGATGAGGCGTATATGGATGTGAGCGATATGGTTCTCAGCCGTGAACAGGCGCTGAGGCTTGCCGGGCAGATAAAGGATACTGTTCGCGGCCGGCTTGGATTCACAGTGAATGTCGGTATCTCCGAGAATAAATTTCTCGCGAAGATGGCAAGCGATTTCAGGAAGCCGGATCGGGTGCACACATTGTACCCCGATGAGATTGAGGATAAAATGTGGCCGCTGGAGGTCAGGGATCTGTACGGATGCGGCGCGGCAACGGCCGGCCAGCTCAGGGAGATGGGATTCCGAACCATCGGCGACCTGGCCGCCTGCGATGAAGACATGCTGAAAAGGCTTCTGGGAGAGAAGCGGGGAGAGTATATCTATAAGCGCTCACACGGGATCGACAACTCAGCCGTTGAGACTCTGAGACAGGATGCCAAGAGCTATTCGAATGAGACAACCACACCGGAGGATATCACCAGAGAAAACTACGTGTCACTGGCTGTCCCGGTTATTCGCAGACTTGGAATGAAAGTCTCCGAGCGGATGAAGCGGGACGGCGTCTTTGGGACCACATGCTTCGTACAGGTGAAGACCGGCACTTTCCGGCGCCATTCAAGGCAGACAGGGTTAAAGAACTCCACAAACGACGCGGCGATGATCTGTGAAACCGCTTCTGTCCTGCTCAAGGAGCTGACAGACCGGCTCTTTGATGAAGGCGAGGTGCTGCGGCTTATAGGCGTGGGCGTGTCAGGGCTGGACCACGGAGAGTACCGGCAGATGGGGATGGAGGACTGGATGCGTCTGAGCGAGCAGAACAGGAA
>DFHY01000019.1 GCA_002371345.1 Lachnospiraceae bacterium UBA3711
AAAAAAGGTAAAAAATAACATGCCGACTGAACAATCCGGCCGCCGTGCTGCGACAGTCTTTTGAAGCGACGGTATCTACAGCGGGCAGATTGGCTGAACAGGGGAGCACGTTGTTAAGTACACGGAGGGAGCTCAGGCGTATCGCCGGGCTCCCTCTTGCCGACAGAAAGTGGCACATGCTATAATCAACGCACATATATAATGAGGATAGAAATGGAGCAATTCCGGAGGTAATACATGCTGAGCGATGAGGAGAAGAAGGTTCGCGATGAACGGTTAAGGGAGCTGACGGATGTCGCGCTCAATGCAAACAAGATGGATATGGGTCTGTATCAGAAGTATGATGTCAAGAGAGGACTCAGAGAATCGAATGGACGCGGTGTTCTGACCGGTCTGACAGAGATATCCGATGTCAATGGCCACAAGGATGTGGACGGCCGCTCTGTGCCGATTGAGGGAGAACTGTATTACCAGGGATATCGTGTAAGCGATCTGATAAGGGGCAACAAAAACAGAAAGTTCAGCTTTGAGGAGGCCACATATCTGCTGCTGTTCGGCAGCCTCCCCGACAAGACGGAGCTGAGAGAGTTTATCCATCTGCTTTCACAGTACAGGGAACTGCCGTCCAAGTTTGTCAGGGATGTCATTTTGAAGGCGCCGAGCAAGAACATAATGAACGGTATGCAGAGGTCTGTTCTGACCCTCTACTCATATGACCAGAATCCTGATGATACTGCCATTCAGAACGTTTTCAGGCAGGCTCTGCACCTGATAGGCGTGATGCCGCTGATCGCTGTGTATAACTATCACGCGTATCAGCATTACAATAATGACCGTTCTCTGATTATCCGGTATCCGAGTGAGGATCTTTCGACAGCTGAGAACATTCTGCGTATGCTCAGGGACGATGGGGCATATACGGATCTGGAGGCAAGAGTTCTTGATCAGTGCCTGGTCATTCACGCAGAGCATGGAGGCGGTAATAACTCTACATTCACCACACATGTTGTCTCATCGACGGGTACCGATACGTATTCGGCGGTGGCGGCATCTCTGGCTTCGCTTAAGGGGCCGAGGCATGGCGGGGCGAACCTTAAGGTTGAGAAGATGTTCGAGGACATCAAGGAGCATCTGTCCAACTGGGAGGATGAAACCCAGATACAGGAGTACCTGGAGAAGATCATGAACAGGGAGGCATTTGACCGTTCCGGATTGATATACGGGATGGGACACGCCATCTACACTCTGAGCGATCCGCGTGCGGTCATCCTGAAGGACGCGGCGAGAAAGCTTGCCGAGGCCAAGGGACTTGAGGAAGAGTTCGGTCTGTATGAGTCTGTGGAGAAGATCTCATCGAAGCTTCTGACTGAGCGCAAGAAGCTGTCCAAGCCGATCTGCTGCAATGTGGACTTTTATTCAGGGTTCGTATACTCCATGATGGGAATTCCGAGGCAGCTGTACACGCCCATCTTCGCGATCGCGAGGATATCGGGCTGGGCTGCGCATCGTATGGAGGAACTGATAAATGAAGGCAAGCTGATCCGGCCCGCATACAAGTATGTGGGACATCACCGTGCCTACCGCAAACTGGAGGATAGATGATGGCTTCTAAAATCAATACGATTGGTGTGCTGACGAGCGGCGGAGACGCGCCGGGCATGAACGCCGCGATCCGTGCGGTTGTACGTATGGCGATCGGCAAGGGAATGAAGGTAAAGGGTATCTATCAGGGGTACAAAGGTCTGCTTAACGAGGAGATAGTGGATCTTGACGCCAGAGATGTTTCAGATACGATCTCGAGGGGCGGCACATTTCTGTATACTGCCAGAAGCGCTGAGTTCAGGACCCCCGAAGGCCAGAAGAAGGCTGCTGAGAACTGCAGGAAGCACGGGATAGAAGGGCTGGTTGTCATCGGCGGCGACGGGTCGTTTGCGGGAGCCGGAAAGCTGGCGGAGCTTGGCATCAACACTATCGGAGTTCCGGGGACCATAGATCTTGATATCGCCTGTACGGAGTATACGATAGGGTTCGATACGGCCGTAAATACGGCGATGGACGCTATTGACAAGGTTCGTGATACCTCGACTTCACACGAGCGCTGTTCGATCATAGAGGTTATGGGCCGGCGCGCGGGATATATCGCGCTGTGGTGCGGAATCGCGAACGGAGCTGAGGATATTCTTCTTCCCGAGACCTATGATTATGATGAGCAGAAGCTTATCAACAATATCATTGACTGCAGGAGAAGAGGTAAGAAACATCACATTATCGTGAACGCTGAGGGCAACGGCCATTCAGCGTCTATGGCGCGGAGAATAGAGGCGGCTACAGGCGTTGAGACACGCGCGACGATTCTCGGGCACATGCAGAGGGGCGGCTCTCCGACATGCAAGGACAGGGTCTATGCTTCCATGATGGGAGCGTACGCCGTGGATCTTCTCGCCGCGGGAAAGACAAACAGGGTCGTCGGCTACCGCGACGGAGACTGGGTTGACTTCGACATGGCACAGGCTCTGGCGATGCAGAAAACGATCCCCGGGTACATGGTTCGTGTGGCGAAGGCGCTCTCCATTTGAAACTGATGTGAGGGGATTGACAGCCTGGGTCGTGCAGACCGGGATGACGAAGCACCGCCGATTCCGCTGTACCGGAATTGATTTCCGCTGACAGGAGAGGAGCATGATAACGAGCACAGGAAATGGCAGGATCCGTGAACTGGTCAAACTGAAAAAGAGCGCTAAGGAGCGTATGGCCCGGGGTGTATTTATCGTGGAAGGGCCAAAGATGTTCCGCGAGATTCCGCGTGGTATGTGCCTTGAGGCATATGCGTCAGAATCCTTCTCGCTGACTGACGAGGGGCGGGACATGCTGGAATCGGCCCGTATGAAGCCGGCAGGCCCCGAGGTCGTATCTGATCAGGTTTTTCAGTACATATCCGATACCAGGACGCCTCAGGGCATACTTGCGGTGGTGAAGATGCCGGAGCATGAGATGCGGGATATGACAGGCGGGGTTCCTCTTATAATTGTGCTCGAGAATCTGCAGGATCCGGGGAATCTCGGAACTATTCTCAGAACAGCCGAGGCGGCTGGCGCTTCAGGGGTTCTCCTGAGCAGGGGATGTGCGGACATATATAATCCGAAGGTGATCCGTTCAACGATGGGAAGCATCTTCAGGATCCCGTTTGTCTACACGGATGATCTGAAGAGCGCGGTTCTGGAGCTTAAGAGCAGAGGGGTGAGGATATTTGCCGCCCACCTGAAGGGAAGTGTGGATCTGTACGGAGCCTCCCTGACAGGAGACGCGGCATTCATGATCGGAAATGAGAGCCGCGGTCTGACAGATGAGACAGCAGCTCTCGCGGACCAGGCGCTGAGAATCCCGATGGACGGCAGCGTTGAGTCGCTGAACGCGGCAGTGGCCGCGGCGGTGCTTATGTTTGAGGCGAAGAGGCAGAGGAGTATTTGAGCGCTTTATGCTCTCTTAGACCTTTCCGGGAAACAACTGTGGGTCGGACGCAAAAACCAGAATATATTCAACAGGCTGCTGATGATATTGAAATGAAACAGGTTTCAGAGATGTATCTCTGAGACCTGTTTTTTATCCCACTGACAATTCCGCAGTATTTATATAGCCAGAGTAAAAAGCATTTTGACGTTGACTATAAGCCTCCGGAAGGATGCGCACGGATCCGCAGAGGAAGAATACCGCCTTTTTCAGCTCTTCGTTTTCAGAAATGAACACGCTTTTCTTTGATGATGAACATACGATAAACTCCCGGAAAGGACTTTATTACAGAAATGTTGCTTGACATGCGCTGCAGCATGTAGTAATATGCCATTAAATCGTAACAATTTTGTAATAAATTAAAAGAAATGTTAACACTTCCATATTGAGAGGTATCGATGATGAGAAAAGCACAGAAACTTGCCGCAGGAGTTGCAGCCGCCATGATGGTGAGCGCTATTAGCGCGCCGGTTTCATTTGCGGCGAATAAGGCGTTCGGACTTGATGAGATCAACTGGACCGAGCAGGACTGGAACAGCATAGCAATGACGAATGACGATACGGTTGATACCGGAGCGGTCATCCGCGTGCAGGCTGACGCGAACAGTGACGCCGCCGGCTATCTCTATCGCGGAGCCGCCGCCCGGGTTGTCGAGAAGGGAGATGAGTGGACGAAGGTTCAGTCGGGAAAGGTAAGCGGATATGTCAAGAATGAATACCTGGCATACGGCGATGAAGCCCGGGGGCTTGCGGCGCATTATGGCAGGCAGGGCGTTGTGGCAAACTGGAATGATGTAAGTGTGTTTTCGGAAAATAACGCTGATTCGTCTGTTGCCGGTAAACTGAATGACGGCATGCCCCTGAGCATGGTTGAGGATAACGGCCACTGGATCACTGTGCAGAATGGCGCTGATTCTGCAGGCTTCGTGTCTGAGGAGGATGTAACAAGAGTGCTGCTGGTTGACACTGCCGTTCCGGCAGATGGAGAGGATGACGCTGATGTCGTCACGACGATGAGCGCGGCCGATCTCCCGGCGGATCTGCCTTCAGGCACAGAAGAGGCGGCGGAAGTATCTTACGCTGAGCAGTCTTATGAGAACTATCCGGCTTCTTCGGAAGAATACACTCAGCCGGCAGATGACTATTATGCTGAACCTGCGTCATATACTGAAGATTCCCAGGCTTATGTGACCGGGTCATATACCGAAGACGCTTCGGCGGCGCAGACGGCATCATATGAGACAACTGCTGACAGCACGGCTGTACTATCGACTCAGTCTGTAAGCGACAATAGTGAGATTCAGGCACTGTACGATGCGTATATCAGTGCTCAGAACGCGGCTATGGACTGCACGTCAGAGGAAGATGCCAAAGCGAAGGCTGACGCGGCGATTGCCGCGTGGAATGCCTATCTGGCAGCCTGTGGTGAGCCTGCGGCATCAGCCTCATCAGCAGGAAGCGCAGCTGCTGCTTCAGCCGAAACTCAGGCCACATCTTCAGCTGCTGACGGAAGCGCATATACGGATACTTCTTATACTGAAACTGCGCAGACAGCTGAGACAGCCGGAACAACGGCACAGACCGTTGAGACTGCACCTCAGACAGAGGCGGCCGCATCCTCAGGAGGCGGGGCTTACGGAAGCGTCAGCGATCTGGATCTGCTTGCCGCAATCATCTGGTGCGAAGCGGGCAATCAGCCCTATGACGGCATGGTGGCCGTCGGACAGGTAGTTATGAACCGTGTCGCCAGCTCAAGCTTCCCGAATACTATATCCGAGGTCCTGAACCAGCCCGGACAGTTCACTCCTGCCAGCGCCGGAACACTTCAGGCGGCTATTGCCTCAGGTGTAAACTCCAACTGCTACGCTGCGGCGCAGGATGCGATGAACGGCGCGGCCCCGGTTCCGGGATATCCGCTGTACTTCAATACACACAGCGGAAGCTACCAGCTGGGAGCGCATTACTTCTCATAAACAGAATCATCTGGAAAAACACAGTGAAATGCAATTCCGACAGGCATTCTGACAAACGGGTTCCACCTGTCGGAATTGCATTGCTGAAAGCTTCTATGAAAAAGGCTGCCGTCCGGCAGCCTTAATTGATTTCCTCGTTTGAACTGTCTTCTTCTACGATCCTGTCTATATGGTCCGGCTGTGTGAGCTTCCGGATGACAAGGGCATAGATGTCCTGGCATTTTTCTTTCCATTCCCTGGATACAACCTTTGCCTGCGTCTCGTTCGGAACGGTCAGAGTCATATCTATGAGAGCGGTGGTATGCTCCATGACCCTGCATCTGACTGCCCAGTCGCCTTCTGTTGTGCGGTAGTATTCTGACCGGCTTGACAGAGCTTCGCGGAATTCAAGGCGCATCTTCTTAAGATAATCATCTATGTCGGACCGTATAGATGATGAGAGGCTTGAGCGAAGCGCGTCGATGCTCTCATGCCCGGAATCTGTCAGCGAATAATATCGATAGTCAGGGTACGCTTCCTCGTGAACCAGGCCGGAGTCGACCAGGTCTCCAAGCGCGTACTGTACGTTGAAGTAGTTGGTATACCCGAGATCAAGGAAGACATTGGTGATCTGGCTGTTAGTCAGGGCGAATTCAACCCGGCTCAGGGTGTACATTGTCATCAGTTTATAGAGAGTTTTCAGCTGTTGAGACATTGAGTGTCCTTCTTTCAGGTCCGCGGGCGGCATTAATCAAATCAGTTCCGCTATTCATGATACCATTCGTTTTGAATGAAAACAATCGGGACATCAGAGAGAAAGTATGATAGACTAAACGGGTATTCTTATGTGTTTAAGAAGTGATCGGAAGCTTGCCGCGAATATGCGTTTATTCCATAGCGGAGTTTATACAGGGGGAAGACATGTCAAGGGATCAGAAAACAGTCATTGAACGGGAGATAAGGCGCAGAAGGCTGAACCTTATGCTGAAATGCATTATCTGTGTTTTGATATTCGGATCTGCCGGGCTGGGAGCCTGGCTGGTATACGACACTAATTTCAAGGATCATTCCAATCCCTGGACTGAGTCAGGAAAGGCCGCCGGAGAGAAGGCTCCGGATCAGGAAGCTGCAGAGGGGAGTGTGTCAGGCGACGCTCCGGCGGATGACGGACAGGCTGCGGAAGACGGTTCCGGAAATGATGAGGGCGGAGCTTCGGACGCGGCAGTTCCTGCCGATGAGGGATCGCTGGAAGCCCTGGCAAACCGTATGGCGGCACAGTACGATTATGACGGCGCGATCTCACTGCTCAGGGGGCAGCCGGGTTATGACCGCAATGACCGTTTCAAGAATCTTGTGTCCACCTATGAGCAGACGAAAGCTTCCTGCTCTCCGTATCCGATAGATCAGATCACGCATGTTTTCTTCCATTCACTGGTCTATGATACGTCAAAGGCATTTGACGGCGACGCTTATGAGGCCGGATATAACCAGGTCATGACGACCGTGAGCGAGATGAACTCGATTCTTCAGCAGATGTATAACCGCGGCTTTGTCATGATCAGTCTGCATGACATGGTGGAATTTGACGAGGCTGGCAATCTGTCGAAGAAAGAGGTTTTGCTGCCGCCCGGGAAGACGCCTTTTGTTCTGAGCCAGGACGACTGCAGCTATTATCACTATATGGACGGCGACGGCTTCCCTCAGAAGCTGGTCGTGACCGACGACGGCAAAGTGAAGAATTCCTACCTTGAGGATGATGGCTCGGTATCCATAGGGGACTATGACGTGGTTCCGATCGTTGATACATTTGTCGAACAGCATCCGGACTTTTCATATCATGGGCACAAGGGAATCCTTGCCCTGACCGGATATGAAGGAGTGCTGGGCTACCGCACCGACGAGGTTTACAAGACCAGGCAGGAGGACCGGGTGACGGACTTCCAGAGAGAATTCTTCGCAAATAACCCCGATTTCAACTTTGACAATGAGGTTGCGGAAGCGAAGAAGGTAGCTGACGCCATGAAAGCTGAGGGATGGGAATTCGCCTCCCATACCTGGGGGCATATTAACCCGAGAACATATTCCATGGAGAGCCTGCAGAGAGACTCTGACCGCTGGGCGAACTGGGTAGTTCCGATTGTCGGACCTACGGACGTTCTGATCTTTGCTTTTGGCGCGGACATAGGCGACTGGCAGCCGTACTCGATGTCAAATGAATACTTTGCTCACTACAAGTCCATGGGCTTCAGGATATTCTGCAACGTTGACGCGAGCGCGAAGTACTGGGTGCAGATCGGACAGGATTATCTCAGACAGGCAAGACGCAACCTGGACGGCTACCGCATGTACTACACACCGGATCTGATCTCAGATCTGTTCGACGTAGACCAGGCGTGGGACGACAGCCGCCCGACCCCCGTACCACAGATGTGATCTACAGCTGTCAAGATTCACGGCGGATCTGAATTTCTGCTTCTCCCACGACAAGCTTGCTTGGGAGTGGAGAAGCAGAAATTCAGATCCCGGCCCGCGAAGCGGGACGGCCCATTCAGCCGTGAACATAAGCTGCGAAGCAGCGGCAGACACGCGGAGCGTGGCTGGTTCACGGCCTGAGAAGGGGAGCCGTGAATCCATATCCACGACAAGCTTGCTTGGGAGTGGAGAAGCAGAAATTCAGATCCCGGCCCGCGAAGCGGGAGCCGTGAAAAACAAATTAATTACAGCCAGGAGGTGAAATATGCAGATCCTTATCAGGAACGGCCGAGTGCTGGACCCGGACTCAGGATGCGACAGGGTGACAGACATCCTGATAGAGGACGGAGTTGTCACCAGGATTGGCGATAATCTGGACTTTCCCGCTCCCAGAAGAAGAGCGGTCTCGATGGAGGCAGGGGGCAGCGGAGAGGTTGTCTCGGATGAATCTGCCCTGATTGATGCGTCCGGATGCTGGGTTATGCCGGGACTTGTAGATCTGCATGTCCATCTTCGTGACCCGGGACTGACGTACAAGGAAGACATCGGAACCGGATCTGAGGCAGCCGCGAGGGGCGGATACACTACTATCTGCGCCATGCCGAACACGAGGCCGGTTATCGATACTCCGGACAAGGTCAATTATGTCAGGTTCAAGGCAGCCGCACTCTCTCCGATTCACGTTATGCAGATAGGCGCAATTACCAGAGGGCAGAAGGGCGAGGAGCTTGCTGATATCCAGGGAATGGCGGACGCCGGCTCCCCAGCCATCTCCGAGGACGGAAAGAGCGTTATGGACGCCCGTATAGCGCTGGAGGCATTCCGCATGGCGGCATCTCTGAATATTCCCGTCTGCGCGCACTGTGAAGACAAGAACCTCGTTAACGGCGGAGTTGTAAATGACGATGCGAACGCGGGGAGGCTTAACCTTCCGGGAATCACCAATTCGACGGAGGACGTAATAACAGCCAGGGACCTGGTTCTCGCTGCGGAGACAGGAGCCCATCTTCATCTGTGCCATGTGTCGACAAAGGGCGCGGTCGAGATGATCCGGATCGCGAAGGCGCACGGCGTCCATGTTACCGCCGAGGTCTGCCCTCATCATTTCTCAATGACAAGCGATGACATTCCGCGCGACAACCCTCAGTACAAGATGAACCCGCCTCTGCGCACTCCGCAGGACAGGGACGCGCTGATAGAGGGACTTCGGGACGGAACCATTGACTGTATCGCTACGGACCATGCTCCGCACGCGGCTAATGAGAAGTTCGGGTCCATGAAGACCTGCGCGTTCGGGATAGTCGGGCTTGAGACGGCGGTCGCGCTTACGGTGACGAAGCTGGTGGAGCCGGGGATACTGACGCCTCTTCAGATGGCGCAGGTCATGAGCACCGGCCCCGCAAGGGCATTTGACCTTATGGACCAGTATGGAGACGGAAAGATAGCTGAGGGCAATCCGGCGGATATCGTGGTTATTGATCCCGGCCAGGAGTGGGTGATCGATAAGAGGAAGTTCGCATCCAAAGGATCTAACACACCGTTTGACGGCTGGAAAGTGAGAGGCCGTGTTAAGTGGACGATCTGCGAGGGAGAGATTGTGTACCATGATGAGCCGGGGAACTGACAGGAGGAGATCAGAATGATTGACAGGCTGGTGGAATCGATTCGAAGGACTAAAGCGCCGATCTGCGTGGGCCTTGACCCGCAGCTCGGTTTCATTCCGGACGAGGTGAAGAACAAAGCATACCGGGAGTTCGGCCAGACACTTGAGGGGGCCGCGCAGGCCATATGGCAGTTCAACAAGGCGGTCATAGACGCGACCTGGGACCTGATCCCCGCGGTGAAGCCGCAGATCGCGATGTATGAGATGTACGGCATCGAAGGCCTGAAGGCTTTCGCGAGAACGGTTGAGTACTGCAGGTCAAAAGGCCTGATTGTAATCGGAGATGTCAAGCGAGGCGATATCGGCTCGACATCGGCCGCCTACGCGGCGGCGCATCTTGGCATGGTGAAGGTAGGAGAGAACACTATGCCCGCGTTCGGAGAGGATATATGTACAGTGAACCCCTACCTGGGAAGCGACGGTGTTCTTCCGTTCGTCAAGGAGTGCGCGGCTAACGGCAAGGGCATCTTCATACTGGTGAAGACCTCGAATCCGTCAAGCGGCGAGTTCCAGGACAGGATCGTAACAGATGATGAAGGGCAGGCCTGCCCTCTGTACGAGCTTGTCGGGAAGAAGGTAAATGAGTGGGCGCAGGATCCGGCTCTCATCGGGGAGAGCGGATACAGCGAGGTCGGAGCCGTTGTCGGCGCGACGTATCCCGAGATGGGTGAGAAGCTGCGCGCGATCATGCCGAAGAGCTTTATCCTGGTGCCTGGATACGGTGCGCAGGGAGGCACCGGGAAGGATCTTGTTCATTTCTTTGATAAAGACGGCCTTGGCGCGATTGTTAACTCTTCAAGAGGAATAATCGCAGCTTACACGAAGGAACCGTACGCTGACCGTTTCGGGAGCGGAGCATTCGCCGACGCGGCGCGGCAGGCTGTGCTGGATATGAAGACGGATATTGAACAGGCCATTTCGTAAACCCTGATTATGGAGTCGAGCATGAAATACACACAGAAAGCAAAGGTTCTTGGCTGTGAGACAATAGGAAAAAACATATACAGTCTGAGGCTGCAGGCGGATGACATAGCAGGGAGCGCAGCGCCGGGGCAGTTTGTGTCGGTCTATTCAAATGACAGCGCAAGGATGCTGCCCAGACCCATATCCGTTTGCGAGGCAGACGGCGAGAGAGGGATTCTGAGGCTGGTATTCAGGATTGCCGGAGCCGGAACCGAAGAGTTCTCAAAGCTTAGGGAGGATGATGAGGTCAGACTCACAGGACCGCTCGGAAACGGATTCCCGCTTGGGGAAGCCGCGCGCAGGAGGGTACTGCTTGTCGGCGGCGGCATCGGGATTCCTCCAATGCTTGAAACAGCGAAGAGACTTATGCCTGAGGCTGATGTGAGAGCAGTGCTCGGATTCAGGGACGAACTGTTTCTGGCGGAGGATTTTCCGTGTGAGGTTACCATCGCGACAGAGGACGGCAGCGCCGGCACGAAGGGAAATGTTCTTGACGCGATCCGCGCTCAGAAGATTGAAGCAGATGTGATATTTGCATGCGGACCCGCGGTTATGCTGAGGGCGCTTAAGAAGTATGCTCTGGAGCAGGGCATCGGCTGCTGGGTGTCGATGGAAGAGAAGATGGCCTGCGGAATAGGAGCCTGCCTGAGCTGTGTATGCAGGTCAGTACAGACCGACGAACATTCGCAGGTGAAGAATAAAAGAGTCTGTACGGAAGGGCCGGTGTTCAGGTCGGCTGATATTGAGATATAACAACATCATTAGTCAGGAGTCCCGAATATGACAAAAAACATGAGTGTTGATATCTGCGGAGTCAGGCTGAAGAATCCTGTCATGACCGCGTCCGGAACCTTCGGATCCGGAGCGGAATTCTCCGAGTTCTTTGACCTTAACCGCCTTGGCGCTGTTGTGACCAAGGGCGTTTCATCTGTGCCGTGGGAGGGGAATCCGACGCCGAGGATATGCGAGACTCCGTCAGGCATGCTGAACGCGATAGGACTGCAGAACGCGGGAGTCGAAGTGTTCTCTAAGAGAGACCTTAGATTCCTCAGCGATACTCTCCTTCCGGATTCAGGGGCGGGAGCGGGCAGCGGCGGCATTCTGCCCAGCACGAAGGTTATCGTAAATGTCTGCGGGCATTCCGAGGAGGAATATATAGACTGCGTGGAGAAGCTTGCCAGTGAGCGGAGGGCGGATCTCCTTGAGATCAATATCTCCTGCCCAAATGTGAAGGAGGGCGGAATAGCCTTCGGGACAGACCCCAAGGGCGTTGAGAGGATCACGTCGGCAGTGCGAAGGGCCGCAAGGCAGCCGGTCATCATGAAGCTCAGCCCAAATGTGACTGACATAACAGAGATAGCCCGCGCTGCCGAGGCCGGCGGAGCTGACGGTCTGTCCATGATCAATACGCTGACCGGGATGAAGATCGACGTTGAGAGAAGAAGCTTCGCGCTGGCGAACAGGACAGGCGGGCTCAGCGGACCGGCGATTCATCCGGTCGCGGTGCGCATGGTATACCAGTGTGCGGGAGCAGTTAAGATTCCGATTATCGGAATGGGAGGCATCAGAACTGCGGAGGACGCGCTGGAGATGATCATGGCAGGCGCAAGCGCGGTATCTGTCGGGACGGCGTCATTTAATGACCAGAGGACAGCGCTGGCGGTAATCGACGGGATAGATGAGTATATGGAGCGGCACCATGTATCCGATATACGGGAGCTCACAGGGTGCGTGAGAGACTGGGAAACCTGAGGATAATACCTGGGGGCCGGAAACCACAATCGCAGAGTACAACGGGCGTGAGGCAGACTGGAGATCCGGGGTCAATACCGGGCAGAAAAGGCGGATTGGAGATTATTATGGAACAGTACAAGAAAGAATTTATCGATTTTATGGTCGAATGCGAAGTTCTGAAGTTCGGAGACTTCGTCACCAAGAGCGGCAGGCAGACTCCGTTCTTCGTCAATACCGGATTCTACAGGACAGGCGCCCAGCTCAAGAAGCTGGGAGAGTATTACGCCCAGGCGATCAGCACGGAGTTCGGAACGGACTTTGATGTCCTGTTCGGTCCGGCGTACAAGGGGATTCCTCTCAGCGTCACAGCGTCGATAGCATTGTCGGATCTGTACGGCGCGGATATCCGCTACTGTTCGAACCGCAAGGAGATCAAGGATCACGGGGACAAGGGGATCCTGCTGGGAGGCCCGATTCTGGAGAATGACCGTGTCGTGATAATCGAGGATGTGACGACGGCAGGGACGTCGATCAGAGAGACACTGCCGATCATACAGGCGCACGAAGGCGCGGAGGTTCTTGGACTTGTGGTATCTGTGGACAGGTGTGAGAGAGGCACCGGCGAGAAGAGCGCTCTCGACGAGATCCGCGACAGCTTCGGTATCCGGACCTGCGCTATCGTTACCATGAAGGAGGTCGTGGAGCATCTGACAGGAAGCGTTATCGACAATTCCATGAAGGCTAAGATCGACGCGTACTATGAAAAATACGGTGTAAGAGTATAAAGGAGGAAATGACAATGAAATCAGGCGAAAAGATCTATAAGACAATGAATCTGACCGGAGTGATCTCCCTGACCGCGGGCATAGTGATGATAGTAATCGGAGTCGCTGCCGGAGTTATGACGATTGTCAGCGGCGCGATGCTGCTTTCACGCAAGAAGGACGTGCTGTTTTAAGGCAGGAAGAACATAAAATGAGCAGCGCTGTAACTGATCAGCATTTCCATGGAATATGAATGATGCTGATGGCAGGGGGGAGTGTATATGGCAAAGAAGAGATACCGGTTTGAAGACCGCAGCCGGTACGGGAGGGGCATAATCTCGACGGTGACAAGCGCCGTATCTATTGTGATCTTCCTGTCGTGCGCATTTATCTGCATGGTTATGGCCGGCAAGGCGCCGCAGTGGATAGGGGCGCTCGGCTTCTCCGGCTTTGTGATGGGTTTCTACGGCATGTTCGTGGGACTTGAGAGCTTCCGCGAGAGAAACCAGTCATACACTCTCAGCAAAGTGGGAACGCTGATGGGCGGTTCCATGGTGGCGGTATGGTTTATCGTGTTCTGCGTCGGTATGGCATAACGGTGCCGCCGGGTCAGGAGTGCAGGATATATTTCGGAAGGAGAATTGATTCATCCAATGGGAAGCATCTGGTTTGACGAAGACGAAGGAAAGCTGCTGAAGGAAAGATATGATCTGGCGCTTTGCCGGATCAGGGAGATACTGCAGGAACGCTCGGTTCCTGCTGATTTTGTTTCTTATTTCCACAGTACCGCGCGGTTTATACTGCTGTGCTGCGAGGTGAAAGAACGTCTTGAAAACGGAACGTATGACGCGGACCCGGAAAAGATGAGAGAGGACAATTATGCCCTGTATCGGGATATACTTCCGGAAAACTACGATGAGAGCTACGCCAACCCGGCATATGCGTGCTCCGTGCTTGGCGAGGAGATGGGAAAGCTCCTGTGCTTTCTGTACGCGCAGGAGCGCGGCCTGATTGCCTATATCTTTGAGGGAAAGCTTGAGGAGGCCGCTGCTCACGCGGAACTCTTCGTGCAGGTCTACGGAATCATCGCTCAGGCGCAGGCAGATGCTTCAGGGCAGAATACGGATAAGGGAGATCTTAAAAAGCTTGAAAATGAAGTCAGGGAGGCGCTGTACTGGTTTGAGAGCGATTACGCTGACGTGATCGCCGCACACAGGATCAGGGAAGGCATAGACCCTGCCTGCAGTTTCTTTACGGATATATTGATGAATGCCGATCTGTCGGGAACTGATTACCTCTACCGGTACGGTGAGTATATAACGGATAACGAGATCCGCATGGCAAGGTTCCTGAACTCTCTTCCGCAGGAGGAGATCGACCGTATGGCTGATACCTGGTCCGAAGGCTACCGTATGGGATTCGTGCTTGCCGGCAAACCCATTGAGAAGAAGCGAACCGTAAACCTGCACTTCTTTGCCGGACTTGAGAGGGTGGTCAGGAAGGCTGTCCTGAACTTCAGAAAGATTGGGCTTGAGCCGACCGTCTACCGTTCAAGCGTGAGCGCGCTTACAACATCCGGCGCGTCGAGAACCGGGTTCTCGGGTGCTGCAGCGAACCCGCAGTATGACTATGACCATAAAGAGGACGCTGCCCTGATGATGGACGCGAGGTACGTTGAGCGCAGAGTCGAGGTTACGCATAACACCTATGAGAAGCTGAAGGAGCTGGCAAACGCGCACGGAGGCCCGGCTGTCATTGAGCTGTTCGGACAGAAGCCGTTCGAGCCGCGCCAGACCATGCAGGCATGGAGCTATGACAAAGCCCAGCGCGCGCTCAGCGTGAAGCTGAGAAACCGTCAGAACAGGATCACTCAGGAGTATATCATAGGCAAGGAGAGGAGCTTCACTATCATTTCATTTCCGACTCCTGAGATTGACGAGAACCGGTTTGAAGAGATCTTCATGGAGACGGTACGCGTAAATACTCTCGACGCTTCTCTGTACACCAGGATTCAGAGCACGATAATAGAAGCCCTGAATAAGGGAACGAGAGCCCATATCGTCGGGACTAACGGGAACCGTACAGACCTGACAGTACAGTTCCAGGCCATGACGGATCCGGATAAGGAAACTATCTTTGAAAACTGTGTGGCGGATGTCAATATTCCCGTCGGCGAGGTGTTTACTTCACCGCGCCTGAAGGGGACGAACGGAGTCCTGCATGTATCATCCGTATACCTTGAGGGACTGAACTACAGGGACCTTGAGATTCATTTCACAGACGGGATGACCGGGAGCACATCCTGCGCCAATTTCGATTCCGCTAAGAAGAATGACGCCTATATCAGAGAGAACATTCTGTTTCATCACGACAGTCTCCCGATGGGCGAATTCGCCATCGGAACCAATACGACCGCGTATGCCATGGCGCACAGGTTCAATATCGCTCCTAAGCTGCCGATCCTTATCGCAGAGAAAACAGGACCGCACTTCGCGGTCGGAGATACCTGCTATTCATGGGAGGAGGACAACAGGCTGTTCAATCCTGACGGCAGGGAGATCATTGCCAAGGAAAATGAAGTATCCGCACTGAGAAAAGAGGATCCGTCGAAGGCATACTTCGAATGCCATACGGACATAACCATACCTTACGAAGAACTCGGAAAGATAGAGGTGCTGGGAGACGACGGATATCATGCCGTGATCATAGAGAACGGGCGCTTCGTACTGCCGGGAACCGAGGAACTGAACAAACCGCTTGATGAGATGGCGCACAGGGATGATTCCGTTTCTTGACACTGAATACCATGGCGGTTAGAATCATGCAGGTGATACGCAGGGAGGAATAAATATGGCACAAGTCGGGATCGTTATGGGTTCTGATTCTGATCTGAAGGTCATGGGAAAGGCCAGAGACCTTCTCGAAGAATTCGGTGTGGAATCGGAGGTGAGAGTTATCTCCGCGCACAGGGAGCCGGATGTTTTTTTTGAGTACGCGAAGAGTGCTGAGAGCCGGGGCCTCAAGGTAATAATAGCCGGGGCCGGCATGGCGGCGCATCTGCCCGGCATGTTCGCCGCGCTGACACCGCTGCCTGTTATCGGAGTTCCGATCTGGTCGCAGAGCCTTGGAGGAAAAGACGCACTGTACTCTATTTTGCAGATGCCTCCGGGAATCCCGGTAGCGACGGTTGCCATCGACGGCGGGAAAAACGCCGCGCTTCTTGCCGTCCGCATGCTCGCGATGGAGGATAAGACTCTTCGATCGAAGCTGAAGGATTACAGCACGAAAATGTGTGAGGCTGTCCAGGAGAAGGACCGGAAACTGCAGGATGAACTCGGGTCTGTGTCATAAGCTGAATAGCCTGAATGTCATGGCTCAGGCAAAACCTGACCAGGAAGACCGCGCCGGAGAAAAGAGGGAACAGAATGGATTACAAACAGGCTGGTGTAGACATAGAAGCCGGTTATGAGTCAGTGCGGCTCATGAAGGAATTCATCAGTAAGACGAACAGGCCTGAGGTGCTGTCGGATATCGGAGGATTCTCGGGCGCGTTCTCAATGGGCGCGTTCAGGGATATGGAGGAGCCGACACTGGTGTCGGGAACAGATGGCGTCGGAACCAAGCTGAAGCTCGCGTTTATTATGGACCGCCATGACACGGTCGGTATCGACTGTGTCGCGATGTGCGTCAACGATATCGCCTGCGCCGGGGGAGAGCCGCTGTTCTTCCTGGATTATATCGCCTGCGGCAAGAATAAGCCGGAGAAGATCGCTCAGATTGTGAAGGGCGTATCGGAGGGCTGCGTTCAGGCGGGCGCCGCCCTGATAGGAGGCGAGACCGCGGAGATGCCCGGGTTCTACCCGGAGGACGAGTATGACCTGGCGGGATTTGCCGTCGGCATCGCGGACCGCGGGAAGATGATCACGGGCGATTCGGTTGAGGCCGGCGATGTGCTGGTGGGAATTGCCTCGAGCGGCGTTCACAGCAACGGGTTTTCTCTTGTGAGAAAGGTGTTCTCCATGGATGAGAAGACGCTCACGACATATCACGAGGCTCTGGGAGAAACTCTCGGCGAGGCTTTGCTGAGGCCGACCAAAATATATGTCAAGGCGCTCCGATCTGTCAGGGAAGCGGGAATCGCCATCAAGGGCTGCAGCCATATTACGGGCGGCGGTTTCTATGAGAATGTTCCCCGCATGCTTCCGGAGGGAGTGAAGGCCGTGATTGAGAAGAGTGCTCTCAGAGTTCCTGAAGTATTCCGCATGATAGAGAGGGAGGGCTCGATTCAGGAGCGCGTGATGTACAATACCTTCAACATGGGATGCGGTATGGTGATGGCTCTTTCTCCCGGAGATGCGGACAGAGCGGTGGAAGCTATTGAGCAGGCCGGCGAGAAGGCATACGTTATCGGAAAGATCCAGGCCGGTGAGAAATGCGCCGAGATCATATGATGATGTAAAGGCCAAAAGCCCTGAAGCCGGTACTTTTGACCACAACATCACTGATTTGAGAGGAACAGAATGCTGAATATAGCTGTGCTGGTATCAGGCTCGGGTACGAATCTTCAGGCAATAATAGACGCGATAGAAAGCGGAAGCATACATGGCGCGCGTATCTGCCTGGTGCTGTCGAACAATTACGGCGCATACGCTCTTGAGCGGGCGAAGAGGGCCGGAATAGACGCAAAGGTTCTGAGCCCCGGAGACTTTGCTTCAAGAGATCATTTCAATGAGGCGCTTCAGGACGAGGTGACAGGATCAGGCGCGGATCTCGTGGTCCTGGCAGGCTTCCTGTGCGTGATCCCTGAGAAGATGGTTAAGGCGTACGAGAACCGTATCATCAATATTCATCCGTCGCTGATACCGTCCTTCTGCGGAACAGGCTATTATGGGCTGAAGGTGCATGAGGCGGCACTTGAGCGCGGCGTGAGAATCTCCGGCGCGACGGTACATTTTGTGGACAGCGGAACGGATACAGGACCGATCATTCTGCAGAAGGCTGTGGAGGTCGCATCTGACGACACGCCGAAGAGCCTGCAGAGGAGGATCATGGAGCAGGCGGAATGGAAGATCCTGCCGGAGGCAATAGACATGATCGCTACGGGCCGTGTCAGGGTAGAGGGCAGAAAGGTGACAATCATATGAAGGTGTTGATCGTCGGCAGCGGCGGCAGGGAACATGCTCTGGCATGGGCATGCGCAAGAAGTCCCAGGGTTGATAAGATATACTGTGCGCCGGGAAATGCCGGCATCTCCAAAATAGCGGAGCTTGTACCGCTGAAAGCAGATCAGTTTGAAGAGCTGGCTGACTTTGCCATGGAAAAAGGCGTGGGCCTGACGGTTGTAGGAATGGATGATCCTCTGGTCGGCGGCATCGTGGATGTCTTTGAGAAGAGAGGCCTGAGAGTATTCGGGCCGCGCAGGAACGCAGCGATACTTGAGGGAAGCAAGGCATTCTCCAAGGAACTGATGAAGAAGTACGGTATACCTACAGCTTCCTATGAGACATTTACGGATCTCGGGGAGGCAAGATCTTACCTTACGTCCCTTGAGAAGTTTCCGGTTGTTCTCAAGGCGAGCGGCCTGGCGCTCGGCAAAGGTGTCCTGATCTGTGAGGACCTGCAGTCAGCGCTCGACGGCGCTCAGGCGATCATGGGAGAGAAGAAGTTCGGACAGGCCGGCGATGAGATGGTCGTCGAGGAGTTTCTGACCGGCAGGGAGGTGTCTGTCCTGAGCTTTGTGGACGGGACACATATCAGAGAGATGTCGTCGGCTCAGGATTACAAGAGGGCCGGTGACGGTGACACCGGGCTCAACACCGGAGGAATGGGAAATGTATCTCCTAATCCATGGTATACAGAGGATATTCAGCGCTTCTGCCGGGAGAAGATCTTCCAGCCGACGGTAGACGCGATGAAAGCTGAGGGCAGAGAATTCAAGGGAGTGATATTCTTCGGCCTGATGCTCACGGAGGATGGCCCTAAGGTTCTCGAGTACAACTGCCGCTTCGGCGATCCGGAGGCGCAGGTTGTCCTTCCGAGAATGGAAAACGACATCGTCGACGTTATGGAGGCATGTATTGACGGAACGCTGGATCAGATTGAACTCAGGTTCACCGATAATGCCTGTGTATGTGTTGTGCTTGCCTCGGGAGGATATCCGTCATCCTACGAGAAGGGCAAGGTGATCAGCGGGCTTGAGTCATTTGAAGGAATGAAGAACTGTTACTGTTTCCATGCGGGAACCGCCATGCAGGGAGACGCCGTTGTTACAAGCGGAGGGCGGGTGCTCGGCATCACAGCTCTTGGCGCGGACACAGAGGACGCTCGCAGGAAAGCGTATGGAGCTGCCGGGAATATAGAATTCGATGGAAAGTATTACCGGCATGATATAGCTGAGTTTCATTAAGGAAATACAGGTGGAGGTTTTAGACAAATGAACAGAAGGTGCAGGCAGCTCCTTGCGGCAGCGTTGTTTATGCTGATGATAACCTTGTCATTTTCATCAGCTGCTTTCGCGTCTGATGACAACTCCCTCGCAAGTCTGGGCATAAAGACTGAGGGCGTATCGGTGAGCCCGGAATTCCGCTATGACATATGGGAGTATTCGGTTGAAGTCCCGGCAGGTACGCAGACTCTCGAGCTTGAGCCTCACACTACGAACCCAAGCGCTACAGTGAATTCAGTCACCGGCACGACGCTGTCTGCGGATGGGACGGGAACGGTTGTGATTAACGTCACCAGCGAGAGCGGCAATGCGATCGAATATGTGCTGAATGTGACTTCCGCGCGCGGAGATGTCGATCCGGCGGAGGCGATCGCCGCGAACGAGAGCGCTGTTGCTGCCACGATTGACACTGAGGTGGTGCAGAGCGAGGTGGAGACCGAGGATCCGAGATATGTGAAGGTTGACCGCAACTCTCTTCAGGATGCCGAGAATACGATCGAGAAGCTGCAGAAGACTATTACCGAGCAGAGAAGCCATATCAGCATGCTGACATATGTGCTCTATGCTCTGATCGCCGTGTCCATCATATTCCTGTTCATAGTCATCAGCCTGCTGCTGCGCAGGAGAGACATGGCACAGGAGCTCGCATTTTACAGAGAGTCAGGCTCGTTCGGAGGAACCGGCAGTGTTGCCGATGACGGCTGGGGAGACTGGGGCGATGATGATCCGGACCGCGCGCGCGGAATGAAGAAAAAGAAGAACACCGACTACGACGAGTGGGGGGATGATCCTCAGGATTCTGCTGTAAGCTGGACAAGCCGGCAGGTAGGGACGCCGGTACGGCCGCAGAACCATCCGTCGAGGAATGTAAGGCCGGCGGATGCTCAGCCGGGAAACGCAGGATCTGCAGCCGCGCAGCCGAGGAATCCCAGACAGGCACAGGGCACGAGGCAGACACAGGCTCCACGGCAGATGCAGTCGCCGGACGAGACAAGACGCTACGAGGCAGTGCAGCCGGTTCATCCGCAGGAGGTTCCAAGGGATGTGACGAAGGACCTCACGCGCGTCAACAAAGCGGAGGCGAAGGCTATGAAGAAGGCTGCCGCAGCTCAGGCGAAGCTTGAGAATGAAGCGAGGAAGGCAGGCCGCGCGAGAGCTGAGGAGGCGCGCCGTCAGGCGCAGGAAGCTCAGCGGATAGAGAAGGAGCAGGAGGCTGCCCGCCAGGCGCAGGAAAAGGCTCTCAATGAGGCGGCGGCACGAAGAGAGCTTAATGGCGCGGGACCGGACGCTGACAGCGGGGATAAAGGCAAGAATGTGAAGATCGACATGGTTGATCTGTAATATTTCCCTGAACGGTGCAGAGATATGGAACAGAAGAGTCAATTTACGGAAGCGGCGAAGCAGGCCCTGGTGTATGCGGTTCAGGCGGCGAATGAATCAGGAAGCCCGGTTATAGGGACGGAGCATCTGCTTCTTGGCCTTGCTCAGGAGAGTGAGGGAACGGCAGGGGTGGTACTCCGGGAGTACGGAGTCGAGCCTGATGCCCTGCGAAGCCTGATAGGGGAGCTTATCGAGCCGGAGACAGATTTCGTGGACCGCGGAAAGAAGACCTCCGCAAAGCGCAGAAAGACAAAGAAGCCTTTGAAGGCGCAGTCTCTGTACGCGAAGGACGGAAGCTTCTCCCTCCCGGGAAACATGACGCCGCGAACCGAACTTGCGATACGGATCGCCGGTGAGCAGGCCGCGTACTTCTTTTCAAAGGATATCGGGACGGAGCACATACTCCTGGCCCTCATGAGAGATATTGACTGCAGCGCCTCGAAGCTTCTCCATTCGCAGAGCATTGATTTCCAGGCGATGTACACAAAGATCCTGGATATAATCGGTGTCTCCGATGAACAGCTGCAGGAGTATATGCAGATGGTGTCTTCGCAGGGAGGCTCGTACCAGAGCGCTACGCCTACCCTGGACCAGTTTTCCAGGGATATGACGGATGAGGTGCGCGACGGGAAGATCGACCCGATAATAGGCCGGGAGAGGGAGACTGACCGTATATGCCAGATTCTCTGCCGCAGAACCAAGAACAATCCCTGCCTGATCGGAGAGCCCGGCGTGGGAAAGACAGCGATAGTGGAGGGCCTGGCCCAGAAGATCGTGAACGGGACCGTTCCGGAACCTCTCAGGGACAAGAGGGTTGTCGCGCTTGATATGGCGGCAATGGTAGCGGGGTCAAGATTCCGCGGCGACTTCGAGGAGCGGATCAAGAGCGTGCTCAGCGAGGCGGCAGGCGCGGACAATGTACTTCTGTTCATAGACGAGCTTCATACCATCATCGGAGCCGGAGGGTCCGAGGGGGCTCTTGATGCCGCCAACATTATGAAGCCCATGCTCTCGAGGGGAGAGATTCAGGTGATCGGCGCGACAACGGTTGATGAATACCGGAAGCACGTCGAGAAGGACGCCGCGCTTGCGAGGCGTTTCCAGTCCATCCTGGTGGAGGAGCCGGGTGAGGATGAGAGCGTTAAGATCCTTGAAGGGCTAAGGGCTTCATACGAGAAGCATCACAGAGTCAGGATCAGGGATGAGGCGCTGAACGCGGCGGTCAGCCTGTCGGCGCGGTACATTTCTGACCGGTTCCTTCCCGACAAGGCTATTGACCTTATGGACGAGGCATGCTCACGCCGGCAGCTCGGCTATTACAGGGATGACTTTAAGTCCATGAAGCTCTCAGATGAGCTGAAGGAGCTGTCCGAAGAGCTTGAAAAAACCCTTGTCGAGGGACGGTTTGAGGATGCGCACGCCATACATGAGAAGATGGACAGACTCTCATCAAGGCTGGACAGCAGGCGGGCGAAAGAACAGAAGAAGGCCAGGGAAGAGCGCGCGGAGGTAACGGCTGAGGATATAGCAAGGACAGTTTCTGATTGGACGAAGATTCCTGTGCAGAAGCTGACTATGGATGAAGGAAAGAAACTCATACGGCTCGAGAAGACACTTCATGAGAGGATAATCGGGCAGGATGAGGCGGTCAGCGCTGTGGCCAGGGCAATCAGGCGAGGCCGCGCGGGGCTGAAAGATCCGGCCCGTCCGATCGGGTCATTTCTCTTCCTGGGACCGACGGGCGTGGGCAAGACTGAGCTTACGAAGGCTCTTGCGGATACGGTGTTCGGTTCAGAGGATTCCATGATCCGCGTTGATATGTCAGAGTACATGGAGAAGTTCACCGCGTCGAGGCTTGTAGGCTCTCCTCCGGGTTATGTCGGGTATGACGAGGGAGGCCAGCTGTCGGAGCAGGTGAGGAGGCATCCTTACAGTGTCGTCCTGTTCGACGAGATCGAGAAGGCTCATCCTGACATCTTCAATATCCTGCTGCAGGTGCTGGATGAGGGACATATCACAGATTCACACGGCAGGAAGGTGGACTTCAAGAACACGATTCTGATAATGACCTCAAATGCTGGAGCCCAGTCTATTCAGAGCCCGAAGAGACTCGGCTTTGGCGCCGGAGACGACGCGAAGGCGAACTATGAGGCGATGAAGGGGTCTGTTATGGAAGAGGTCAGGAGAATATTCCGGCCTGAGTTCCTGAACAGGATTGATGAGACGATTGTATTCCACTCACTGTCAAAGGATGAGATATGTCAGATAGTGACGCTGCTCCTGAAGGATCTGAAGAAGAGAGCGTCCGTCCAGATGGGCATCACGCTGAAGGTCCGCTCTTCGGTCCGCAATCATATCGCGGAGGCGGGATTCGACGAGAAGTACGGAGCCAGGCCTCTTAGGCGTGCTGTGCAGAATCAGCTTGAAGATGCGCTTGCAGAGAATCTTTTATCTGGTAATATTAAAGCAGGACAGACGGTTGTCTGTACTATGAAAGCCGGAAACGTAACATTTTATTCGGAGGAGTAAGAAGATGTCGGTGATAAAAGATCTGATCACAGTAGACGAGAATAACGCGATCAGCTTTGGAGACTATGAGCTGGATCAGAAGGCTAAGAAGAGTGACTTCGAGGTGCGCGGTGACAGATACAAGGTCAAGACCTTCCGTGAGTCAACCCGCCTGGAACGCAATGACGCGCTGGTGTACGAGTCTGAACCGGGAACCGCGGTTCATGACTTTGTATGGAACGAGAACGGAGTCTCTTTCTGCGTGGAATGCCCGAATGACTGCCAGGTTGTATTGGGACTGAGCGATGAGGCGACATACCGCGTGATAGTAGACGGCAGAGATACCGGTATGATGGATACCGGAAGAGGAGGCAAGCTGGTTCTGTCGATTGAGATCGGGGAGAGCGGAAGTGCGAAGGTGGAAGTTATACGCGCTTGACGTTCTCTGCGGAATAGACAGACCTGCGGGAAGCGCCGGACCGGAGCATCCTGCCGCGATGTGATCCGGCAGAACTTAAGAACAGACGATAATGCGCTCTCTGCGTGATGGCGGTCACGCGGAGGGCGCTGCGGTTTTATTCTTCATCTCGCAATGCCTGCGACTTCAGTTGCGGGATACGAGCGTAACAACAAGATTGTCTTCATCGTGCAGTCCAGGCTTGCGATGAAGAATAAATGCTCCGCGAGGATGCGCACGCATGCGCGAGGGGGCCGGAACTATGCCGAAGGGAAAAGCAATAGTATACTTCTGCCAGAACTGCGGGTACGAATCCGCGAAGTGGATGGGGCAGTGTCCCGCGTGTCACGAATGGAATACTTTCGTGGAAGAGCCGGCTGCTCCGGCAAAAACGGCAGCGAAGGGAACAGGCCGGCCGACTGCGGGAGTGGTACAGTGGGAGAGTCTTGGAGTCACGAAGAAGGGTGTGTCCGGAAGTACTGCTGGCGGAGCCGGTTCTCATGCCGTCGGCAGGGCATTGCCGCTGAAGAATATTACCGTGACTGATTCTGACCGCATGTCCACCGGTATCAAAGAACTCGACCGGGTTCTTGGGGGAGGCCTTGTGCAGGGCTCTCTTATTCTGGTCGGCGGGGACCCGGGGATCGGCAAGTCTACACTGCTGCTGCAGGTCTGCAGGAATCTGACGACGACCGGAAGCGGCGGATCAGGCGCCGCCGCCTTTGAAGATGCGGTCTCAGAGACAGGAGGGAAGAAGACAGCGGAGCGTAAGGCAACGCGGCTGAATACAGCTGTCCGGAACCATGACATGAAAGCACCTGAAGATGATTCTCAGGAGGCGGTACGGGTTCTCTATGTATCCGGAGAAGAATCCCAGCAGCAGATCAAGCTGAGAGCGAACCGTATGGGTGATTTCGGCGATTCGCTGCTGCTTCTGTGCGAGACGAATCTGGCTGACGTGCAGGAAGCCATTGTTCGGCTTCAGCCGCAGGTCGTTATCATAGATTCAATACAGACAATGTACAATGAGAATGTAGCGTCCGCGCCGGGTTCAGTCTCCCAGGTGCGCGAGACGACGGGAGTTCTGCTGCAGCTTGCGAAGGGACTTGGCGTGACGATCTTCATAGTAGGGCATGTGACGAAGGAGGGAGCGGTCGCCGGACCGAGAGTTCTGGAGCACATGGTTGACACTGTTCTGTACTTTGAGGGCGACCGGCACGCAAGCTACAGGATACTGCACGGAGTCAAGAACCGATTCGGTTCAACGGATGAGATAGGCGTGTTCGAGATGAAGGAGAGCGGCCTGTGCGAGGTCCCGAATCCGTCAGAGTTCATGCTGGACGGCAGACCTGAGGGGGCTTCGGGCTCTGTGGTTGCCTGCTCTATGGAGGGAACACGGCCGATTCTGATAGAGGTTCAGGCCCTGACGGCAAGAAGCAACCTCGCTTATCCGCGCCGCACAACCGACGGAGCCGACAACAACAGAGTCAATCTGCTGCTTGCTGTTTTGGAACGCAGGCTGGGATTCAGACTGTCCGATATGGATGTCTATGTCAACATAGCCGGAGGAGTGAGGCTCAGGGAACCGGCGGTGGACCTCGGGATTGTCGTCGCGGTCATTTCCTCGTTCAAGGATATCGTGATCGATGAGAAGACGCTGGTGTTCGGTGAAGTGGGACTGTCAGGAGAGATCCGTTCTGTATCTCAGGCTCCTCTCAGGGTGAAGGAGGCTGTGAAGCTGGGCTTCACTACAGTCATTCTGCCTCAGGCCTGCATGCGGTCTGTCGGAAAGGCGGATGGCATACGTCTCATAGGAGTGCGCAATGTCCGCGATCTTGTGAATGCGCTGACTTGAGGACTCTTGTTTATCAGCCCGTATCAGCCCGTCAAATCAGGAAAGTCATTGACAGAACTGCCGGTCTGTGTTATAAAAGTAGAGTCGTCCGAAGGACAGACACAGGGGATTGGTCAAATGGTATGATAGGGGTCTCCAAAACCTTTGGTGGGAGTTCGATTCTCTCATCCCCTGCTGAAAAGAAGCTGAAAGTCCAGTATTTATCAGGACTTTCAGCTTCTTTGATTTTGTACGATTGTAAAAGTCATCACCCAGGTCATCACCCGGAGGGTTATCCGGAGAAGAAAGAACTGCATCCATTTCATGGGAAGAATTATTGAAAGGAGAAAGGCGGCTAGCCGCATTTCACACGGTATGTCTCCTTGTAAGTGCGGTTGAGACGTTCGATGAGCTGCTTGAAGGGACGGAATTCTTTGGTTACTTCATCGTCATTCGTAAGACCGATGACCTGTGTGATGTGGAACTTAAAGTCTTTACCGTATTCATGGAAGAACTGCTGGGCGGCCAGAACATAGGCACTGTATCCGTCAGCAATAAAGCGGAAGTTCTCCGGGAGCTTTGTAAGGCCGCGGAAAGCCATCCGCATGGTCAGGATGCAGGGGCCGACACCGCGGTTATCCGAGACGCGGTAGCCGAGGATGGAGCGGGAAGCGGCATCAATGATGAGCCAGAGAAAACCCTTGGCTTTGCTGGGACAATGCTTGCGGTAGAGTGATCGATCGGCAGATAATGGTGAAAACCATAAGACGTAAAAAAGCCGCCCTCACGTGAAGCAGGCGACTATTTCGATAGCTAAAGGAAACGGTGCTAATTTGGTTGTTCCGCGTTTTCAAACATGGCATAATGTGAATAAACCAAAAGGATTCCGCGTAGATAGGTTAGGAGACCAGCTATGAAAAGTAAGCACAGATATGTCCAGCTTATTGTGAGGGTCTGTGTCCCGATTCTATAACCGGCGACAGAAAGAAATAGGATATACTGTCCGAAGTACTTTACAAGTGATATACAAACTTTTACCAAAGATTTCGACAGTAGTAAGGGAACCACCTCGAATGAAAAAATGAGGATTTCTTTGATGTGTCTTGAAAAAATGGCCAAATATAATATATTATTTAGCCACGGAGGTGATATCATGCAGATCGTCCCAATGAGAGATTTGAAAAACACGGTAGAGATCGAGCGGAAATGCGCAGAAGAAAACGGCCCTGTCTTTGTCACAAAGAACGGATACGGACGGCTGGTCGTGATGGATATTGATTATTACGAGAGGACTATGCAGTCCATGGAGGAAGCCCGCATGCTCAACCGCGGGATCGAAGATTATGAAAAGGGAAATGTAACAGACGGGAGGTCTTCCCTGAAAAAGCTGAGGGAGAAACATGGCATCTAAGACATACGATTACGTTTTGACGGAGATTGCAGAAGCGGATGTCGATGAGGCTTTTGACTATATCGCAAATGAGCTGGCAAATCCCGACGCCGCTTCTGCCTTTGCGGATGAACTGGAAGAAAAG
>DFHY01000130.1:0-3829 GCA_002371345.1 Lachnospiraceae bacterium UBA3711
GTCGGGAACAGCAGCACATCTCTTATCGCCGCACTGTCGGTCAGCAGCATGACCAGGCGGTCGATACCGTATCCGATGCCTCCTGTCGGGGGCATGCCGATCTCCATCGCGTGAAGGAAGTCCTCGTCGGTGTGGTTGGCTTCCTCGTCGCCGGCCTCGGCCAGTGCGTCCTGAGCCTTGAAGCGCTCTCTCTGGTCGACCGGATCGTTCAGCTCAGAGTAGGCGTTACACATCTCACGCCCGTAGATATACAGCTCAAAACGCTCAACCAGCGAAGGATCTTCGGGCTTTCTCTTTGTCAGCGGGGATATCTCCACCGGATGATCCGTGATGAATGTCGGCTGGATCATTTTATCCTCGCAGAATTCATCGAAGAACAGATTTATGATGTCGCCTCTCTTGTGGCGGTCCTCATATTCGATGCCCTTCTCCTTCGCGGCAGCCTTCGCCTCTTCATCGGTATGTATCTCATTGAAGTCAACGCCGGCGTATTCTCTGACCGCGTCGATCATAGTCATGCGCCTGAACGGGCTCTCCATGTCGATCTCAGTTCCCTGATACATGATCTTAGCGCTGCCGCAGACCTTGTTCGCCAGATGGCGGAACAGGGACTCCGTCAGTTCCATCATTCCATTGTAGTCTGTGTAAGCCTGGTAGAGCTCCATGAGCGTGAACTCGGGATTGTGCCTGGTATCGACGCCCTCATTGCGGAAGACTCTGCCGATCTCGTAGACTCTCTCCATGCCGCCGATGATCAGGCGCTTCAGGTACAGCTCAAGGCTGATGCGCAGCTTGACATCCTCATCAAGAGCATTGTAATGCGTCTCAAATGGTCTTGCCGCGGCTCCGCCCGCATTGCTGACAAGCATCGGGGTCTCGACTTCCATGAAATCACGGTCATCGAGGAATCTGCGGATCTCGCTGATGATCTGAGACCGCTTCATGAAGGTGTCGCGGACCTCAGCGTTCATGACCAGATCCAGATATCTCTGGCGATAGCGGATATCCGTGTCCTGAAGTCCATGGAACTTCTCCGGCAGCGGAATCAGGTTCTTGGACAGAAGCGTCAGTTCCTCCGCATGGACAGAGATCTCCCCCATCTTCGTACGGAATACCTTTCCCTTCACTCCGACGATATCACCGATATCCATCTTCTTGAAGGCTTTGTAGGGATCCTCTCCTATGCTGTCACGCGCGACATAGACCTGTATGTTTCCATAACGGTCCTGAACATTGCAGAATGACGCCTTACCCATAACTCTCTTGCTCATCATGCGGCCGGCAATGGAGACTTCACTGCCGTCCATCTCATCAAAATGCTCTTTGATATCCGGTGCATGGTGGGTCTGATCGTATGTGGTTATCACAAACGGATCGTGGCCCTCAGCCTGAAGATTTGCCAGCTTCTCGCGGCGGACCTTCAGCAGCTGGTTCATATCCTGCTGCGGCTTCTTCTGCTGTGCCCTGTCATTCTGCCCCTGCGGGTTCTGGTTCTGATCTGCCATGTGGTTCCTTTCTTAACATGCAATCTGCTCAGGCCCTGTCGATTCCCCCAATTACAGCCTCAAACCTGTCGAGACCTTCGAAAGCTCTGCCCTTACGGCCTCATGCCTGCCATGTCTATCGCAAGCCCTGTGCCTACAATCCCATATCCGCTCAGGCTTTCGGCGGCTCTACCTTGAGGATCTCATACTTGATCAGGCCGTCGGCGGTCTCAACGCTGACGATCTCGCCCTGCTGCTTGTGCATCAGCTCCTTGCCTACCGGTGATTCGTTGGAAATACGCCTGGTGAGGCTGTTTGCCTCCGATGCTCCGACTATCTCGATATCCATATCAAAGTCTGTTCCGACCTCGCGGATCGTAACATGGCTTCCGATATTGATCGTACCGTCATCCGGATGATCTCCCATGACCTCCGAGTTTTTCAGAATCGCCTCGATCTCACCGATCCTGGCCTCGATATCCCTCTGCTCGTCGAGCGCAGCGTCGTATTCGGCGTTCTCGCTCAGGTCTCCCTGTGCCCTTGCCTCTTTGATCTTCTCAGCAATCTCTTTTCTCGCATTGATCTTCAGATCATCCAGCTCACTCTGAAGTCTCTCATACCCTGACTGTGTCAGAATCCTCTTACCTTCTTCCATGTTGAAACCCCTTTCAATACCGCTGTAAAGTTATATTTTCAGCGTTTTTTATTGGCCGCGCCAATCAATTCGGGTATCGGAAAAATGCGCCTGGCGGCGGCTCTCGCGCATTTGCACTGAAATGAAATTATAGGTTATGGAACCAGCAAAGTCAATAAATTTCTAAGGTCGTCCATAGTCTCGATGCTGTTGGAAAGTCCCCTGAGTTTCGATGAATTCGGGTACCCGGCAGTGTACCAAGCTACGTGCTTCCTCATCTTCCTGATACCGGTATATTCACCGTCAAGATCGATCATCATCTGTGCATGACGCAGGATCATTTTCCTCAATTCAACAACATCAGGCCTTGTTCCGTCTCCTTCCCGGAGCTGTCTCTTGGCTTGTACTGACTCATCGAAGTATGCCTCCCCCGATTCATGTATACTGCCGCAGTCTCCCGTTCCCGATCCATTGATACTGCCGCAGTCTGTCAATCCTGATCCCTTCATGCTTCTGCGTTCTGCCGTATCCGATACCTGGAAGTTGCCTCTGCCTGCATTTTCCGCTTCAAGTATCTGCCGGAATATCCAGGGATTCCCGCGCGCGGCCCTGCCTATCATGACCGCGTCGCAGCCTGTCTCTTCCTGCATGGCTCTTGCGCTTGCTGGCCCTGTTACGTCGCCGTTTCCGATCACCGGTATGGAGACAGCCTCTTTCACCTGCCGTATGATATCCCAGTCAGCCTTTCCTGAATAGAACTGCTCCCTGGTGCGCCCGTGAACCGCGATTGCCGCAGCGCCGGCATCCTCCAGGCGCTTTGCGAGTTCCACAGCATTCACCTCATTTTCATTGAAGCCCTTGCGTATCTTGACGGTCATTGGTTTGTGGATCTTCTTCACGCAGGCCCGCACGATAGAAGCCGCCCTCTCCGGGTCCCGCATCAGGGCGCTTCCCTCACCGTTCTTCACTATCTTAGGAACGGGACACCCCATGTTGAAGTCCAGTATGTCAAATGGCCTGTCCTCTATCTGCAGTGCTATCTCCGATACAATATCCGGATCCGACCCGAACAGCTGCAGGCTTACCGGACGCTCCTGCGGTACTGTGCGCATCAGTTCATTTGTATTCTTGTTTTTATACAGTATGGCCTTAGCTGAGACCATTTCCATCACAGTAAGCCCCGCACCCATCTCACGGCACAGCAGACGAAATGGCAGGTCGCTCACGCCTGCCATCGGTGCCAGTATCAGATTGTTCGGAAGCTCGACATTTCCGATTCTCAATTCTTTCTCCTGTTTAAACTGAACAGCAGATTCAACTCACGGCTATGCTGTTCACTCCAGCTGCCACGGCTCCAGATCCAGGCTCTCGTGCAGGAACACCGCGCGGTAATACAGCTCCAGCCCATTCAGCATATCCCTGCGCTGCCTCTGTATCTCCTTAACCTCAAGCGCAGCCCCGATCTCATCGTAATTATAGTCCGAATCCAACGCCTGAGTGCGGATCTGAAGATGCCCTTCCTTGTCAAAGACAAACATGATGATGCCGCCGATGTCCTCGGTGAACAGGACACAGATGATATGCAGCTGGTCCTTCACATCTCCCGGAATCTGGCTGAATGAGCCGTTGAAATAATACTTCTGTTCATAGGAGCTGGCCGCGCACAGCACGACCTCTCCGTCTTTATTTATATCCATATGGTTAACCTGTC
>DFHY01000130.1:3880-11109 GCA_002371345.1 Lachnospiraceae bacterium UBA3711
CCAAGTTATTCTGTGACAGTTCCTTAGATTATCCGCTATACATATCCGTAGACTCCGCGGACTGACACTTCCCCCGAGTAAACCTCAGACACCGTTCCGTCTTCTCTCTCTACTATAAGTGAACCGTTCTCATTGATCCCGCGAGAATATCCGGTATACTCGCCCTTCGGATCGAGGACGCGCACCGGCCTGTTCATATTCAGGCATACCGCATTGTACTCATCCTTCAGGTCTTCAAGGCTGCTTTTCTCTTCAAACAGAGTGTACAGCCTCTCAAATTCCTCCATGACGGAAGCTATGAGCTGCGCACGGTTTATGTCATGGCCGAGCTCCAGCTTCAGGCTTGTCGCGATTGAGCTGATCTCCTCCGGAAATGCGGTCAGATTGGCATTTATCCCGACGCCGATCACGATGTAGTGAACCTCTCCGATCTCGGCGCTCATCTCGGTCAGTATTCCGCACAGCTTCTTCCCGCCGATGACCGCGTCATTTGGCCATTTGATGCCGGCGTTCAGGCTGTACAGGGAGTTTACCGCATTTACGACAGCCAATCCCATAACCAGTGTCACCATGGATATCCTGCCGGGATCAAGCTTCGGCTTGAGAATCAGGGAAAATGCGATCGCCTCCTTCGGCGGAGTCACCCAGTGTCTTCCGCTTCTCCCCTTTCCGGCAGTCTGCTCATCAGCAATGATCAGCATGCCGTCTATGTCATTTCCATCTCCGTAGGTTGAGCCGGAATACTCTTCGTCTCCGGTGATTCCTCCATGCCCTTCCGCGACACGCTTTGCGTACTGGTTCGTGGAATCGATGCTGCTGAAGTACCGGATGCTTCTGCCCATGCGCTTCGTCTTCAGGCGGCTTCCAACCTCACGGGCGGCGATAGTATCAGGGATGCCGGCAAGGCGGTATCCTTTCCGGTTCACGGCTTCGATCCCGTACCCATCCTCCTCGAGAGAGCGTATATGCTTCCAGACAGCTGTGCGTGATATCCCTATCTTCCCGCTCAGCTTCTGGCCGGAGATGTAGCCGGTGCTCTCACGCAGAGCTCTGAGAATCTCGTATTTTGTATCCGTCAAGTATTATGTCCTCCCTCAGCTGCGGTTCATGCGGCAAGACTCTCAAGTCCGATTCTCACAGCACGGCTTTACTCCGGTTCATGCTGCATGCTCTCAGATGCTGTTCAGGCGCCCGGTTCTCATGTCCAGTTCAGGTAGGCCAGGAGTATGAAGCAGGCGCATCCGGCTGCGCACAAGCCTCCCGCCAGCAGCCACATCCGAATCAGAAGCGTTCTGACAGACAGAGCCAGGTTCAGTATTCCTCCAAGAACAGCGACGGTCTCAGGCACCCACAGATCTCTGTTAATGTCGAAGAAAAATATAACACTAAGCACGAGCATGACAGCCGCGTCAGCGAGGCAGAAGCCTTCCAGGATATGCCTCTCACGAAGCTTTCTCTTGTATTCTTCTGATGGCAGATACCGGTTTGTCATAATATAAGACCCACATTCCCCAAGACAGCCTGTGCTGCTCATATACCTCCGCCGCACGTAAGTGTCACGGCTGTCCGGCTCGCATATGAAAAAGCCAGAGCAAGCTCATAATCGCCGCACGTCAGCGTCACAGTGTCAGATCCATAACCGCCTTGATCGTATGCATACGGTTCTCGGCTTCGTCAAACACTATCGACTGCCCAGACTCGAACACATCATCTGTTACTTCCATCGCGGTCAGGCCGAATTTCTCATGAATCTTCTGCCCTGTGGTGGTATTAAGATCGTGGAATGCCGGCAGGCAGTGCATGAATACCGCGTCAGGGCCGGCAAGAGCCATCACCTTCGCATTTACCTGGTACGGGCTGAGCTTCCTTATTCGCTCCTCCCAGACCGCATCCGGCTCTCCCATGGATACCCACACATCAGTGTAGATCACATCGGCGCCCTTCGCGCCCTCCTCAGGATTCTCCGTGAGGGTTATGCTGCCGCCCGATTCCTTCGCCCAGGCCTCGCACTCATTTACAAGGGTTTTGTCCGGGAAGTAGTCCCTGTCAGTGCACGCGGTAAAATGCAGGCCCAGCTTGGCGCAGACGATCATCAGGGAGTTGCCCATATTGTAACGGGCGTCCCCGAAGTAGGTAAGCTTCCTGCCCTTCATGTCTCCGAAATGCTCCCTTATGGTCAGCATATCCGCCAGCATCTGCGTCGGGTGGTATTCATTTGTCAGGCCATTCCAGACAGGAACGCCGGCATGCTTCGCCAGTTCCTCCACAATCTCCTGCTCAAAGCCCCTGTACTCGATTCCGTCGTACATGCGTCCAAGCACTCTCGCCGTATCCGCTATGCTCTCCTTCTTGCCGATCTGAGATCCTGACGGATCAAGGTAAGTGACCTGCATCCCGAGATCATGAGCCGCAACCTCGAAAGAGCAGCGGGTCCTCGTGCTGGTCTTCTCAAAGATCAGCGCGATGTTCTTGCCCTCATGATTGCGGTGAGGCGTGCGCGACTTTTTGAGAGCTTTAAGCTTCCCGGCATGATCGATCATCCCGATGATCTCATCCGGCGTAAAGTCCTTCAGTGTCAGAAAACTGCGTCCCTGTATGTTCATTTCCCATTCCTTTTCTAAAAACAATTATGACCGGCGCTGAACGAGCGTCCACTTGACGCTCAGCGCTCCTCGCTCCTCAAGATAATCAATGCAGAACGTTTATTGTGCCGCGCTTTCCTCAGTGGGCATCATGTTGTCCGAAGCCGCTTCCTGCACGGACTTGATCAGCCCCGCGATGTTCTGGATCTCGCTCGGGATGATGATCTTGGTCGCCTTGCCGTTGGCTACGGTCGGCCACACCTCTAGGCTCTTGAGTGCCAGCACCGCCTGATCCGCGCCTGCCTCCTTGATCATCCTGATGCCGTCAGCCGTCGCCCGCTGCGTTGTCCTGATCGCCTCAGCATGACCCTGTGCCTCGCGGACCATCTTCTCCTTGGCTGCTTCCGCGCGCAGAATCGCGGCTTCCTTCTCCGCCTCTGCCTCAAGCACAGCCGACTCTTTCTTACCCTCGGCCTTCAGGATAGCGGACTTCTTCTCGCCCTCCGCGGTAAGGATAGCCGCACGTCTCTCACGCTCCGCCTTCATCTGGCGTTCCATCGAATTCTTGATGTCATCGGGAAGGATGATGTTCTTCAGTTCGACCCGGCCTACCTTGATGCCCCAGGGATCCGTAGCCTGGTCCAGTGTGGCCCTCATGTTTGTGTTGATGATCTCACGAGATGTAAGCGTCTCATCAAGCTCCATCTCACCGATGATGTTTCTCAGAGTCGTCGCGGTCAGATTGCCGATAGCCATGATCGGATTCTCCACGCCGTAGGTATACAGCTTAGGATCGGTGATCTGGAAGAACACGACCGTATCGATCTGCATCGTTACGTTATCTTTCGTGATAACAGGCTGCGGCGGGAAGTCGACGACCTGCTCCTTCAGGATGACACGCTTCGCGATCCTGTCGATAAACGGCATCTTCAGGTGGAGTCCCACATCCCAGGTGGCCTGGTATGCTCCGAGACGTTCGACGATAACCGCTGTCGCCTGCGGAACGATCCTGATGCTCGACATGATTATCCATACTATCAGAATTACGAGGATGATCCCTATAACCAAACCCACGCTTACATTCATCTTGTTCTCCTTTCTCCCGGACATATCCGCCGGATGCTGACCTATACATTCTCTCCGGAGACTGCCTGATACTTTCTCTCCGGAGGCTGCCTGATACTTTCTCCCCGGAGGCTGTCTGCCGCAAACCGGAGCCGTTGTTCTTTCAGGCCTGTCCCCGTTGTCCGTTATTTTCTCTTCAGTTCCTCGACAACAAGCCTGACGCCGTCTACCTCACGGATCATGACCACGCTGTCCTTGCTGATCTGTACATCGTCATCAGCGGTTTTGGCGCTCCAGAACTGCCCGTTTACCTGAACAGCGCCCTTTGCGTGAAGGTTGTCGATCGACTCCGTCACGACAGCCCGCTTGCCGACGAGTGACTGCGCTCCGCTCCTGATCTGGTCTTTCTTCTTGACCCCTAACTTTGCCGCCATAGGGCGGATAAGCAGGAGCAGGACCAGGGAGACTCCCAGGAACACGATGACCTCGACCCACGGCTTCTTTACAATGAAAGAAACCAGAAATGCCGCCAGGCTTCCTCCCACGAACCATATGGATACCAGGCTGATTGTGGCCATCTCCAGTATCAGAAACAGAATCATCACAACCAGCCAGAAAACAGCTTCCGTGCTCATATTTTCCCCCTTTCACATCCCGGCCAGCGCGCCGTCTATAAGCGGCCAGGCCCACAGACACATGAGGAGAGCCATCCCGATCCCGATCAGGATTCCCACGATGACCTCAGCCAGTGTATGTCCCATCTTCTCGTCGAGTTCCTTGTCAAACAGCGGCTCCCTGCCTTCCTCGATATCCCTCCTGCGCATGGCGTTCAGGATCTTCGCCTGCTGTCCGGTCTCATACCTGACGCCCATAGCGTCATAGATTACGACCATGGCCAGGAACAGTGATACCGCGAACTCCGGACTTCTGGCGGAGCCAGACAGCAGGCATCCCACCGTAAGTCCGGTGACCGTCGCTGAATGCGAGCTCGGCATGCCGCCCCCTCCCGTGAGCCTGCCTGAATTGAAGCCGTACCGTATGGTCTCATATATGATCTTTGAAACCTGTGCAACAAGCCACGATCCGCCTGCCGACAGAAACACCGGGTTCCTGACTATGTCTGTAAGGATATTCATCGTATTTCTCCACGTCGAAAAGTATGATCAACTTAATGGCTTCGATATTTAACTCCGTCTCTTACATCCTGCCCTTGCCGAAACCGCAGGCAGGAAATGTGCACACATCGCAGCCAAGGCACAGGCCGCCTTCCCCAAGCGCGTATACCTCCTGTGCGCTTATGATATCATCAGCCATGATTCTCGGAAGCAGCAGGTCGAAAATGGTCCGCTTCGCGTACATCACACACCCCGGAAGGCCGCATATGACGCGGGGCGTCCGCGCGCATTCCCCATCAGGCTCCTTATCGTACAGGTATGACAGAAGGAACATCGCTCCCGGCAGCACAGGTGCGCCGTATGTGACGATATCGGCGCCGGTATTGCGGATAGCCAGCGGAGTGCGGTCATCAGGGTCCACACTCATCCCGCCGGTGCACAGTACGACCTGGGCTCCTTTATCAAGAAGGCCATTGATCGCGGCGCTGGTCATGCGGTCATCGTCGTCGGTGGTCTCATGACCGACCAGTTCAACGTCAAACTCCTCAAGCTTGCTTATCAGCACAGGAGTAAACTTATCCTCGATCAGTCCCCGGTACACCTCTGATCCGGTCGTGACGATCCCGACCTTCTTATGGCGGTAAGGCTTCAGCTCAAGCACAGGTAAGCCGTCTGACGCCTCGAGAGTTCTCTTCCGAAGATCGTCCATCTTCTCCTTCTCGATCACAAGCGGGATGATCCTGGTTCCTGCCAGCTTGTCCCCGGCCTTCACCGGCGTATCTCCGAAGCGTGTCGCTATCATCATCTGAGGCGTGGAGTTGATGGCAAGAAGAGCCTTCCTGTTCACCTTGAACAGACCGTCGCACGCCGCCTTTATCTCGATCTTTCCCTCGGATGGCGCCCCCGCTGTCATATGCTCTCCGGCCGCCAGGTCGCGGAGCACAGCCGCAGCCTCGTCCTCGTGAAGTATGCCTTCCGTTTTCTCCCAGACATACAGGTTCTCCTTACCCATCTCAAGAAGAACCGGGATATCCTCTTTGGTGACGATATGTCCCTTTTTGAATGCGGGGCCCTTGAACCTTCCGGGTATGATCCTGGTCATGTCATGGCACAGCACATGCCCTTCCGCGTCCACTGTCCTTATCAGCTTCATGCCTGTCCTCCTTCCGGGGTCTGCCGCAATGGCCGGCTTCGTTCAGTCTGCCGCCCCGGCAGGCTTCGTTCATAATTGTTTATTATACCTGTTTTCCGCGTGATGTGGTACACTTTCTGACATATAAGCAAATAAACAACACCCGCAGCAGTTATCAAGGAGATCATTATGTCTGGAAAGCTTTCCGCGGTTCTCTTCACCCTCACTCTGTCTATGCTTGTCCCCGCTCCCTGCGCCCCGGCTCAGGATGACATAGTTGTGGATTATTCGCATGTACCTGAGGAGTCTGAGGACGGCACTGAATCAGAATCAGAGCCTCTGATGGAGACGGAGATGACCTATGAAATTCCTGCAGGCATCACTGACGGACTTAAGAAGGATACTCCGACAGGTGAAGCCGCCGGCATGACGATGGGAGAATGCGGCGCCCTCATCGATGAAGTCTGCCTCGCGAATGCGGGAGAAGAGCTGTGGAAGAAGCACGATGATGTATCCGCGTCGTTCAGGCTGTTCAATGATGACTCTGAAACCTGGAAGGAATACAGCGCTTTCTACGCTGATCCCCTGATCTACTATTCTGATGACTGGACTCCGGGGCTTGAGGAGCTGCGTCTTCTCATTTACGGGGAAAACGCGTGTGTGGAGGATTATATGACCTCGATGCGCTTCGTCTGCTTCCTTAACGCCTCCAGCAAGCCGTACCGAAGCAGGAATGACGCTGTCACGCTTGACGACGATACACGCGAGGAAATGCTCCTGGCTGTTCACAGGACGAGCAGCGCTCTGCTTCTGGTTACGCAGCTTACGGAATCCACGATTCTCAGGTTCGGGCTTGAAGAGCTCCCGGAAAATGAATTCTACTCCTGTGTATATCTGCTCGATCCGTCCACTCTTGAGGTTCAGACCATCCTCATCTCAAGACATAACGAGGACGGATCCGTATCTGACGTCAGGCACATCTCATTTTCCTACGATCACGGCATGACCCCCTTCGTAGAGACCGGATACATGGGACTGATCAGGCATATGACTCCCGGAGCAGTGTGGGCTCCTGAGTATCTGCGCGATGTCAGGGTTATACTTGATCCGGGAACGGAGAATGAAAGAACCTGCATCCTGACGACGCTTAAGGGAGACCCCGTCTCATACACCCTTCCGGATGGGTATGTGCTGTACGCTGACGAGACGCTCACCCGGCGCTGGATGGACAACGGTGATTACGCCTCCGATCTCACACTGTGGGCGGCTCCGGAGTGACGGTCTGCCGTCTCCTCAGTGCCGGAGGATCCGGATCATTCTCGTCTCCTCAGTGCC
>DFHY01000028.1:0-18040 GCA_002371345.1 Lachnospiraceae bacterium UBA3711
GCTGTGTCTTGGCCGGAACGCCCAGCCTCCAGAGCTGCTGGTTGACATCCTTCATGAATGAGGCGACACGCGTCCTCAAAGACCCGTAGTAATGATCATCCAGTTCCTGGCCCTTCGGAGGCATCGCGCCGAACAGGGTCCTGCCGGTGTAGACCAGGTCCTTTCGCTTATGAAAAGTCTTCTTGTCAACCAGAAAGTATTCCTGCTCAGGCCCGACATAAGGTCTCACCTTCTTTGAGGTCGTATTTCCGAACAGGCGGAGCAGCCTCAGCGACTGCTTGTTGAGCGCATCCATCGACCGAAGGAGCGGCGTCTTGAAGTCCAGTGCCTCGCCATTGTAAGAGCAGAAGGCAGTCGGGATGCACAGTGTGGCCCCCGCTGCGTCCTTGCGCACAAAGGCAGGTGAAGTCATATCCCAGGCGGTATATCCCCTGGCTTCAAAGGTGGCCCTGAGTCCTCCCGAGGGAAAAGATGAAGCATCTGACTCTCCCTTGATCAGGTTCTTTCCGGACAGTTCCATCAGAACCTTTCCGTCCTCACCAGTGGAAGCCAGGAAGCTGTCGTGTTTCTCCGCGGTAGTCCCCGTCAGAGGCTGGAACCAGTGCGTGTAGTGCGTTGCCCCCTTCTCGATCGCCCACTGCTTCATAGCTTCGGCAATCTCGTCGGCTACGAGAGGATTAAGCTCTCCCCCATCGTCAATCGCCTTGTGCAGTTCCCGATAGACGTTCTTAGGCAGACGTGTTCTCATAACACTGTCCGAAAAAACATCCTCGCCGTAGATATCGGCAACATTGAATCCTTCTTCCATAAAAAATAATGCGCTCCTTCCTGTCTGATGTGGTTTACTCTACATCAAGCAGGAAAAGAGCGCAAGTATTTCTGTGTAAGGCTGTTACTTCTTCTGCACGTACTTCAGGCAGTCAAGAGTGACAGCCGCGAGGATGATGATGCCCTCGAACACGAACTGAAGGTTTGTATCAATGCCAAGTATCGTAAGCGAATAGGTCAGCGCCGTGAAGATCAGAACACCTACGACGACGCCCGAGATCTTTCCGATACCTCCGGTAAATGACACGCCGCCGACCACGCAGGCCGCGATGGCGTCCATATCCCATCCCTGTCCGTAAGCGGCGGATCCTGAACCGATCATACGGTTGCACTCGAGCCATGAGCCGAAGCCGTACAGAACGCCGGCCATCATGAACGCGCCCATCGTTACCCAGAACACTGAGATTCCTGATACGGCGGCCGCCTCGGAGTTGCCGCCCACCGCGTACAAGTACTTGCCGAACTTGGTCTTGTTCCAGATAAACCATACTATCGCAACCGCCGCGGCAGCCCACAGAATGATGGTCGGGAAGCTCCCGATCTTAGGGATGACAGCGTTCGGAATGTCATTTTCGATAGCGCCGAACGACACGCCCTTGGTCGCGTAGGTGACAAGGCCGAAGATCATCAGCATATTCGCCATCGTACAGACGAACGGATGCATCTTGAACCTCGCGGCGAAGAAGCCTGCGATTGATGTAAAGCAGGTGCAGGCAACGATGCACAGAAGCAGAGCAAGTATAGCCCTTACCGCCAGCGGTATGGACGTTAAGTCAAATACCGCGCCGAATACCGCGCCGGTGTTCGGTCCCTTATGCATAACGATGGTCGAGATACACATACCCATACCGACCATACGGCCTATCGAGAGGTCGGTTCCTGTCAGAAGGATCAGCCCCGCCACGCCGAGCGCGAGGAACATGCGGGGGGAAGCCTGCTGCAGAATATTCAGCACGTTGTTTACAGTCAGAAGATCAGTATGCTTCACCACCGGAGCTATAATACACAGCATGATGAAGATTCCGATAATAACAATGTACAGACCGTTCGACAGGAAGAACTGCTTTCTTGAGAAGGTATATCTCCGGTTCTCCCTCTTCTGTGCCTGGTTCTGGGCAAAAGTGAATCTCGAATTGCGAAGCAGGTCAATCAGATGGTACTTATGAGTGAAAGCCTCATGTTCCCTGTCCTTGATATCCTGAAGATCCTTCTGGTACGCGAGCTTGGCGTCGAAGAGCTTGTTCTTCGCGACATAGTTCTCGTCCTTGAGTTCCTGGGCATACTTTGCCTTCTCTTCACCTGAAGCGGAGGCGGCCTTTGCCTTGAGTTCAGAGACAGACTTCTGCGTCTCGGCTTTCAGTCTGGCAACAGTCTCGTTGTATTTCTTCTGAGCCGCCGCCTTCTCGACCTCGCCGCTCGCCCTGACCGCACTTAGATATTCCTTATCATAATGGGCGCCGATGTAGCCCTCGGCGTCTGCGATCAGTTTGTCTACCTCAGCCTTATTCTTCGCCTCGACGGCCTTCGCCTTCTCAAGCTTCGCCTGATCCTCCGCGGTGAGCCGCTGCTTCTCTTCCCTGCTGAGCAGCTTGCTCTCCTTGATAACCTGAAGATGGGTTGTCAGATCCTGGACCTTGTCGGTTCCGTCCACCCTCAGGACATCGATCTTACTCTGTATCCTGCCGACATATTCATCGATAGGCGCAAGCAGCTTCGCCGCCTGCTCTTCGGTCAGGATTCCTCCTGTCTGATAATTATCTGCCATGATTCTTTCCTCCCGGCTGTTTTACAGATACTTCGCGCTGAGCCGAAGCAGCTCTTCCTGATCGGTATCCTTTGTGTTGACTATCCCTGACAGCTGCCCGTTGCTCATAACCCCGATCCTGTTCGTGATTCCCAGGATCTCAGGCATCTCGGACGATACAACGATGATGGTCTTGCCCTGCTTCGCCATCTGTATAATCAGTTCATATATCTCATACTTTGCGCCGACATCGATTCCTCTGGTCGGTTCATCCATCATGAACACCTCAGGCGAGCGCTCAAGCCATTTTCCGAATATAACCTTCTGCTGATTGCCGCCGGACAGCCCGGAGATAAGGTCATCCGGCCCCATGCACTTGGTATGCATAATGCGGATCTCATCCTCCGTGGCGCGGCGCATCTTCGGATCAGAGAGCATGACGCCCGACATGTACCGGTTGAGATTCGCAATGGTGGTATTGAAGGTAAGATCACCCTTCGCGAACATCCCGTTCGCCTTGCGCTCCTCGGTGATCATGGCAAAGCCATGTTCCATAGCCTCCTTGGCGCTGTTGAAGTTCATCAGATGATCCTTGTAGTATATGCGTCCCGACGCCCTGGTCCTGACGCCGAATATCGTCTCAAGAAGCTCTGACCGGCCGGCTCCGACAAGGCCGTAGAGTCCGAATATCTCACCTTCATTGACCTCGAAGGAAATGTCCTGAAGATACGGCGCAAACTTCGTGGAAAGGTGCTCCACACGAAATACCGGCTTCCCGGGACAATTGTCCACCGGCGGGAAACGGTTCTCCAGCGAACGGCCTACCATGGCGGCGATGAGTTCATTGAAGCTGGTATCCTTGACGGACTTCGTCATAACCATCTCGCCGTCGCGCAGCACCGATACCTCGTCACAGATCTCAAATATCTCATCCATCTTATGGGAGATATAGATCAGCGATATTCCCTGGCTTGTAAGCTGGCGCATGATCTTGAACAGCTTCTTGACCTCCGGCTCTGTCAGGGAGGACGTAGGCTCGTCCAGAACGATTATTTTCGAATTATACGAGATAGCCTTAGCGATCTCACACATCTGGCGCGCGGATACGGACATCTTCCGCATCGGCTGCGTCAGGTTCACAGTCATGCCGAGAGCGCGGAACAGTTCCGCGGCCTCCTTCTTCATACGTCCCTCGTCAATCGCTCCGCCCTTAGTCGGGTATCTTCCGAGAAACAGATTGTCCACAACACTGCGGTCAAGACACTGGTTCAGCTCCTGATGCACCATCGCGACACCGTTCTCCAGAGCATCCTTCGGCCCTGAGAAGCTGATCTCTCTGCCGTCCAGAGTGATGTCGCCCTCATCCATATGATAGATGCCGAACAGGCACTTCATCATAGTGGACTTGCCCGCTCCGTTCTCTCCCATCAGTCCCATGACGATGCCCTTCTTCACTTCAAGACTGATGTGGTCGAGCACCCGGTTTCTTCCGAAAGATTTGGACATACCGCGTATCGAAAGGATGATATCGTCTTTCTTTGTATCCACGGTTATTCTCCTTACATTTGTCAAAAGGAAAGGGGGAATTCTCAGGAATTCCCCCAATCCCTCAATTACTGTTCAATCCGTTCCTGTGTATATTCCGCCAAAGCCTCTGATTACTGAAGCAGCGCGGTGTAGGAAGCAGCGTTGTCCGTCTTAACCATGTTGATCGCGTATGCGTCATACTGATCCGGGTTGCCCAGACGGTTGGTGATATTGGACTCTGTCTGTCCGTCGCCGCCGATATACTCGACGTTGAGGTTCAGCAGATCATCATAGTTCTCGAGCAGCGGCTGATAGGTCGAGCTCAGGAAGTTGTCGGACGCGTTGTAGATGTCAAGCCAAACGTTCTTGACCGGTGAGGAATCCTCGCTCAGCTGGTTCGCAACCGGAGCGTAGACAACTGTAGAATCCAGGAAGTCCTCATAGTTGTCAGCTGTGACAGCCAGGTTCAGAGCGTAGTATGAACGGGTGTCCTCATCATAGTAGTAGTCCTCTTCAGACAGTACGTTGCCGGCCTCATCAGCGGTGCCGATTCCGGTATCCGGATCCACTCCGTCGAGGGCGTTCCTCAGAACTCTGAGGGTGAGGTATGCCTGAACGTCGGCATGCTGTGAGATGGTTCCCGCATATCCGTCAGCGATAGCCGCGACAGCGTCGCTGTTCGCGTCATATCCGAAGGTCGGAACGCCTTCTGCCTGTGACCATGCGTTGAACATAGCCATGCCCATGCCGTCGTTGTTGGATACGATAACATCGATCTGATCGCCGAATGAAGCGGTCCATGTTCCGATCGTGTTTCCTGCGGTAGCGGCATCCCAGGTCGCGCCGGAGGCGTTCTTCATCTCATGGGAAGCCAGCTCTCTGACTGTCAGTCCGCCGATCTCGCCGTCCTGGACAACGGAAGCGCTGCCGTCAACGTTCGTCTCAGCCGGTGACGGATCGATCTCGCCGTCAACCTCAACGCCTGTGCCGAGGGCCTTGCGGGCGCCGCGGGTACGTGCGATGGAATCGTTGTGTCCGATATCGCCGATCGCGAGAACATAACCGATGATGCCGTCGCCGTTGCGGTCAATGGTATCGAGGTTGGCCTCGATGTAATCAGCGATCATCTGTCCCTGCAGCTCAGCACCCTGGTTGGCGTCGAATCCGACATAGTAGGTCTGATCGTTCCACGTGAGGGCATCCATGTCGAGCTCGCCTGTAGAGCTGTTTGACGGCTGGCGGTTCCACCACACCAGAGGCTTGTCTGCATTGCCGTCCGCCATGGCAGTCATGGTAAACACCATGCTTGCCGCCGCCGCGAAACCAAGTACTGAAAGTGTCTTCTTTTTCATGTTTTTACCTCCTTTTCCGGATCATCTCCCGGTAAATATTATCGACTTCAATGTAGCATTTTGCCTAAACAATGTCAATGATTTTCGGGATTGTTAGTCAATGTTCAGATAAACATCTTCTCTCTGGTGAAAACCGCCGTCAATAATCACATCATCCATGTTTTCTTTCGTGACCGCGGCAGGCTCAAGGGGATAGTAGGGAACATCCGCACTGCCGTCATTCATGGTCTGCGTAACAGGAATGGCACTGTCCTCACTGGTTATGTCCTCTCCCCTGGCCAGAGCCACGGCAAGTCTCGCCGCTGCGGAGGCTTCCTTGTCCACAGACTTGTATACCGTCATCGTCTGAGTTCCCTCCACGATTCTCTGGCACGCGCTCAGCTCGGCGTCCTGCGCGACAACAGGAACTCCGCCGGCCATCTTATTTTCAGCCAGGGCGCGTATCGCCTGGCCTGCCAGATCATCATTGCCGCACATGATTCCGTCAACCTTGCCCGAACACTGCCCGAGCCCCTCTTCGACAGCGTCAAAGGCCAGTTCTGCCAGCCAGTTGTCACAGAAGGTCGAGTACGCTATCTCGATCCCTGTCCCCTCAAGAGCCTCCTCAAAGCCCTCCCGGACCAGAGCGACGTTGTAATCACTCGACGAGCCCTGTATCTGGAATATCCTTCCGCCGTCCGGGAGGCTGTCTGCGAGCGCCTGTCCCATGAGCGTCCCCACCATACGGTTGTCAAATGAGATATACAGATCGGTGCCGGCATTCCTTATCAGGCGGTCATAACAGACAATTCGTATACCGTTCTGCCTTGCCTTCTTCACCACCGAATTCAGCGCTTCGCCGTCGATAGCGATGATAGTAATTACATCCATCTTCTTGTCGATCAGGTATTCGATCTGAGATATCTGTTCATCGATGTCGCCGTTCGCGTTCTGGACATTAACCTCCGCGCCGAGACTTTGTGCTGTAGCCGTGAAGACATCCCTGTCCCTCAGCCATCGCTCGATGACAAAGGAGTCAAAGGATATCCCGATCCTGACCTTGTCCTCGCTCTCCTCGCTCTGAGCCTCTGCATTGATGACCGTCTCGCCTCCGCCCCTTGAGCAGCCGGACATCATCGCGGCGCAAAGAAGCAGCAGGGCCACGATCCGCCCCGCCCGGCTTCGCCGGAAATGGTATCTCCTTCTCATATCCCGATCCTCCCGCGGCATCATCAAACACTCTGTTAACTCTTATTCAGTCCCCCCATTGCTCAGAACACTTCGTGTTCCAGGGGGGTGCTGAATAATTACACGTTCTGCTCCCTGTACTCTCTCGGCGTCATGCCGGTCTGCTTCTTGAATATCCGGCTGAAGTAATTCGGGTCGGGATATCCTGACTGCATGCCTGCCTCCCGGACCGACAGAGGCGGGCGCCTCAGAAGCTCCTTCGCGTTGTTGATCCGCAGTGAAGTGAGATAGTCGATAAAATTCTCCCCGACCTCTTCCTTGAACAGCTTGCTGAAGTAATACGGGCTTACGTTCACCTCTTTCGAAACATCGTCCAAAGACAGTTCATTTCTGAAGTTCTCCTGTATATACTTGCACGCCCTCGACACCGTCGATTCGTCCTTCTCCTCAGCCTGATTCTGAATGGTTGCGGTAATTGACGTCATATTGTCGACAAACCAGTTCCTTATCTCATCCGGGTTCCCGAGCGCGTTGACCTGGGTAAGGTAGTCCTTGCGGTAATCGAACGCGTAGTTGACAGAGCCGGCGTTGAACGCCTCATGCTCCGACCTGAGGACAATCTCAAGAGCCTTCAGCCGCATGCTGTCCAGGTCCTCAGGATCATGGCGCACCATCCAGTCGCAGAACACATTGACCTTCTCCTGAACCGCGGCGACGTCTCCTCTTGAGAGCGCCGTAAATGTGTCCCTCTCCAGCTCGATCGGATAGTCATCCTCATATATTCCGTGCGCGGATATGTCCTCGATGTGCACAACCCTCGCGCGCGAGTCCCGGAGCGCGTTAACAGCCTCAAGATAGCTCATTCGAAGATCTGCGAATCTGCAGATTCTTCCTATGCCGGCGCGGAAGCGCATGGACAGCATCTCTGAGAGCCTCTGCAGAAGAGACCGCATATTGTTGATCGCCTCAATTCTCTCGTCATAAGTGACCGTCTCGTCATTGTGAGGAACTACCACAACTATCCTGTCACTCATGACCGGTCCTATGATGCACCGCTGAAAAGACTTTATCACCGACCTGATCTGCATATAGTTCTCCTGAGCTTTCATGCGGCTCTCCACAGGAGTCAGGAGCTCCATGCCGGGATTCTGAGATCCGAACTGGATAACCTCAACATAGGCGTCCTTCTCATGTATCTCAAGCAGTTCCCTGTAGTATTCTTCGTCCTGCATATCGTCGGACAGCAGCATGCCGGTGACAAAGCCGTTCTCGACTACAGGGATGATCGTCTCAAGCTTCTCCTGAATCTTCAGCTGGTCCGACCTTTTCTCCCTGATCCTGTCGACCTTCCGCATCCCGTCTTCCACGGTCTGGATGATCACTTTCCTCGAAACCGGCTTCATAATGTATTTTTCCACACCGAGCGATATGGCGTCCTGGGCGTAATCAAACTTGTCATACGCGGAAATGACATAGAACAGGCACGATGTATTAAATGACCTGATCTCACGTATCGCGGCGATGCCGTTTATCCCCGGCATCTGAATGTCCATGAACACAATGTCGGGATGAAAGGTCTCGGCCTGCTCGATGGCTGTCCTGCCCGTCTTGGCCGTGGCGATCTCAACCGATTCAGGGTATTCTTTTAAAATGATCCCACTGAGGGATTCAACCATGATGCCTTCATCATCCGCTATCAGAATCCGATACATATCTGTTTCTCCTTCACGTGACAGTGGTGTCCGCCGGCAGAAGAACCGTAACCTCGGTTCCCATACCCGGGCCGTCGCTCCATATGCTGAACAGGTTTTCACGCCCATAGTACAGCTCCAGCCGCGATATAACATTCTCCATCGCTATTCCTGTTGAATCCTGCTCATCGGCCTGAGGATCCCTGGCGTCGGCTCCTCTGTGCGCCATGATGGCTTCAAGCTGCCTTCTTGTCATCCCTGCGCCGTTGTCCGAAACCGTGATCCGCACGCAGCTGGCGCCCGATTCATTTTCATTCTCGGGAACATAATCCACTGCAAGAGTCACTCTGCCGTTCTCGTGATCGTCATGAATCCCATGCTGAATAGCGTTTTCCACTATAGGCTGGAGGATCATGCTCGGCATCCTTATAACGGACGGGTCAATAGAGCTGTCGATCTGCTTCTCATAGTGGATATCCCCGGCGAAGCGCACGTTCAGAATATACACATAGTTGTCCACCGACGCGATCTCCTCGCTGAGCGCCGCGTCTCCTCCGGTTTTCTTGACATTGTAACGGAAGAACTGAGCCATACGGGAAAGGAACAGCTCCGTTCTCTCCGCCCCTTCCATCATTGCCAGCTGTGACCCGGCGTTCAGGCTGTTGAACAGAAAGTGAGGATTGATCTGTGCCTGAAGGAATTTCAGCTGCGCCTCCTTCAGGTGGGCCTCCATGGAGAGCTCATTTTCCTTCATCTGAGCCTCCTTCTCCAGAGACTCTCTCTGAGATTCGATATATGTTCGTATGCTGTCCAGCATCTTGTGGAACGCGTTTGTGACTACTCCGACCTCATCCTGCCTCTCTGACGCCCTGACATCCACGCTGAAGTCGCCGCCCGCCACACTCTCCGCCGCCGCGCTCAGCGCGCCCAGAGGGCCTATCATCGCCCGCACGCTCACAACACACAGGACAAGCGCTACCACGCTGACAACAACGATCATCAGAAGGCTCATGCGCTCAACCACTCTCATGCCGCGCAGAAGAGAGAGATAGTTCTCCGTGTTTCTTGAAAAACGCCGGCTGTTGAGCGTGTAGATATAGTTGTTGATGTAGTCGAACAGTGTGGCTGCCCTGGCGAAGTCGGCCTTGTACTCCTCGACATTCCTGCCGCGCCGGGCCTGTATCGCGTCCTCTGATACAGACAGGTATGACTGTGTCATAACCCTGATATTCTTCTCCAGCATCAGGAGCTCATTTCCGACATTCCTGCCGTTCAGGTCATCGGTCATCTCCCTGAGCTCCTGCTCATACCGGTAGAAGTTCTCCAGAGATGGGGAGCTCTTCGTGCTCAGGTAATCATACATGCTTCCCTGCGCCTCGGTCAGAGTGTCAGCCAGGCTCATGATGACGGCATTGGAGGCAAATACCTCATTGATCTGCTTGACTGTCTCGCTGCTCTGGCGAAACGCGAATATGTTCGCAGCGAGCACGACGAGCAGAACAGCCGCCACGACAGCTGTGATGCGTGTCTGCACCGACGAAAGGATGCGAATTCTGTTCTTTTTCATCCATCCGCCTCCTGTCCCGCGTCTGTGCCTCTCTCCCGCTCATAGCGTTCGACAGTCATCGGAGTTACTCCAAAGAGAGTGATATTGTAATAGCTGCTGACTCTCCCAAGCTCCAGATACTCATCCAGCGCCTGTACGCATACATCGCCCAGGGCTCCTGTATCGATCGTCATTGTCACCGGAATCAGATCCTGCCGGAGCGCCTGTAATATCTGGTCAGTCACATAGTAGCCGATCACCTGGACCTTGCCGACCAGATTGTACTCTATCAGGGCCTGGATAGCGCACTCTGTCTGCACACTGTTCAGGCAGATCAGGATATCCGGCCTCTCCCTGCCGAGAAGTATGTCCCGTATAACCTCCTCCGCATCGAAGTCCGTGCGGCTGTCAACGCTCTCAGTACGAAGCTCCATGGTTCTTCCCGACGGAGCGCCGTTCAGCACTGCCTGCACCATCTGCGTATACAGAAGCTGTGTCTCATTTTCAGAGTCACCCGCGTCCGTCAGGAGACAGACCACGTTCTTGCCGTTGCGCAGCAGGCTGAGCAGCTGTCCGCCGTACAGGTCGCCCATCTGATAATTTGATACGCCCGCATAGCTGACACGTCCGCTGTCCGGGAGGTCCCTGAGAATGGTTATCACGGGGACGCCTGCCTCGGAGGCTCTCGTGATCGCATCCGACAGATCGCCCGATCCGTCAGGATAGACGATTATTCCGTCCGCCTTCATCGCGATGGAGATATCGACACACTCCGCGGCCGAATAATGTCTTGGTGCCCCCCTGCCGCACCACTCCAGATATGCACCCGACTCCTCGCAGGCGGAAGCCGTCTTCTCATATATATCCTGCAGCATCTGGGACTCGTCGGATGACACGAACAGATAGTGCCTGCCATAGGTGCGAATGCTGTCCGGGCTTATGTCAAGCTCCCTGACCTGTCTCTGGGTCCGGACATACAGCCCAATCACCAGAACCCCTGATATTCCCAGGATAACCGTCATCAAATAGATAAGTTTTCTCACGCCGCGAGCTCCGAATCAGTTCCGCCTCGGCTAAACTGCGCCCGGGCGCGCAAGCTTCAGCTGCCATGCTTCAACAGCTCGCCCGGGGCATCCGCCGGCGGTTTCAAACTTCAGGTTTTTAAAAAGGAGATCCGCCTTAGTGAGCAGATCCCCCTTATTGTAACATAGATACCGGCCGTTAATGATCTCAATTCATTAACTTATACCTATCCGCCGGGCGGCCAGGTTATCGGGCCGGTTATATCTTATTTGGACTTTTTCTTCGAGAGGATATCAAATGCGACCGCACCTAGAAGGACGATGCCCTTGACAACCTTCTGGAAGTTCGCGTCGATGTTCATCAGGCTCATGCCCAGGTTGATAACGCCGATAAGAAGCGCTCCGACCAGCATGCCCGGAACCGTTCCTGCTCCGCCGTATGCGGAGACGCCGCCGACTACGCAGGCTGAGATAGCGTCCATCTCATAGTTCGTTCCGAGAGTGCTGTTGGCTGCCTGAACCTTGCTCAGAACCGCGAAGGATGTGATAACCGTGATCACAGCCATGTTGAGGTAAGCAAGGAACATAACCCTCCTGGTATCTATACCGGACAGGCGCGCCGCCTCCCTGTTTCCTCCGACAACATAGAAATGACGTCCGATCGTCGTCTTTCCGGTGATGAAGCTGTAGAGTAGAACGATAATCGCGACCCAGATAAGGACCGTCGGAATACCTCCGGCCATTGCCAGCTTATAGGCAAACAGCATGATAACAGCATCCAGAAGGACTGTCTTTCCAAGCACCCACGCGAAAGAATCCGCCTCATAGCCTTTCTTTACTCTGGAAGCGCGCGTCCTGAAGTTAAGTACGAGCACAATCAGGCTTGCGACAACGCCCACGACAATACACGGAATGTTAAGCTCTCCAAGCTTTGTCGACAGGACCTTACCCGCAAAGACAGTCAGGAAATTATCCGGGAACGGAGCCAGCGAACCGGTTGAGCTGTTGGAGCTCAGGATCTGCGTTCCAAGTCCGCGGAACGCGAGATATCCGGCCAGTGTCGCGATCCAGGGCGGAATATCCACGTAAGCGATCAGGAATCCGAGAACGCATCCGTATATGATTCCCACAAGAATCAGGAGAATAACGGACACGGCCGTGTTCATCTGCCTGACGATCATCAGATATCCGCCGATGGCGCCTATCAGGCAGACGAATGAGCCGCAGCTCAGGTCAATGTTTCCGCCCGTCAGCATGCACATCAGCATACCGCACGCCAGAATGAACACATAAGCGTTCTGTGTAATCAGCGCGTTAAACTGCAGAGGCTGGAACATCATGCCCTTTGTCGTTATCGTGAAGAAGATAAAGACGAGAACCAGGACGATGAGCATGGTATTATCTTTTAACAGGGTTTTTACATCCTTTTTCATCTTTCCTCCCCTCCTTATTCTTTCTTCTTGGAGACGACATCGAACAGAACCGCGATCAGGAGAACCAGACCCTTGACCACACTCTGATAGTTAGTCGACACGCCCATGATACTCATACCCTGGTTGATAACGCCCAGAAGTACGGCACCGACAACAGTTCCGGATACACTTCCGATCCCGCCGTAAGCTGAAGCCCCGCCGATGAAGCAGGCGGCGATGGCATCCATCTCATAGCCCTGTCCGAAAGTGGGATTGCCCTGAACGGCTCTCGCCAGGGTCAGTATTCCGGCAAGCCCCGCCAGAAGGCCCATGTTCGCGTAGGCGATGAAGAATACTCTCTTGGTGTTGACGCCGGACAGCTCCGTTGCCTTCCTGTTGCCGCCAACAGCGTACAGATAACGCCCGATAGCCGTTCTCTGCGATATGTAGTTGTAGATCAGGAGGACTGCCAGGATCCAGAGCACAACTGAAGGTATACCCTTGAACTTCGACAGCTTATAGGAGATGTACAGGATCAGGGCCGCGAGAATGACAACCTTGATGATCTCGCCCGTCATGCTGTCATTCGTGTATCCCTTCACCTTCCTGGTGATCCAGGTCTTCACATTCAGCACCACGAACAGCACCGCAATGACAGCTCCGGCGATCATGCAGGTAAGATTGAAGCTTCCGCCCTTCCCGATAAAATCAGGGACATAGCAGTCAGCGCCGCCGCCGAACACGTTAAGAAACGCTTCGTTGCGGACGCCGATCGAATAACCGTTCAGAACAACATTGGACAGTCCGCGGAACGCGTACATGCCGGCAAGAGTAGCGATAAACGGAGGAACCGATACGTACGCGATCCAGAAGCCCTGGAACATACCTATAACAAGTCCGACCGCCAGCATGACTATAACCGCCAGCACCGCGCTGATGTTTTTGTCCATCATCACCGCGCCGATACCGCCTGTAAAGCAGACGACCGAACCGACAGACAGGTCGATGTTTCCTCCGGTAAGAATGCACATCAGCATGCCGGTTCCGAGAACGAACACATACGCGTTCTGGGAAAACAGGTTGTTGATGTTCTGCGGAAGCAGGATAGTCCCGCCGGTCCGCCAGTAGAAGAACAGGATCACGACGACAAGGGCGATGATCATGGTGTTCTTCTTAAAGAAGGCTTTTGCCGATCTGGTCTGCATAATCAATCCCCCCTTCCTGAAGCAAGGATCATGCCCATGATGTTCTCCTGCGTCGCTTCCGATGCCTTCATCTCTCCAACTATACGGGAAGCGTTCATGATGTAGATCCTGTCACTCATTCCGATGACCTCAGGCAGCTCGGAGGAAATCATGATGACCGACTTTCCCTCCCTCGCAAGATCGTTGATGATACAGTAGATCTCATACTTGGCGCCGACATCGATACCACGGGTAGGCTCGTCAAGGATCAGAATATCAGGCTCCGCAAACATCCACTTCGCCAGGAGAACCTTCTGCTGGTTGCCACCGGACAGGTTTCCGACAAGCTGCTCGACAGACGGCGTCTTCGTGTTCAGCTTCTTTCTGTACTCCTCCGCCGCCGCGTATTCGGCGTCCGTGTCCAGAACCGTCCTGTTCGAAACTCCGTCAAGGTTTGCCAGAGTTGTATTGACGCGGATCGACTGCGACAGAACCAGTCCGTTGCCCTTCCTGTCCTCTGTCACATACGCGATCTTGTGCTTAATGGCATCAAGCGGAGTCTTCTTAAGCCTGACCTCTTTTCCGTCGATCTTGAGAGTGCCGGACAGAAGGGTTCCGTAAGACTGTCCGAAGATACTCATGGCCAGCTCTGTTCTTCCTGCCCCCATCAGCCCGTAGATCCCGACAACCTCGCCCTTGCGGACATTCATGGAAACATCGTTTACGACATTGCGCTCCGTATACTTCGGGTGCTGGACAGTCCAGTTTGAGACCTCCATCATGATGTCGCCGATCACGACATCCTCCCTCTTCGGGAAACGGTTCGTCATCTCACGTCCGACCATGCCCTTGATAATCCTGTCCTCGGATATCTGTTCGGCGCCATGGCAGTCAAGCGTCTCAATCGTCGACCCGTCACGAATCACCGTGATCTTGTCGGAGACATACGCGACCTCGTTCAGCTTGTGGGTTATGATGATCATCGTCATACCCTGCTTCTTGAATCCGAGCATCAGATCAAGCAGTGCCTTCGAGTCCTCTTCGTTCAGTGATGATGTGGGCTCATCAAGGATCAGCAGCTTCGCGTGCTTCGAGAGCGCCTTCGCGATCTCAACAAGCTGCTGCTTACCGGTACCGATCTCCTTGACCTTAATCTTGGATGACTCTGTCAGCCCGACCATCTTCAGATATTTGTCCGCCTCGGAATAGGTCTTGTCCCAGTCGATCGCGCTCTTGCGTCCGACCTCATTTCCAAGGTACATATTCTCGCCGATAGTCATCTCAGGAACCAGTGCCAGCTCCTGATGGATGATAACGATTCCCTTGCTCTCGGAATCTTTTATCTTGTGAAACTTGCAGACCTCACCGTTGTAGATGATGTCTCCCTCATAGGTGCCGTACGGATATATGCCGCTGAGCACGTTCATCAATGTGGACTTGCCGGCGCCGTTCTCTCCTACAAGGGCGTGGATCTCGCCCTCCTCAACCTGAAGATTGACATTATCCAGCGCCTTGACACCTGGGAAGGTCTTAGTGATATTCTTCATTTCCAGAATTATCTTAGCCAATGTGTCTCCCTCCACTTAGATATATAGGCGGGTTCATCACCCGCCTATATACCTGATTGCTGTTCAGTTAGAACTTCTCAGGAACCTCTTCTCAACCGAATTACTTGAGGTCATCCTCGGTGTAGTATCCGGAATCAAGAAGGAGCTCTTCGTAGTTGTTCACATCCGCGAATACCGGTTCGCACAGATAGGACGGAACTGTGATTACGTTGTTGTTGTAGGTCTCTTCGTCGTTGACATCGACTTCCTCACCGTTGAGGATCTGGCCGATCATCTTGACAACCTGCAGTGCCAGAGTACGGGTATCCTTGAAGACTGACATGGACTGCTTGCCGGCGATCATGTTCTTGACGTTCTCTTTGTCGCAGTCCTGACCGGTAACGATCGGATACTCACCGGTGTAGTTGGCAGCCAGAGCGTTCTCAACACCAAGAGCGGTGGAGTCGTTGGAGCACAGCCATGCGTCGATGTTGGTGCCGTCAGCATAGTTGGAAGCGATGATGTTCTCGGCTCTGGACTGAGCGGTCTCGGTCTTCCACTGAGCGGTCGCGCACTCTTCGAACTCGGTCTGTCCGGACTGGACAACCAGCTTGCCCTCTTCGATGTACGGCTTCAGAAGATCCATAGCGCCGTTGAAGAAGAATCCTGCGTTGTTGTCGCCCGGGTCACCTGCGGTGATCTCAAGGTTGAACGGTCCGTCTTCGTTTTCAAGATCCAGGGTGTCGATGATGTACTGACCCTGAACGGTACCGACCATGTAGTTGTCGAATGTAGCATAGTAGGAAACGCCGTCGTTGTCCATCAGCAGACGGTCATAAGCGATAACCGGGATATCGTTCTCCTTCGCCATGTCAAGAGCCTCGCCGAGAGAAGAGCCCTCGATAGCGGCGATAACCAGAACCTCAGCTCCGGAGGAGATCATATTCTCAACCTGGGAGAGCTGTGTCTGAGGATCGTTGGAAGCGTACTGAAGATCTACTTCATATCCGGCTGTCTCAAGCAGGGTCTGCATGTTCTCGCCGTCCTGATTCCATCTCTGCAGATCCTTCGTCGGCATGGAAACGCCGATCTTCTGTCCGTCGCCCGGAAGGATATCCATAGCCTCGGTCTCGTCAGCGAAAGCTGCCGGAGCCATCATGCCAGCTACCATTGCTGTTGACAGTGTAAGTGCCAAAAACTTCTTCATGATGCTAACCTCCATTAGAATAATAATGAATAATCACCTGGGACATCTCACGTCCCTGTTACTGTTCACACTATATCACAGTCAAAATGACGGTGAAATGGAATGTTTTAAGCATTTTTAGCCCATTTTTAACGGCACCGCGTTAATGCGGTGCCGCGTTTAGCACAATTTCAACCAAATCTTTCCTATATCAGCAAAATAATACTATTGACATCATATGACGGCTCATATAACGGCGCAGGGCAGTATCACCCCGGCGCTGCGCCCGCCCTGATTATCTGACCGAGAACTTATAGCTGGTGACAGACTCGAAAGTCTCCCCTGCCTTCAGTACAGGCTTCGCAAAACCGGCCTGGTTTACGGAGTTCGGGTAGAACTGTGTCTCCAGGCAGAAGCCTCCTCTGTAATCATACTCAGCGCCTCCCTTACCGGAGTGCCTGGTAATGAAGTTTCCTACATACAGCTGAACGCCCGGAAGATCCGAATAGCACTCCATGCAGATCCCGGTCTTCGGCTGATATGCCTCGGCAAACTTCACCGTGCTGCCCTTGTCCTCAGAGATAACATAGTTGTGATCATAACCGCCGACAAACTTAAGCTGCTCGTCATCAGCATCTATGTCTCTCCCGATAGCCTTCATCACTGTGAAATCAAACGCGGTTCCCTCTACCGGGCGAAGCTCTCCTGTCGGGATGGCCTGGCTGTCGATAACCGGCGTATAGGCCCTGCAGTCAAGTCTGAGCTGTGTATCCAGAATGCTTCCGCTGTCATGGCCGCCCAGATTAAAATATGAATGATTGGTCATGTTGCAGACAGTGTCCTTATCGCTGACAGCACTGTACTTCAGCTTCAGGACATTCTCATCAGTCAGCGTATAGGTCAGCTGAGCGGTGAAGTTCCCGGGATACCCCTGCTGAAGATCCTTGTCCACGATCTCAAAGGTCACTGAGTCTTCTGTGCAGGCCGTAACCTGTGCCCTGCGCAGATGGAAGTAGTCCATTCCGCTGTGAAGGTTGTTCTCATTGTCATTTACAGTCAGACTGTAGGGCTTCCCGTCAATCTCAAACCTCGCCTTGTCGATGCGATTTCCTGACCTGCCTACCCAGGCGCCGAAGAAGAAGCCGTTGTCCATGTACTCTTCCGGAGTGTCATATCCGAGTACAACATCACGCATGATTTCATTCTTATCCTGGAACAGCAGCGATACAAGCGTGCCGCCAAGATCGGTAACCTTCGCCTGAGTGCCGTTTTTATTAGTAATGGTATACAGTGTATACCCGCTTCCAAAGGGTTCCTTCGTCACAGACATAGTATATCTCCCATATTTATCCTCTCCGCCACGCAGCGGAGAGGGTTCTTTCGCTTGTAATCACTTGAACGGGTTCTCGCTCTTGTACGGAAGCGATGCTGGCTGGTTCCAGCCGATCTCGTCCTGCTCGACTCCGATATACTTGAATACCTCGAACAGAGCCTTTCCGAAGTGTCCGAAGGCGACCGCGCCGTGATGCGGATAGCCCTTTTCGATCAGCACGTGGCGATAGAAGCGTCCCATCTCCTTGATGGCGAACACGCCGATGCCTCCGAAGGATCTCGTCGCGACCGGAAGGACCTCTCCCTGCGCCACATAAGCGCGGAGAATGTTGTCGGAAGTGCTCTGCAGACGATAGAATGTGATCTCGCCCGGAGCAATGTCGCCCTCGAGGGTTCCGTTCGTAACCTCGATCGGCAGGTTGCGCGCCATGATCTTCTGATACTTCATCTCGAAGTTCTTCACCAGTCTGGTGGAGCAGGTATTGCCGCAGTGGAAGCCCAT
>DFHY01000028.1:18080-37339 GCA_002371345.1 Lachnospiraceae bacterium UBA3711
GCAGTGGAAGCCCATGAAGGTGTCCTTATGAGTGTAATCGAACTTGCCCTTGATGGACTCCTCATACATATCATCCGGTACGGAGTTGTTGATATCAAGGAGCGTTACGGACTCTCCGCTGACACAGGTGCCGATAAACTCGGACAGGGCGCCGTATACGTCGACCTCGCAGGATACCGGGATGCCTCTTCCCGTCAGGCGGCTGTTGACATAGCAGGGAACAAACTTGAACTGTGTCTGGAAAGCCGGCCAGCACTTTCCGGCGATGCAGACATACTCTCTGTATCCCTTATGCGCCTCGATCCAGTCAAGCAGGGTCAGCTCGTACTGCGCAAGTCTCTCAAGGACCTCCGGCTTCTTGTTGCCGGCGCCGAGTTCCTTCTCCATATCCGCGACTACCTCAGGAATCCTCTTGTCGCCGGCATGATTGTTGAAGGCCTCGAACAGATCAAGTTCAGAATTCTCCTCGATCTCAACTCCGAGGTTGTAGAGCTGCTGTATCGGAGCGTTGCACGCGAGGAAGTTGTTGGGCCTCGGGCCGAAGGTGATGAGTTTCAGTTTTGACAGTCCATAGACCGCGCGAGCGATCGGAACAAACTCATGAATCATGTCAGCGCACTCGGCAGCGGTTCCCACAGGATACTCGGGGATATAAGCGCGGACCTTGCGCAGGCGCAGGTTGTAGCTGGCATTCAGCATGCCGCAGTACGCGTCTCCTCTGCCGTCGGACAGATCGTTCTGGCTCTCCTCGGCAGCCGCGCAGAACATCTTCGGGCCGTCAAAATGCTTCGCGAGCAGTGTCTCAGAGATCTCCGGGCCAAAGTTTCCAAGATAGACCACAAGGGCGTTGCATCCCGCTTTCCTGATGTCCTCAAGAGCCTCGACCATATGGATCTCGCTCTCGATGATGCAGACAGGACATTCATAGATATCATCCGCGCCGTACTTCGAGGTGTACGCGTCGATCAGAGCCTTCCTGCGGTTGATCGCCAGCGAAGCCGGGAAGCAGTCACGGCTGACAGCCACGATACCTACCTTAACCTTTGGGATGTTTGTGAACATGTTGAATTCCTCCTCTTTCTGGTTTGATGCATTATTGCTTACATCAGTTGCTTTATCATCGCAAACGCCGAAAAGCGTTTCACTTACTGGATCTGCGGGAATACTTCCTTAAGTGCCGGGTAGATCTTCCTGAACTGCTGATACCTCTTCTCATACTTGGCGGCAAGCTCCGGATCCGGCTCCTCGCAGCCTGTGATCTCAACGATCTTCTCGCACGCGCTCTTCACGTCAGGGTATTCTCCGCACGCCACAGCCGCCAGCATCGCGCCGCCCATGGACGGACCTTCCTCGCTCGACGGGAACTCAAGCCTGATATTCAGAATATTTGCCGCCATCTTTCTCCAGAGCGGGCTCTTCGCTCCTCCGCCTACGATCGTGCTCTTCTCAACCTCAATCCCGAGGGACCTGGCGACCTCCAGCGAATCTCTAAGGCCGAATATGACGCCTTCAAGAACCGCCTGTGTCATATCGCTCCGGGTGGTATCCATCGTCATACCCACGAAGGTTCCCCTTGCCAGCGGATCATTCAGAGGGCTGCGCTCTCCCATAAGATACGGGAGATAGAATACATGGTTCTCACCCAGCTTCTCATCCGTGATATCCGACTGCTCCGCGGAGTAGTCCCTGGTGTGAAGAATCTCCTCGTTCCACCACTTGTTGCAGCTTGCTGCCGACAGCATGCATCCCATCAGGTGGTAATGACCGTCAGAATGAGCGAAGCTGTGCAGCGCGGTATGCCCGTTGGTCGGGACGAAATGATCCGACGAGATGAACAGTGTACCTGATGTTCCCAGGGAAATATTGCACTTTCCCTCGCCGACAGTCCCTGTTCCTACCGCTGAAGCCGCGTTGTCGCCTCCGCCGGCCGCGATGACGACCTCATTCGCAATTCCGAGCTCCGCGGCTATATCCTTCTTAAGCGTACCTATCTTCTCATAGCTCTCATACAGCCTTGGAAGCTTCTCCTCGGTAATGCCGCAGATATCGCACATCTCCTTCGACCAGCACTTATTCTCGACGTCGAGCAGCAGCATGCCCGACGCATCCGAATAATCAGTGGAGAATGTTCCGCTCAGCCTGTACGCGAGATAATCCTTCGGCAGCATGATCTTGCGGATCTTCGCGAAGTTCTCCGGCTCATGCTCCTTGATCCAGAGAATCTTCGGAGCGGTAAATCCGGCATACGCAATATTTGCTGTGTACTTTTCCAGCTCTTCCTTACCTATATTATAGTTCAGGAAGTCCGTCTCAGCAGTAGTGCGCCCGTCATTCCAGAGGATAGCGGGGCGGATCACCTGATCATCCTTATCAAGAATAACCAGACCATGCATCTGTCCGCCGAATGATATACCGGCCACCTGGCTCTTATCCTGTCCGTCCAGAAGTTCCTTCAGCCCTGCGACAGACTGGTCATACCAGTCCTCCGGATTCTGCTCAGACCAGCCCGGATTCGGAAATGAAAGAGCGTATTCCTTCGATACGATCTTTACAATCTTTCCTCCTGACTCCATCAGAAGCAGCTTAACCGCGCTTGTTCCGAGATCAATTCCGATATAAAGCATACCTGTTCCTCCCACAATGCACTCAGCCTCCGGCAGCCGCCGCGTCCGTGCGCCGGCGCCCGGTTGTTCAAACAGAACTCATACTGCCCATATAATAAATCATACCGGAATTCATTTCAATCAATAAACCATATTTTCGCAAGAATTCGCAAATATTCAGCAAGACATTGCCCGGGACGTTATTATACCGAAAAGACACTGCAATGAAAAACGCCTGCATACAAAGAGACTGCCGCCGCAAAAAAGCCTAAGCATATAGCAGCCTTCAGAAGGCTGTTATTATGCTCTTCACTTTTTTACAGCGGCAGTCTCATACTTCCCGGGAATGCTGACAGTACCGGCATTCAAATGCTGAGATTCTTCAGACTGTCGTTCAGTTCAGGCAGCTCCCTCTGCGTAGGGAGCATATTTTCCCTCTCCTTGTCGGGAATGATGATCGGAAGCGCTTCAGGCAGGTTCTCTATAACCAGGTGCTTGTGGTCTCCCCCGAATTCTCCGTCCCTCGTCCAGCTGACAGGTTCTGTAAACCATATCTCGATCCTTGACGTCTTGAAGGTGATGATATTCTTGTTGTCTGACCCGTTCATAAGCGAGGTCAGTATTCCCGGCCATTCAACCGCAAGCAGCTGCGGCATACGTATCAGAGTCACCTCAAACACTCCGTCATTGAGTGTGACGTCGCGTCCTGTGATCCCCTCAAAGCCTCCGACAGAATTGGAATTGGTAATCATGCCCAGCATGAAATCTCCGGTTCCCGAATTCTCCTGGCTTTCATAATGCATATGATAGCTCTTGAGGCTGGCAAGGCTCTGCGCGCCCCTGACCAGGTAAGCCAGATGTCCAAGCAGATTTTTCATGTTCTGCGGGGTATCATAAGACACATTGACAAACGCCCCGAAAGCCGCGACATATACAAAATAGCTCTCTCCCATGCGTCCTATGTCACATGGAAATACGGATCCGTTCATAACTGATCTGGCAGCCATCGTCATCTGCTTCGGAATCCCCAGGCTTGAGGCGTAATCATTCGTTGATCCTGCGGGAATATAGCCTATCGGCTTCATGATGTGCCCGGCCTGCATTCCCGTCACGACCTCATCCAGTGTCCCGTCTCCGCCGCTGCACACTATCAGGTCATAGGACGCGCCCTCTTTTTCGACGGTCCTTAACGCATCCTTCACACCGGTGGTAGGATGAACAGCAACCTCATATCCGTGCGATGAAAACTCCTCCAATATGTATGAGAGGTTGTTCCGGATCAATCCTCTTCCGGCGAACGGATTATATATAAACAGCAATTTTTTCATAAGTCAGTCCCATTCGCTCAGGCTCAAAACCGCCGGGGCGGAATTGATAACATCGCCGCTCAGGTTCCATTACTGCAGCCATGCTGCCCCGCCCGGGCTGTTATTTTGCGGCTGAGGCAGCCTCCTGCTCCGCCTTCGGCTTCCATCCCTTGTAATTCTCATAGCGGTGTTCCTTGTGGACGCCCTCCGCCCAGAGCTTATCGGCCACAGGCTTCCAGGCCTTGGCGTAAGGTATGCACTTGCCGCACAGATGCTCCGCGCTCTCGGGACTCTGCAGATCGGTGGAGTGCGCGCCTGACTTCTTAACCATGTCCACGAGTATGCCGGGATTCTCCAGCATCGGGCACGGACGCAGCATGTTCTTGTTGAACGGCTGACGGTTGCGGTATTCCTGGAACAGCGGCTGCTGCAGGCACTCAAGCACACTGTTGTCGTGGATGTTCGCGCCTGAATAGTGGATAAATACACACGGTTCGGCGTCGCCGTTCGGATTGATGTGGAAATAGTTCCTTCCTCCGGCTATGCACCCGCCGACAAACTCGCCGTCGTTCTGGAAGTCCATCAGATATATCTGCTTGCCGCCCTTGCGCGCGCGGACCTCACGGATCCTGTGGAAAATATACTCACGCTGCTCCGGGTTCGGCATCAATTCCGGATGAGCATCCATGCCGACCGGCATCAGATGGAAATACCAGCTGAAGCGCACGCCCTTCTCAATCTCCATGTCAAAGAACTCGTCGCTTGTGACCGTCTCGAGATTGGCAGCGGTATAGGCGATCGATGTCCCGAACAGGCATCCGTGTTCCCTGAGAACATCCATGGCATGCATGACACGTCCGAAGACTCCCTCGCCCCTGCGCAGGTCATTTACCTGCGAGAAGCCCTCGAGCGAGATCGAGAAGCTGAGGTTTCCGACCTTGCGCACCTGCTCGGCAAAGTCATCATCAATCAGCGTTCCGTTTGTGTATGCGTGGAACGCGCAGTCATGATGCTTGCGGCACAGCTTCAGGATGTCATCGCGGCGCACAAGCGGCTCTCCGCCTGTAAACATGTAGAAGTATATGCCGAGCTCCTTGCCCTGTGTGATGACCCTGTCCATATCCTCATAGCTCAGGTTCAGGCGGTTGCCGTATTCGGCAGCCCAGCACCCTACGCAGTGCAGATTGCACGCGCTTGTCGGATCCATCAGGATCAGCCACGGAATATTGCAGTCATACTTCTCACGGTTCTGGCGGATCGTCTTGGTTCCGTGGAACATCGCCTCGAAGCCGAGGTTCAGAAGCGTCATCTTCAGAACATTCGGATCCAGCTCATCAATAAGCCGGCACACGTACTGGTTCCACTTCTCGTTCGGGTCAGTCATCATGGCCCTTATGCGAGCATAAGACTCATCGGAGAACATGTTTCCCACATACTTTTCGACAATGTCGACAAGCTGCAGCATGCCTTTCTGACGATCCTTATATATCCTGTGAAGCATGACATCGATCGCCTTCGAAAATGCAATTCTCGCCATCTTATGTGTAAAATCAGCCATCTTACAATTCCTCCCGTTCTGACTGCATATAGTAGTCAAAATATGCTGTGATGTAGTTTTTGATACTATGTTATGTTGCTATAATAAGCGTTTGCCGGAGTTTTGGCAATACATATTTAGAGACCGCTACAGATACCGTATCATGATCTCAGCGCCTACAAACGCGAGCATCGCGCCTCCCGTGCAGTATATTCCGTACCGCCCGCGGCAGCCCTCTCTGTACCCTACCCAGATGCCAATGACAGCCGCAAGTACAGTTGCGCCCGCTATAACGCAGGTTGCCATGATAATATTCTCACCGATGAATCCCCATCCTATGCCGGCCATGAATGTAAACACAGACACCAGGATCACTTCCAGTATGATGCGTCTGTATCCTATCTCGTGAAGCCTCTCCTGCACCGGAGCATGCCTGCACGCCTTGAATATCATATAAGAAGCTATCAGCAAAAACAGGATCGCCGCCACAAAATAGCAGAAGCTTCTCAGGTCAACCGACTCGCTCTTCAAAAAAAACGGTATACGGGTCACCTTATAACCGGCGAGCATGGCAAGCGTTTCAAATATACCGACAATCAGGCATATGACAAGTATAGCTTTCCATTCAATCCTGCGGACCATGGATCCCTCATACTGTCCGATCAGAAATATATTCATGGATAACCCGATCACTATCAGTGTGTTTTCCAGTATACTCAACCACTCTCACCTCTCAAATCACACTGTATGGCTACAACGTTTCGAGTGTAACGGAAGAGCAGAATGATTTCAAAATACAACCACACACTCCTGATGAAAATAAAACGACACTTGCCGCCAAGTGTCGCTCTTTCATTTCTTCCTGTATTCCCTGTTCAGTTTAAAGAAATGCCGAATAACAGCAATGCCGACGGCAAAGCAGCATGATCGTGATTTACAGCATTTCTATAATCCTGTATTCCCCATGACTTCAAGTATCCTTCTGAGGGCTCCCGACGGGATCTGCCCGGGAGCCGAGCTCTCGCCCGCGGTTCCGAAGGATATACAGCTTCCTGTAAATGAGCCTGCCACTCTCGTCACCCGGCCCAGGTTTCCCATAGACATGGTGATAAACGGGCGGTCGGCTCCAGACTCCAGCATCTCGGCCGACGCCTCCATGAGTCTGATGACATCCGCCCTGCAGATGGGCATGACAGCGATCTTTGTCAGGTCACAGCCCTCTCTCTGCATCGCCTTCATCCGTTCAACCATCTCTCTTACATCCGGGGTGCCGGCGAAGTCATGCCATGACAGAACCACCTTCACGCCTTTGGCCTGAAGCAGTCCGACCAGGTTGCTGTGCAGCTGATGGTTGCTGCTGCCACTGTGCAGTCTTTCATATTGAATATCAATGAGGTCCGCCATATCGGCAGCATTCAGATTCCGCTCTCTGTAGCTGTCGTCGCTGATCTCTATCTCTCCTCCCTCCTCCATGGTGCGGATCGTGTAGAGTATCGGTTTTGACCCGACCACTCTTCTGATCGCCGAGAGGGCAGGGGCATCGTCTTCAAAATAGAAGTCCGCCCGGAACTCAACCAGATCATAGCTGCTGTCTGATACCTGGGCGAGCGAGCGCTGCAGTTCTTCATATGTATGTGCTATTATCGGAACGCAGATCTTAGTGATTCCGTCGCCAAGCACAAGGTTTCTGACTGTTACTGTTCTATTCATAATATCTGTTCCGTTTCCGCCCGGTTCCGCCGCGCAGGGCAGGCTCCCGGCGCTGCAGGCATATCCATTACGCCTCCGCAATTGTTTATTGCAGGCATTTGGCTCTCAGTATCATCATGTGCCGACGGATGTGAAGTACGTGTTTCTGACGAGGTCCACCGGCATGTCCGCTCCGGTCCACAGGCGGAACGCGGCAGCCCCCTGCCACAGCAGCATGTACATCCCGTTGAACGTTCTGCATCCTGCGGCCGACGCCTGCTTCATAAGCAAAGTTTCCCGTGGATTGTATATAATGTCAGATACGACAAGTTCCTTCCTGAGGACCGAGGCGTCCCTGATTGGAGTTTCTTCCGTATCGGGTGCCATCCCCACGCTGGTCGCGTTTGTCAGAAGATCGCTTCTTCCTATCAGATCGGCAAGTGTCCTCTCATCATCCATGTCAGTAAGGTCAGCGAGGCACGATGTATGTTTGTTGATCCTGTCGGCAAGATCGCCCGCTGCTTTCCATGATCCTGATCTCCTGTTGACGATATGCAGCTTCTTCACTCCGTCAAGGGCCAGCTGAACAGCCGCCGCGCAGCCCGCGCCGCCGGCGCCGAGCAGCGTCACTTCCTTTCCGGAAGGCTCAAATCCCTGTTCCCTGACAGACTCTGTATATCCGATCCCGTCGGTGTTATGTCCTACCAGTGTGCCGTTCTCATTGACGACAGTATTGACAGCCCCCGTCAGTTCCGCCGCCTCAGACATCGAATCAATATATTCAATTATCCTCTTCTTGTCAGGCATGGTAAGGTTGAAACCATAGGTGTTGAGATCCCGGAACACAGATACCGTCTCCTTCAGCTTCTCCTCCCCGACATCGAACGCCAGGTATACATAGTCGATCCCAAGCGTTCTGAATGAAAGATTGTGCATGGCAGGCGAGAGGCTGTGCGCAACCGGACTGCCGAGCAGTCCTCCGAATCTCGTATGTCCCGTTATCCCGTACATGGTGTCTCCTGATCATCTCCGTCTCATATGAGACAAAAAGACTGCTGTTTTAAACATCAGACGCCCTGGAACTGTTTGATATGCATCTTCTGTTTAAAACGGCAGTCCGCTATCGCCAAAACAACTATTCAGAGCTTCACATAAGCAGCATATGTCATGTGCGCAATGTCAATCAGCCAAAGCCCTGCCGTCCACAGGATCAATGACATTGGCCTGATGCATCAGTTTCTCTTGAGGAAATCCGGTATCTGGATATCTCTCTCTGCCACCTTGCTCTGAGGCATGCGCACCTGTACGTTCGTCAGCGCAGGTGAGGCCGGTGTGCTGTCCTTAGCGCTCTGCGAGGCACGGTTTGAGAACGAGAATCCGCCTGAAGGCCTGGAGTCTGTCTTCGGGAAACGGAAATCAGATCCCGCCTTGCGCGAAGAGAAGATCGGCTGCGGCTGGTCTGAGTTCGGATCCTCAAGCCCGGTGGCAATGACTGTGATGCTGGCTTCGTCAGCATATGTATCGTCGTACATCGCGCCGAAGATAATATTCGCGCCGTCCCCGGCGAGCTCCTGAACATAGCTTGCCGCGTCGTTGGCGTCCATCAGGCTGATATCTCCGCTGATGTTGATGATCACGTTGGACGCGCCCTCGATCGTCGTCTCAAGCAGCGGGCTCGCGACAGCCTGCTTGACCGCCTCGAGAGCCTTGTCGTCGCCCTTGGCCATACCGATTCCGATATGGGCGATGCCCTTGTCCGCCATGACGGTCTTGACATCCGCGAAGTCAAGGTTGATGAGCGCCGGCAGGTTGATAAGATCCGTTATTCCGGCGACAGCCTGCTGAAGAATCTCATCCGCCTTCTTGAACGCCTCCGGCATCGTGGTCCTGCGGTCAACCACCTCGAGAAGCTTGTCGTTCGGTATGACGATAAGTGTATCAACCGTCTCCTTAAGCCTGGATATACCGGACAGGGCGTTGTTCATACGGACCTTTCCCTCGAAACGGAACGGTTTCGTGACAACTCCGACAGTCAGGATTCCGAGTTCCTTGGCAACTCCGGCAATTACAGGTGCCGCTCCGGTTCCTGTACCGCCGCCCATGCCGCAGGTAACGAACACCATGTCCGCACCCTGAATTGAATTGCGGATCTCCTCCGTGCTCTCCTCGGCAGCCTGCTGGCCGATCTCGGGCTTGGCGCCCGCGCCAAGGCCTTTGGTGATCTTTTCGCCGATCTGAATGACTGTCGGGGCCTTAGACATGGCAAGTGCCTGCTTATCGGTATTGACACCTATAAACTCAACGCCGGCAATGGTATCCTCCACCATGCGGTTGACGGCGTTATTGCCTGCACCGCCCACACCGACAACGATAATCCTCGCGCCGGACTCGGCTTCATTTGACATGATCTCTAACACGTGAGTATCCTCCCTTGCTGATCAATTCCATGATATAAAGGTCAATAATCATGAATCCGGGGCAGACCTGCCTGCCGGAAGCGAAAGTGACGCTGACCCCATCATCATTCCACAGGATATGGAAACAGCCCATATCCAGTTTAATATACGTTTATTTGCTGGTAAAATCAAGCCCTTTCTATCGGGCTGCTACTGCGCAAGCTGTCCGGTAGCCGGATCGATCACGTTCCAGTACGCGTCCACGGCATATCCGTTCTCATCAACATAGCAGCCATCGATCGGGTTCCCGTAGCTGTCAACAACCTGGCCGTTTGAAACTCTTGCATCATATCTGAGAGTTCCGCTCGAATCAAATACCATAAACGGCGTTGAGTCTTCGGCAGGAGCCTCTTCCTGAGCCTCAGCAGCTTCTTCTTCCGCGCCGGCATCCGCCTCGCCTGAGCCTTCCGCGCCGGCATTCGGCTCGCCTGAGCCTTCCCCGGCAAGGGAGTCACCGGCAGGGACAGCCTCCGCCTCCTCTCCCTGCCCTTCAGCAGGCTGCCCGGAGCCGTCTCCCTCTGTCTCCTGGACGTTGCCGGTGTCAGAATCCGCCTTGAACGTGATCGCCTCGTTCTTTCCGGTAAATCCTTCCATATTGAGGGTGCCCGTCTGGCCCTCCACCTGGGGATAGATCGAGACAAGGTTCGCTACCTTCTCCTCCAGATATTCATCCTGCCCAAGCAGCACTGTGACATTTCCAAGCCGCAGGATCATGTTCTGATTGGCGTCGAAAGTAACGCTGTCAGGTATCAGCTCATTCTTGATAAGCAGCTGTGTAATATTCAGCATCGTGCGCAGGAGGGATGAATTCGTGCACACCAGCTTCTGGTACAGCCGGGGCTTCTCTATATCCACGCCCGCGACCAGAGGAATCCCGCTGTATATTGTGTCGGTAATCTCCTGGACAACTCCGTCGGGGTCATAGTAGACGTTGCTGCCTTCGTACTGAACGCGGCCTACCATCTGATTCTCCTTCACCTCGATCCTCACAGATGTCGGCGACAGCATCACCGCCTGCACGCTCTTCAGGTACGGGGCATCCTCGGCAGGCGAATCATTGCGGTATTTCCACGCGAAATAGAGCGTATTACGCGTTTTGAAATCGTAGATCAGGTCATCCCTGATCTGCTCCGCGAGATAACGCTCATTTCCCCTGACATCAATCGACCGGATCTGAAAGACTCCGAGTACGACCGCTGCCGCTGCCCCAAGAACCACGACAAGAATGGCAGCCGCCTTGACTCCTCTGCTCATACTACGCCTCAGTTGCTTACTTCTTCCTGTTCAGGACCAGCTCCTTGAAGACCCGGCCCCTCTCCTCATAGTCTCTGAACATGCCCCAGCTGGCGCACGCAGGCGACAGCAGAACGGCGTCTCCCTCAGCGGCAAGGCTTACACACTTATCAAAGCATTCCTCAAAGGTTCCGCACAGATATACTTCAGAAAAACCGTGTTCCCGGGCGCATGCGGCGATCTTCTCCTTTGTCGCCCCGACAAGGACAAGCGCTTTCACCTTCCCGTCAAAGCTCTCTATCCATGTGTCGTAAGAAGAATCCTTGTCGTAGCCTCCGCCGATCAGGACGGTCGGTCTTCTCATCGCCTCCACCGCCTTGATGGCCGCGTCCGGGTTTGTGCCCTTTGAATCATTGTAATAGGCTACGCCGTCAATCTCCGCTACAAACTCGATGCGGTGCTCAACGCCGGCAAAGCTCCTGAGCACCTGACGTATCTGCTCAACGGGCATATGAACGGCAAGCGCGCACAGCGCCGCCGCGCATACATTTTCATAATTATGCTTTCCGAGGATCTTCAGCTCATCGGTGTGAATCACGTCAATGACGACGGAACCGTCTGAATACTTCAGGACACCGTCTTCATAGTACATCCCTTTCTCCAGAACCCGGGCGCTTGAGAACCACCAGACATCCGGTCCGTCCTCCCTCATAGTCTGTCCGAACTGTCTCAGGACCTCATCCTCGTAGTTCAGAATAATCACGTCGTCCTTATTCTGATTTTCCGCTATACGCTCCTTAACGCGGATATACTCCTCCATCGTATGATGGCGGTTCAGGTGATCCGGCGTTATGTTGGTGATCACGCTGACGTGAGGATGAAACTCCTCGACAGTCTCAAGCTGGAAGGAACTGATCTCCGCGACGCACATACTGTCATCCGCCGTCCGTCCGGCCGCTTTCGTATACGGGGCGCCTATATTGCCGACCACGAAAACCCTGTTTTCTCCCAGGTAACGCTTCATCAGTTCCCCGATGAGAGTGACTGTCGTGGTCTTTCCGTTCGTGCCGGTCACGGCCGCCACTGAACCCCTGGACATACGGTAGGCAAGCTCCACTTCGCCCCATATTCTGACGCCGGCTCTGCGGATTCTCTCAACAGGCTCAATGTCGGTAGGAACTCCGGGACTGATCACGCACAGGTCGGATGAGTTGATAAGCTCGTCCGCAAGCGGTCCGATCTCGATTCCTATCCCCTGTCCTCCATCAGGAAACTGCTTCCGTATGTCGCTCTCGCTGAGCGATTCATTTCCGTCATACAGTACCGGCATGGCTCCGCAGTCCCGAAGCAGCTTGCTCGCGCCCGCCCCGCTTCTTCCCGCGCCGAAAACCAGTACTTTCTTTCCTTTCAGTTCCATGTCCGTATCTCTCTCTTCATTGATAATTCTGACCCGCGTTAAGCTGTGCCGGCAGCGCTTAGAACCTGATAAGCGCCGCAAGGCACAGAAGTATCGTAATAATAGTGAACACAGCGACGATCCTTGTCTCTGACCAGCCCCCGAGCTCAAAATGGTGATGGATAGGAGCCATCCTGAATATGCGTTTCCCGCCTGTCTTCTTAAAGTATGTCACCTGAATGATGACAGAGAGGACCTCCACAAGGTAGATCAGTCCCACGATGGCGATAAACACAGGCATCCTCAGGGCATACGCCGCCCCGGCGACGAACCCGCCCAGCGCCAGTGATCCGGTGTCTCCCATGAATACCTTCGCCGGATGGACATTGAACAGGAGAAATCCAAGCAGCGCGCCGGCAGCGGCGGCGCATACCGGTTCGATCCCTCCGCGCGATACCATGGAAGCATAGCAGAAGAATACAGCGACAACAGACGTTACAGAAGCGGCAAGACCGTCCAGGCCGTCCGTGAAGTTCACTCCGTTTACCGTCCCGATGATAATCACAAATGATACTATGCTGGCAAAGACCCTGAACCCAAAGCCTGTCAGTGTATAGCCTCCGGTAAAAGGAATCCTCCAGTCAAGGCACTCCGGATCCCTCAGCCATGCATAGACAAGAAAGATAAGCGTCACTACGATCTGTCCCGCCATCTTCTGCTTCGGGAGAAGACCGTCCGATCTTCTCAGCACGACCTTGAGGTAGTCATCCACGAATCCGATAATGCCGAAGCCCAGCGTCAGAACCAGCACGGGAAGTACTCTCGGATATCTCGGCGCGAAGATCACGGAGGTGACAAGAACCGAGACAAGGATAGCGATTCCTCCCATAGTCGGCGTGCCAGCCTTCTTGAGATGGGACTTTACTCCTTCCTTCCGCTCAGTCTGGCCAACCTTAAGCCGGATCAGAAACGGAATCAGGAACGGAAGAATCAGTGCCGCTATTCCAAATGAAATGAAAACAGCTGCCAGAGTATCCATTGTGATCCACATTTGTTCTCACTCCTCCTCTTCCTTATCAGGCACCGCCGCGCCCGTCCAGGTGGTATCGCCGCTTCCGCCTCCTTCCACCTCTTCAGGCGGGGAGGCTATATCAGGATTGTCAGCCACAGTTTCCTTGTCCTCAAACAACGCGCTGACATCAACCTCGATCTGATTGCCGTATCCGTCCGTCACAATCCCCTTCTCGACATCCGCGGTGCAGCCTTCGATCACATTTCCGGATGAATCCACCACCTCGCCATCCGCGTTGACGGCAGCGTCATTGTAGAGGTTTCCCATGGAGTCGAAGCATTGGAAGGTCGCGCTCTTTACCTCATTCAGCACAGTCTCGTCCATGCTGATGCCGAGATACTGTAGCAGGTCATCCGTGATCGGCTCAGTGGGATATATTCCCATGTACGGGAACAGTTCTGTCGCGATCTGGCGGAACAGCACCTGCGGATATGACGAATCCGCCTGCTCTGCGACGTTAGGCTCGTCGACCACGACATACAGAACCACCTTCGGGTCATCGATCGGGGCAGCTCCTATGAAAGAGACAACATAATGCCCCTTCCATCTTGTTCCGTCTCTCGGATCAATCTTCTCAGCCGTTCCGGTCTTTCCTCCTGTGAGGTATCCGGGAACCTGCGACTTTCGTCCGGTACCCTCCTTAACAGCTGTCTTCAGATAACCGCGCACCAGCTTCGACACAGAAGTCGAGATGGGCTGACGCAGAAGAATAGGCTCAACCGTCTCAACGGAAGTGCCGTCGGCGCTGAGTATCTGCCCCACCACGTGCGGCTGGTAATAATAGCCGCCGTTCACCACAGTGCTGAAGGCTGCCGCCTCCTGAACCATATTGATGGTAAATCCCTGGCCGAAGGTACATGTGGCCAGCTCAACCTCGTGCATCGTCTCCCGGTTGTATACAACGCCTGAGTTCTCATTTGGAAGATCAATCCCGGTCTGGCTTCCGAACCCAAAGGCCTGCTGATAATTGATAAAGTTCGTGATCCCCATCTGCATGCCGATGGTCATGAGAGCCACGTTACAGGAATTGACGATGGCATATTCCAGCGTCTCATCACCGTGACCGTATATATTGTCGCACTTGATGGTCGTGTCCGTGATAAACAGCGAGCCGTTGCAGACGAAACCGTCGCCGTCGTGTACCGATCCGGTCTCCAGCGCGGACGCGACAGTGATCGGCTTAAATACCGATCCGGGCTCAAAGCCCTCGGATACGCAGAAGTTCTCCCACTTGGTATTCAGCTCATCGACATACGTATTGTCGTCCATCGATTTGATCTCGGCTCCGGAGTATCCCTCCGTTGTCAGATCCGTCGGATCATTCAGGTCGTATTCCCGGTTGGTCGCCATGCCGAGTATCTCTCCGGTATTCGGATCCATGGCAATCACGCCGACATTCTTCGCGCCTTTTCCGTTGTGAGCCTCATCCCCGTAGGTCTTGTCGAACGCGTCGATCTTATCCTGAATAATCTCCTGAATGTTCATGTCGACGGTCAGCCTGAGTGTCTTCCCGTGTTCAGGCTCGATAGTAGTCCTCTCAAATTCGGAATTGTCATTCAGGTATCCGAATTCACGCCCCGAGGTCCCGTTCAGGATATCGTTATAATAGTTCTCAACGCCGGTCGTTCCAACGTCGATCGCGTTCGCGAAACCCACAACTTTGCTCGCCAGGGAATCGTACGGATATGTCCTGATATATTTCTCCTCAAACCAGACGCCCTGTATGTTGGCTCTTTCATTCAGCGCGTCATAGTAGGCATCAGTCCCCATCTCGCTCTCATCCAGGTCCGCGCCTCTCTGGTAGCGCTCGAACTCCTTCTTCAGATCCGAGGTTATATTGCGTTCTATGACCTGGTAACGGGACGACCTCGTCTTCTCAGACATGATCACATCTCTGGACGACGCGGAATCCACGCCTATGATTTTCTCCAGCGCCGCGATAGTCGGCTCCAGATAATCTTCATTTTCATTTATCGCGTAACAGTCCAGAACGACATTGTAAAACCGGTCGCTCTTTGCCAGAATGATAGAATTTCTGTCCTGTATCTCCCCGCGCCTCGCCGGAATCATGCGTGAGTCATAGGACTGCTGCGAGAGAACCTTCTTCGCGTAACGGTTCCCTCTTGTCGCCGATATGGTCGCGATGCGCACAAGCAGCGCTGCCAGTAATAACAAAACAAATGCAAAAGAAGCCAGAAGCTTTTTTTGCATCATCTTGGTAAATCTTCTCTCTTTTTTTACTTTTCCGCTACGCTGAGTCAACTGCCGTGCCCCCACTCTTTCCAGGGCCTGTCACGCAGACAGCCCTCAATCAGGGATCTCCTCATACTGCTTCACATAATCACTGGAAGCGGCATCGTACAGTATAATCTGGCTCTGCTTCGGATAGCTCATGCCAAGCTCTCCCATGGCTTTTTCACGAACATACTCAAGGTCTACACCGGACAGAATCTCATTGTAGACGATGTCATTTTCCATCTTGAGATCTTTAAGCGTCGTCTGAAGCGACACCGTTTTCTTCTGAAGCTGTGTTGAGGTTGCCTGAAGTCTGAGATAATATACGCAGATCATAACGACGGCCACAGCCGCGACTGTCAGAAACAGCACATAGCGAAGATTCATGCTGAGCGAACGCTCACGCACAGCCTCAATCTGAGTGCGCCGTATCTCCCGCTCCCGGATATCCGGAGCCGGTGAAGCCACGCGGACTGTATTGCCCTCGATCACCTCACCAGTATAGCGCACTGCGCTGTTTCTTTCAATCATCCTGTTTCTGCTGCGCGACATTATCCCTACGCCTCTCTCTTTTCAAATACACGCATTTTCGCACTCTTCGAGCGCGGATTGAGTTCTTTTTCCTCATCGGACGGAAGGATCGGTTTTCTTGTAATGACCCTGCCAAGACTCTTTCTTCCGCACACGCACACCGGAAAGTCAGGCGGGCAGATGCACGGGTTTTCCGCTCTGCGGAACGCTTCTTTAACGATGCGGTCCTCGAGCGAATGGAAGGTGATGACGCATATTCTCCCTCCGGGTTTCAGGATGGAGATCATGCCCTGCAGAGATTCTTCAAGAACCCTGAGTTCACCGTTCACCTCGATACGGATCGCCTGAAATGTCCGCCTGGCGGGATGCCTTCCCTCCGCCCGCGCTTTCGCGGGTATGGCGGCCCTGACGATCTCAGTAAGCTCCCCTGCTGTTTCTATCGGCTTCTTCAGCCTGGTTGATACTATCCTCTGAGCAATCCTTACGGCAAATCTCTCTTCGCCGTACTCCCTCAGGATCCTCGTCAGATCTTCCTCCGACCTGGAATTCACGACCTCCCTCGCCGTAAGTTCCCTCCTCTGGTCCATTCTCATGTCCAGCGGCGCGTCGGCGTCGCGGTAGGTGAAACCGCGCTTCGCGTCATCAAGCTGGTTGGATGAAACCCCAAGATCAAGCAGGATTCCGTCCACGGAAGAGATCCCAAGCTCCCCAAGCTTCTCTTCCATCTGAGCGTAATTCGCTCTTACGATGACGACTTTGTTTTTAAACTCCCCGAGACGTTTTCCGGCCGCCTCGACCGCCGCGGCATCCTGGTCGATCCCGATAAGCTTTCCTCCTTCTGAAAGCCTCCTCGCAATCTCGTAAGAATGGCCTCCCCCGCCAAGTGTCCCGTCAACGTAGATACCGTCTGGCGAAACTCGCAGTGATTCGACTGCCTCTTCGAGGAGAACGGATGTGTGTCTGAATTCCACACGCTCCTCCTTCCGGTTCCGCGCCCATCCCCTCCCCGGGATGTACGGCGGATCCTGTCTGTCCACTGCCACAGGCTTCTCCCTCAAGCCTTGAGGCATATCCCGCTGCTTTGCGCAGCAGAGACGGTGTACTTCCGGCCGCTCCCTTTCGTCCGGAATACAGTTCCTTACAGATCGATATCCAATCCGTTCAGAGCTTCCATGGACTCGTCGATCTCATCTGCCGAAGTCGCATCAACATATTTCTCCCTGGCCCACAGTTCAACACGTTTCATGGACCCCTCTACCACGACATCCTTCAGCATTCCGGCAAACCCCCTCAGATTTTCCGGTATCAGGACTCTTCCCTGCTTGTCCATCTCGCAGAGAGTCGCGCCCGCGGCAAAGAACCTTACGACTTTCCTGGCATCTTTATTTGTAAGCGGCAGTTTTGACAGCTTTTCTTCGAAGGCACTCCACTCATCCATCGGATAAGCAAACAGGCATCCATCCAGACCTCTTGTGATCATGAATTCCGATCCAAGCTGTTCACGGAACTGCTTTGGAACGATCAGCCTGCCCTTGGCATCTAATGTGTTTTTGTATGAACCATAAAACATAATGCCGGACTGCCTCCCCGGAGCTGCTTCGTCAGGAATCGCGGGAACCTCCCTTTTGATTCACCACTTTTCCTCCCTTATGACCCACAACTCACCACTTTTTGCCACTCACGAGGCTATATTAATTGATTTCATGTAAATGTGCAAGATAGAACATGTGTTTTGACACGCCTGGTTTGTGCACTTTGACAGCAGCATGGTTTTGGCTTATATTGGGGTGGCAAAGGCATACGCAGCGCAATATATAGTGCGCCGCGGATAATAAAAAGAGCGCCGGAACCGACATGCGCGGATCCTGCGCTCTCATTTTTCTTAAAATTTTGATCATTTGCAATTCTTCAGCCCGGAACACAAAGTGTCCTGAGCGATGGGCGCTGAACAGCTGCGATCATATTTCATCTGACCGATTCAGTCGGGTATATCCGTCATAATATCCAGCTGGAAGCCCTCCCACATGTTCGCGTTCACGTTCCAGTCGCGCAGATCAGTCACGATACGGTGATAAAATGCCTGCCCGCCGTGCACAATATCATAAGTACGGGCATCTCCTCTGGCCTCCAGGTGCCGTCCGAAGGAACAGTTTCTCACGTCATCCCCGCCGTAGTCATCCTGCGTGCCGTCAGGCCAGTATATATAGAATCTGGGAACCTGAGGTTCGCTTGAAAACCGCACGTCTCCTACCAGCTCAAGAATCTTCCTCCCCACCGGCTCGTAGCAGCACACAACATGCGCGTAACGCCACACTGTCCTGGTAAAGTCTGACACTCTGAACTGCATCAGCCAGTTCTCATCCATCATCCCGCTGCCGTCATCCCTCGATATGATCAGTACGATCGGGAACTGGCGCTCCTTGTCCGATATAGCCCTGGCAATGGCAGGAGCCTCCTCCTCACGGACGATCCTCCTCCTGCCGGAGCATGGAAGAGCGCTGAACACGCCGATATTATCCACTATATTCTTGTAAAATCCCGGATACGAGAAGTATGTCGACTGCCGCTCGACCGTCGCGGAATCCTCACGTTCCGGCTGCGCGTAACCGTTCAGCACTTTCATCCACATACCCGGAGTGCCTTCATCCGGATCATGCTGCTCATAGACGGACGCCTCGGAAAACCAGATCCTGCCTCCCACCTCGGGGTCCATATGGCGCACGTGCACGTTCATCAGACGCTTCTCGGGGTGATACTTTACAGCCACATGATACGCGAGCAGATCCGCGTGGAAGGTCTGCACCTCCTGCGGCATGCTGTGAAACAGCACTCCGTACTTCGCCAGAATCCACTTCCATATCATCTTCGCGCACTGAGTAAACAGCACATCATCGGACGGCTCCTGATCCGTCTTCAGCCTGCTGCCGTCAAGGCGGGTCTTCATCTGGAAAGCCACATGCCTTCTCAGAGGCCTCAGCTCGTAATGCCTGGATTCCGTCTCGGAATCCTCCCGTCCGTCATTGAATACATCCGCCTTGTGCATCACCTCTGTGAGGCGGTCGTCATGGAACACGCTCTCGTTGAGAAGAGCAATGATCGTGTTGACGTTAATAGGAACATGGCGTGTCCTTGAAAGAAGCTGATTGATCAGGACCGGCCTCGGGGTGCGGAATATCTGCTTGGCCAGATTGTCGGAGCGG
>DFHY01000028.1:37454-55603 GCA_002371345.1 Lachnospiraceae bacterium UBA3711
TTCAGGCGGAAATGGCTCTTGATCATATCGCTCCAGCGCCCTGATTTATACAGTGCGTGACCCAGGTCCTCAAACAGTGTGACCATTGACTTGTCGCACAGCTCGAGTGTGGCCAGGATCGAGTTGAAGTAGCGTGAGAATCCGGGATAATGGCTCCACAGTTCCTCTCCCTTGTACCTCATGTCATGCTCAACCTCATGCCATCCCTCGAAGAACATCGTCTTGATCTGTATCTCGAAAGTGTCGTCGATGCACATCTCCCAGGTCTGCGGGGAGATCTCGGACTTCAGGTAGCCCGGAAGCCTGAATACCCCGTTGAGCTTTGCGGGCTTGAATTCATCCTCGCTGCGTTTCGAGGTGGACCACTCTATTACGTCAAATGTCCTGGCCATTATATCCTTGCAGATGTCCACATCATCGTCGAAATACAGATTGATGCGCACTCCGATAAGGTCCTGCAGCTTGTGCTCTTCATTGAGATCCTTGCGCTCAAACTTGCGCGCCATGGACTGGGCTGTCTTTGTTCTGGAAAAGCAGCGGTAATAGAGTCCGCACTGCTCCAGCCGGTCGCTTATAATACGGCGAAGATCCTGTTCCACCAGCGGAGGGACCTTCACGCCGGCCGCGAGCTGCTCTTTTGTAAATGAGGCGGGAATGAATTCCTGTTCCTCATCCGGCTGCTGAATAGTGTAATCGTTCATAATCAATAACCTTACTGGTATACCGGGTTTCCATACATATCATATCCCTGCCCGGTGTTCGGGTCTGTCCACGCAATCTGCGCGGAAGATCCTGATGAGGTGCCTGTGCCTGATGAATATACCGGGTTTCCGTACATATCATATCCCTGTCCCGTGGTCGGGTCGGTCCAGGCGACGGCGTTTGAGCTCTGGCTTGATCCGGAATATATCTCGATGTCATTCTGCGACGAGGTATCCGTGCTTCCCGCCGTGGACGATGCGGATGAGCCGTTGTCCATGGACGCCGCTCCCTGAGAGCCCGAGGTATCCACCGTTCCTGTTCCTGTTCCTCCTCCGTTCATATATGGCGTGACCATGGATGCGGAATCCGGATATTTGTCTGCAAAACGCTGGAAGACCTCATTTGCTTTCTGTGTGTCGCCCGCGTTAAGGTAGGCGAAGCCCAGGTAATACAGAGCGTCATAGTAACGCTCGCTCTGACCGGTCTCATCTGAATCGATCGCCATCTGAAGCTGCTTTGCCGACTCAGCGTAATTGCCCGCGACATATGCGGAGGTTCCCTCGGTATAATACTGGTTGAACAGCGCGTCTCCGACCATCGCGCTCAGATCTTCATACAGCTGCTTGCCCTCCGAGTCGAAATCGTCTCCGTTCAGCTTGCCCAGCGCCTCAACCGTCTTGGTCTGGTCCCCCTTGACATACAGGTCCGCTACCTTCAGCAGCTCGGTATATGAGGCGACACGATCATTCGCGTCCTGCGCCTCCTTCCTGGCCGTATCGGTATTCTCGTTTGCGGAATCCACCTCGTCCTGCAGATCCTGCACCGTCGCGGTTACCGTGGCCAGTGAGGTATTCGCGTCTGACACCTGCTTGTTAGCCTTGTCATTTGCGCCCTGACGTATGGCCGGAACCGTCAGGAACCATACTATGGCGGCTCCCAGCAGAATTCCCAGCATAATATTGATAAATGTGGCAACCGTCGAGCTGTCGCGGAAGGTCGTCGGGGCGATGACGACATCGTTCCCGCTCACATAGCGCAGAGAGATCTCTCTCGGCTGCTCCTGCACCTCGTCCGACTCAGACGGCGAGCTCCTGACAACCTTCGGACGGGTACGCCTTCCGAACAGCGATGTCTTCCCCGTCGTCTCCTCCACATGCGTCAGATAACGCAGCGTCGTCGTGTTTGTATTGTCGATCCTGGCCGCCTTCTTCAGAAGAGAGCGGGCCTTCTCCCACTGCTCGGTATGCATATAGCCCAGCGCGAGCAGCTGATAAGCGCGGACGAACTTCGGATTCTGGCTCACCACCTTCCGAAGCTGCATCAGCGCCATGTCCTCGTTGCCCTGCTTCAGATATGTCAGGCTCTGATTGTACTTGCGGATAGCCGTGTTGTACTGATCCAGCCTCATCTTTGAGCTCTGAAGCGTCCTGATATAGGACGACGCGAGGTTCTCATGACCGTTGATATTGTTGCTGATGACCCACTCAACAAGCGCGCTGACAACTTCACCTGTCTCAAAGTAGCACAGTCCCAGCAGGTTGCGCGCGTCGGTATTTTCCTTGTTGAACTTCAGGGATCTCTTCAGGCACGATATCGCTCCTGAAAGATCGCGGACCTGCGCTTTCTCAAGTCCCTGATTATACAGAAGATTCGAGATCCGGATTATCCGCCTCGGGAGCGTCAGATCCGCTCCGCAGATCCGGCAGTATTCTTCTGACTGTGCGGCCGCGCCGCAGTAAATACATTTCATGTTGGGAGTTCCTCGTAATTATGGGCTAAAGTATTATAATGCAGTGTTATTAACCCGTTTACTTCCGGTTCTTATTCTTGCGCTCTTTCTCATCGCGCATCATCTCCTTGAGGATGTCCGTCACATCCGTGAGGTCACGGCTGTATATCGCGTCCTCCGCCTCATTAACATCCATACTCGGATGGAATTTCTTCAGCTCTTCCTCATAATTCAGCATTTGATATCTCCCTGCCAGCTTTATGCTGTTTCTCATAATCCAGAATCCCGCCCGCAAGATACAGTGAGCCGGCGCACACAAGTATATCGCCGCCCCTTTTCCTGAGGGCTGTCTCATATGCCCTCACGGGATCCGGCTCCGCTTCAACCATGCTCTGGCCGGCGCTCCTGAATTCTTCCGCCAGAACATCGACCGGCAGCTGTCTGCCTCCTCCGACCGAGGTGACTATGACTCCAGCGTAATTGATGCCGCGGCACAGTTCACGCGCCATCATGCCGTGATCCTTGTCGGAAACAATAGCCGCCATAAGCCAAACCCGGCGTTTTTCTGCCATGTGCCTTATCTGACATGCAAGCTTTCTGATCCCGTCGGGATTGTGCGCCCCGTCTATGAACACACCATCTCTTATCTCCTGCATACGTCCCGGCCAGCTGGTACACCTTATCCCTGACTTAACATCCTCAACGTCAGCTCCGAGAGTCAGGGCGCACAGAGCGGCAAGAGACGCGTTCTCCGCCTGATAGTCCGCTCCAAACGGTATTCTGAGATCAAAGGGTTCCCTTCCGGGAAGCGCCAGTCTTAAGCCAATCTCCCCGGGCTCTCTACCGGTAATGTGCAGTGCCTCTGCCTTCAGCGGGAAAGGCTCGGCTTCAAGCTCCTCCGCCCGCCCCGCGATGACCTCCGCGCTTTCCTCGTCCTCCGCCCAGTAGATCACGGGAGTATGAGGTCTTATGATACCGGCCTTCTCAAAGGCGATCTCAGGTACACTGTTTCCCAGATACTTTGTGTGATCGAGGCTGATTGAAGTAATCACCACAGCTTCAGCCCTGTCTATGCTGTTCGTCGCGTCCAGCCGCCCGCCCATGCCGGTCTCACATATAAGAAGGTCAATCCCTTCCTTCCCGAACCAGTACAGGCTCATCGCGAAGAGATATTCGAAATAGGAAGGCGGCTGCCCTCCTTCGTCAAGAAGTTCAAGAACAGCGGGTCTTACGCCGCAGAACGCCTCCAGGAAATCATCATCGGTAATATCATGTCCCATCACGCGCATGCGCTCATTGATACGGATAAGATGCGGGGAGGTAAACAGCCCCGTCCTCAGTCCCATACCTCTGAAGATTGATTCAAGGAACGCGCATGTGCTTCCCTTGCCGTTCGTGCCCGCGACATGGATCATCCTGAAGCCCAGCTCCGGGTGCCCCATAAGCTCCAGCAGGCGCCTGGTGCCTGACATGCCGCTCTTGCCGGTAAACATAGGGATGTCCTGCACAAATGAGACTGCCTCCTCATAGGAAGACGGCTTCTTCATGAGCCTTTCTACATATCCGCACATACGTCTGTAATTCTGTAATTCAGTTCAGGAAATCCTTCAGTCTCTTTGAACGGCTCGGGTGCCTCAGCTTCCTGAGGGCCTTCGCCTCGATCTGACGGATCCTCTCTCTTGTCACGTTGAACTCCTTGCCGACTTCCTCCAGTGTCCTGGCTCTTCCGTCCTCAAGGCCGAAACGAAGCTTCACCACCTGACGCTCTCTCTCGGTCAGCGACTCGAGCGCATTTGCCAGCTCCTCACGGAGCATGGAAAATGTCGCGCTGTCCGCCGGGGACAGAGCCGTATCATCTTCAATGAAATCACCAAGGTGTGAATCATCTTCCTCGCCGATTGGCGTATCCAGCGATACCGGATCCCTGGATATCTTCAGGACCTCACGCACTCTTGAAGCAGGTACGCCAAGGCGGTCAGCAACCTCCTCCGGCGTAGGCTCTCTCCCGAGCTCCTGAAGAAGCTGGCGCGTCATGCGCAGCGTCTTGTTGATGGTCTCCACCATATGGACCGGAACGCGGATCGTACGGCCTGTGTCGGCGATACCTCTGGTTATGGCCTGGCGGATCCACCATGTCGCGTAGGTCGAGAACTTATACCCCTTGGTGTAGTCGAATTTGTCGACAGCCTTCATGAGGCCCATGTTGCCTTCCTGTATCAGATCGAGGAAAGGCATGCCGCGGCCGACATATTTTTTAGCGATGGAAACAACCAGCCTCAGGTTTGCCTCTGTCAGATCCCTCTTGGCTTCGGCGTCGCCCGCCTCGACCCGCATGGCAAGCTCCACCTCCTGCTCCGAGGTGAGCAGAGGAACATTTCCGATCTCTTTCAGATACATCCTGACCGGATCCTCAGTGGAGACTCCTTCCAGTACCTCGGCAGTCTCCTCTATGCGGACCTCCTCGACTTCCCCGAGTTCCTCTATGGCCCCCTCATCTTCATCGAGCAGATCGTCTCCGGTATCGATCAGGATATCGTCAGTCTCCTCTCCTGACACCGCTTCATCGACGCCGGTATCAGGACCTCTTCCCTGTGTGATGATGATATTCTGGCCTTTAAGGTAATCGTATATCCCTTCGATCTCATCCACAGGGAGGTTCATACCCTCGAAGGCAATCGAAATCTCATCGATGTTTATCGTTCCTTTGTTGTTCTTTGCTTTCTCCACCAGTTTCCGGAGTGTCTCCAGAAAAACAGCCTGTGAGTCTTTCTCACTCATATATCGTACCGCTCCCTCTTACCACTGATTCAATTCTGCCGCTCTCCGATCAACGCCTGCCCGGTTCCGCGCATGGATATCACGGGCCCGCCCTTGTGCTCTATATACTCTCTCGTTATGAGCACCTGGCCTATGTTGTCATCCTTCGGAATCTCATACATGATGTCCAGCATGAATTCTTCGATAACGGACCGAAGAGCTCTTGCCCCGGTATCCCTCGACAGCGCCTCGTCGGCGATAGCCTCCAGCGCCTCGTCGTTGAAGTCAAGCTTGACCTCATCAAGCTCCAGCAGCTTCCGATACTGCTTCAGAATCGCGTTCTTCGGCTCTTTAAGAATCCTTACCAGCATTCTGCGGTCCAGCTTTCTGAGCGCGAATATCATCGGAAGTCTCCCTATAAACTCCGGAATCATTCCGTATTCTCTAAGATCCTGTGTGGTCGCCTTCGTCAGGATATCAGGATCATCATCGTAATAGTCCTTAAGCCTTGATTCAAATCCCATCGAGGACGACTTCGTCAGCCGCTGTTTTATGATATCCTCAAGTCCCGGAAACGCTCCCGCGCAAATGAACAGGATATTCTTCGTATTCACAGTGGTCATCGGCACCATCGCGTTCTTGCTGGTAGCGCCAACCGGAACTTCAACCTCGGACCCCTCAAGCAGCTTCAGCAGTCCCTGCTGAACGGACTCGCCGCTGACATCCCTCTGGTTAGTATTCTGTTTTTTTGCCAGCTTGTCGATCTCATCGATAAAAACGATGCCTGTCTGTGCTTTCTCAACGTCGTTCCCCGCCGCGGACAGCAGCTTGCTCAGAACGCTCTCAACATCGTCGCCTATGTATCCGGCCTCCGTCAGGGCAGTTGCGTCCGCAAGAGCAAGCGGCACGTCCAGAAGTCTCGACAGAGTCTTTACAAGGTATGTCTTGCCGCTGCCGGTCGGTCCGATCATCAGCATATTGGACTTCTCTATCTCGATCTCATCCAGTGAGTTGGTTCCTGTCCTGACCCTTTTGTAATGGTTGTAAACAGCCACCGATATTACCTTCTTGGCATATTCCTGGCCGATCACATAGTCGTCAAGCGCCGCCTTGATCTTGTGCGGAGCCGGAAGCGACCGTATGTCGAACACCGCCTGAGGTTTTTTCTCCTTTTTGTCTTCTTTCGGCTTCTTCACGCCCTTCGGCGGCTGCATCCTCTCCCTGATGTAATCAATGTCAAACATCCCCATATCAGGAAAGCCCTTCATACCGGTAAAGTTCTGAAGGTTCAGCATGTTCCTGATCTCAGGATTATCCATCGCGTCAAAGGACTTCTGCATGCAGTCCGAACACACCTGTATCCCGCCCGGAAGATTGATCATCTTCCCGGCCTGACTCTCGGTGCGGCGGCACATAAAGCACACCTTCTCGTAGCTGTCGTCATTGTCGTCCCTGTTGTCTTTAGTATCCCCGTCATAATCATTGCCGGTCTTCTTAATATCGTCCATGTATCTCCCGCGGCAGATGACTGATCCTGCCATTCACTGGAGCGTGACCATCACGCTCGTAACATTGTCGTCCCTGTATGCATTGTCCTCATCCGGCCTCACAAATGAAACCTTGACCCTGTCTCCGGCCTTAAGGCCCGATAGGGCTGCCTTAAGCTCGTCAACGGAGGCAATCTCTTCTTCGTTGATCGCGGTGATCAGGTCCCCGGAGGCCAGCCCTGCCTGCTGCGCTCCGGATCCGGCTGTCACATCCGCGATGACAGCGCCCTTCGGGATGCGGTAGATGATCTGATCTTCCTTCGAGAACTCACCTACATGCACGCCCAGCTGTCCCTGCGGCGCGGACGCTTCACTCTGCTCTCCGGCACCGGACTCCTGCGCCGCGGCTTTCTCTGTCCCGGTTGTCCCGGTATCCTGCTCCTTAGTTCCGGCTTTCTCTGTCTCAGAGCTGCCGGTCCCGTCATCACCGGTTTTTTCCATATCAGGTTCACCGGTCTCGCTCTCGTCCTGGGCAAGCGCCAGCGTCAGAAGCTCCTTCTCCTCCTTGTCCTCAGGAGTCTTCGCCTGTTCCGTCTCCGGTTTCGCGTCTTCCGCTTCAGTCTCAGCCGGACGGCCGTCTCCTCCCGGAAGCAGGCTGCCGACCGCCTTTCTGACATCGTTGACCGGGAAGGCGAATCCCATTCCCTCGCTCGCATTGTCACTTATCTTCCCGGCATTGATGCCGATCACTTCTCCCGCCTCATTCAGGAGGGCGCCGCCGTAATTGCCGTAATTGATCGAAGCGTCTGTCTGGATGAAATTGTGAACCGATGAGCCGTATCTCATCTGCCTGTTCACAGCGGATACGATGCCCTGAGTAACAGACAGCCCGTGTCCCATCGCGTTCCCGATCGCTATCACGCGCTGACCTACCCGTAGTTTATCAGAATCTCCAAGCACCGCCGTTTTTAACATCGGAAGAACAGTCCCGTTGATCTTATCAAGCGGCACCTTAATAACAGCGAGCATACTGTCCCCGTCAACTCCGATCACCTCGGCGGACGCGACAGTATCGTCATCCGTAAGCTCTTTGGTGAACTCCTTCTTCACACAGAAGCCGACAGTCACATCCTGCGCGCCGGATACGATGCTTCCGTCTGTCACGATATACATGAAGCTGTCATCCCTGCCGGCGATGATCCCGCTCCCGGCGTCCGTCTGTTTTATCTCCTTAAGTCCGTAGAAGAAATCCCTCACAGTCTGAACGTTGGTGGCTGTTACGGACACAACTCCCGGCATAGCCTCCTCTACAAGATCCGCCACATCAAGGGAAGCGCTCACTGTAATTCCCTCTGTCCTGAACTGCGGCACACTGTCTGTATATTCTGTCTCCGTCTCAGTCTCAGTTTCCGTCCCTGTTTCCGATTCAGCATGTGCTTTGGAATGTGCATTCACACCGTTCTGAGAGCCGGCATGGTCTGCGGACTGTACATCCGCGCCGCTCCCGGTCCGATTCTTACCGGCGGCTTCTGTCTCTGTCTCATGCTGCGTTCCTGAGGCGATGGCAGCTCCTGTTTCAGTCTGATGAGACTGCGTCTCAGCATCCGTCTCACTCTCTTTTTCAGTCTCAGCCTCAGATGAAAGCACTGCGATCGCAAGATGAGTCTCCGTCTCTTCCGGCTCATTTTCCTCGGCCTTCTTGTCTGACACAGATCCGCCAAGCCTTAAGGAAAAGATAAATGCGCAGATCGCGAAAATGCTGACCACAACGGTGAGGATCATTGCAGGAAGCTTCTTCTTCGGCTTGTCAAGCCTCTCTCCCGTCTGTGTATCGAACTTAGGCTCATCATCGTCAAAATCATGTCCGGATGAAAAATGAGCCGCCGTACCACTATCCTGTGTTCCGGCATAGGAGTTCTGTCCTGAGAATGCTGTGCCGGAGGCGGCATCGCTGCCCGGAGCGCCCTGTCCGGGCGTATCTCCATATGCCGGAGTTCCCAGTCCCGGGGCCTCTCCATATGCCGGGGCGGCCTGGTCCGGCATATGGCTGCTGCCGGCGGCATCGCTTCCTGTTGGCTGCCCTTCACTCATGGTGCTGCCGGGCACAGCTGCATTCTGGTCCGAAGGCGGAGCCTCGGCATCGCCGCCATTGTCCGGATATGGGATCCGGACATCCGCGGTATTATCCGGAGCCTGAGTCCGCATGTCCTGAGCATCGCCGGATGCAGGGGTCTGAGCATCTCCATTATCCGCTGCCGCTTCGGGGGACGGCACTGTTCCTCCGCCGTTCAGTTCCTGAGAAGGCGCCGCGTTGGCCGGATTCATATCCTGCCGGTTCTCCGCGTCATGTACAGTACCGTACTCGCCGTCTCCGGAAGAAAACTCATCCGGATCGGCCCTCAATATATGCTTTTCAAAAGGATTCCATTTCGCCATCTCTTTTACCCCCGATCTCAATCAAGCTGGACAGAGCGCAAAGCTCAAACCGGCAGTCTTTTATATCATATGGTTGTGTAAAATGTGTGGAATCACAAATGGTTCCAATATGACGGATTGTCAGTCAGCGCAAGTATCACTCTGCGCGGCAGGTTCCGGTATCTCTTTCCGAGACGATATCCAATATATTTGCAGGCACTGTCAGCGATAAGCCCGGGAAGTTCCGAAGCATGTCCGGAACGGGCAAGATACACCGCGCATTGTTTTACAAGGCGCATTCCCTCGCCCTCCGACGGATACCCGGCAAACAGCTCCGGATGCTGAGCCTGTGACACTCCCAGGTCGAAATTCCGCCTCAGCTGCCTGACGGGACTGTAGCTGTGCGAATGCCATACCTCCGCGTCGGAGGCGTATGCAATCTTCCAGCCTCTCTCAATCATCCGCCCGGCAAGAATCATATCCTCATTGAAAATCACGGGGTGCTCGAATCCCCCCAATTCAAAATATACATCTCTTCGCCACATTGCGCACACGTCAGAGCAGAAAAAGGTTTTGATCCCCATCCGCTCAAGGTCGTCCTTTGACTTCACCATGCTCTTGTCAGGATAATTGAACTGCCTGGTGAAGCGCTCCCGCGCTGTTCTGTTTCTTCCCGCAAGCTGCCTGCCGTAAGCTGCCCCGATCTCAGGATCGTCGAAGCAGCGCGCGAGATTCTCTATCAGCCTTCTGTCCCTCGGAACAGCGTCCTGCGTCATGCACAGGACAAGCCCGGTATCCGCGAAAGTAAATCCAAGATGTCTGGTTCCTCCGTGGTCAAAGTCTTTCTTGTCGATATGGAAAACAGACAGGACTTCAAAGCTGTCTCTCCATGCATCAACGGCTTCGCTGACCTGGTCATCCTTCTCTCCGTCAGCCGTATTCAGGATCAGTACCCTCTTAGGCGCAAGGGTCTGAAGACTCAGCCGCTTAAGAAGGGTGCCAAATGAGCTTCCCGGCCTCCATGTCGGAATCAAAACCGTCACCTGATCCATACGTTCTCCTTATTTGTTACACGCATCATATCAGGATTAACCCGCCAAAAGTCGATTACGGATTACGCTGTACGCTATTCCACTAAGGCTCGTAAACTCGCCAAGTGGAATATGTGTGTTCCGCGCTTCGCGCTCCCACAATCCTGTATCAGTATATTCCTGTCAGATTCGCGATCTCGTTTGAGATATCCTGAACGGTCTGCGTCGGCGTGTATCCTGTCTGCTGGTACATATACGCGTGCAGCTCCGATACATTCTGCGCCAGGTTTACCGGAACCACACAGTCGCCTGCGAAAACATTCGCGGCCTGCTGCTCAAACGGGAATCCTGTCGAATCTCCCAGCGTATACCCGGATATCGAAGTGGCAAGATTCAGAAGCTCAGTGCTTGAGAAGCTCGTCGCGATATACGGCAGCATGGTGTCGACAATCTGCGCCATCTTGACAGGTCCCTGGCTCTTTGCCTGTGAAAAGATCTGCGAGAGGACTGTCCTCTGACGCTCGGTTCTTCTGTAGTCCCATCCCTCAGTATAACGGATCCGGCAGTACGCAAGTGCCTGTATCCCGTTCAGATGCTGATATCCGGCCGACTCAACCGGAGTTATCTGCGCTCCTGTCACCTGAGCGTTCTCCGTCTGGTAGCCGTTTATATAGGGAAGCTCCTCCTCTGTCACGTCCACATCAACACCGCCGACAAGGTCGACTGCCTTTATGACCGCGTTGAAGTCTACCGTGATATAATCCTGAAGATTCAGATCCAGGTTCTTGTTCAGCATGTTTACCGACCTGGACGGACCGCCGTAATAATAGCACTCCGTCGCCTTGTGATACTCTCCGTTCGTGTTGTCCAGAAGAGTGTCACGGTACACGCTGACCATCTTGATCTCTTTCGTGTTCTGGTTCATGCTGCACAGAATAATTGTGTCAGAATGTGCTTCCTTTGTCAGGTTCCCCTCTCTGGAGTCTACGCCGTAGATAACAAAGTCACGATACCCGTCTTTCGACGAAACGCCGGCATTTGTCAGAATCTCTCCCAGGGATACATGCTTCATCCTTGAGACTCTCCATACCAGCACTAGCGCCGCGGCCGCAATCAGGAGCAGTATCAGCTTCACTATGAATCCTGTCTTCCCCTTTTTCTTCGCTCCAGCAGCCAGGCCGCCCTGGTTCTGTCTCATCCCCCGTTCATGGCGGGTGTCTTTGGCAGCATAACCATTATCGTAGTCACTTCTCCCGTCCCGGGATGTGTAACCGTCATCATAGCCGCCGTATTCGCCGTCGTACCGGTCGTTCGGATTGCCGTATCCGCCGTCATACCGGTCGTCAGGATTGCCGTATCCGCCATCGTATCCTCTTCCCTGGCCGGCATATCCGTTATCATAGTCTCTGCCCTGGCCGGCATAGCGCCCTTCCCGCGCGTCATACCGCCCATCATAATCATCATACCGTTCATATCTTCCGGAATGCCGGCTGTCATCATTCCGGCGGTAATCCTGCGCATAACTGTCCTGTCCGTAGTATCCTTCAGGACGCCCGTAGGAAGCCTGCCTTGAATAGCTGTCCCTCACGCCGTATCCGTTCTCCCGGACGTCGCCGTATGCCGCGTCTTTCTCTGACAGCTCGTCGTCATCAAGCCACGGTTCCTCTATCCTCGAATATCTGCTGGACGGATTCTTCTTCTCTTTTCTTCCAAATGCCATAACAGTCCTTATCAATCAGTACGCATTCCTGTTGATGAATCCCTTGAACACCGTAAGTACCAGGATCTTGATGTCAAATGCGACTGACCAGTTCTCAATATAGTAGATATCGTATTCAATTCTCTTTCGTATAGAAGTATTCCCGCGGTAACCGTTCACCTGGGCCCACCCGGTCATTCCGGGCCTGACCTGATGCTTGACCATGTAGCGCGGAATCTCCTCACGGAACTTCTCCACGTACTGCGGACGCTCCGGGCGGGGTCCTATAAGGCTCATATTGCCCTTGAGCACATTGAACAGCTGCGGAAGCTCATCTATTGATGTTTTCCGGATCACCTTGCCGACCTTCGTCACACGGGGATCGTTCTTCATCGTCCACCCCTGGCGCTCTTCGTCATCAGTCTGCACCCTCATGGAGCGGAACTTGTACATCCTGAACGGCCTGTTGTGAAGCCCTACTCTCTCCTGGCTGAATATCAGCGGCCCCGGGCTGCTTCGCTTGATCGCGATTGCCGTAATCAGCATGACGGGCGAAAACAGCACGATGGCAAGCAGAGATCCGATAATATCCATAAGACGCTTGATCAGCGCGTTGAAAGTATCCGACAGCGGGACATACCTGATGTTGATTACCGGAAGTCCCAGCAGGTCCTCCGTATATGGCCGGGACGGAATGATATCCGTATAGTCCGGCACAAACTGGGTATGAACTCCGCTCTTCTCGCAAGCCGCGACAATCTTCTTGAGCTTGCTGTACTCGCTCAGTCCCAGCGTGATGGCAATCTCATCAAGGGCATTTTCGTCAAGGATCCGCCCTATGTCATCTATATTTCCGATAACAGGAATATTGTGATAATGACGGCCTGTATCGGAATTGTCATCCAGTATTCCGTCGATCTGGTAGCCCCACTGCGGATTGGCGAAGATTCGGTCGATGTACCCGTCGGCCGCGCTTGAGTACCCGACCAGTATCATATGCTTGAGATTCATCCCCCTTGACCGTATATCCTTGAGTACTATGCGGATGAAGTTCCTCTCACACAGTGTCAGAAGAAAATTGATCAGAGTGAAGATGAAAATCAGGCCTCTTGAGAAGTCGCTTTCCTTTATAATAAACAGAACGAAAATAAAACCGAGCAGCCCGACCATATTTGCCAGAAACAGGTTTCCCGCCTCCAGCATGCGTCCCGACACACGCTTGGGCTTGTACAGATGGAACGCGTCATACAGCAGCAGATAACCGGGCACCACGAACAGAAGCGCCATCAGGTATGTCTGCATGGGAAGCTTGCCGGCCTTCGGATCCGCGAGGAACGTAAACTGGATCCACCATGCCAGCAGGTATGAAACCACTATAATCAGCGCGTCAAGCACTACGTGGACTCTGTTAAGATGTTTCTGATTATCCTTTATCATGATGCTTCACCCACCCGGAAAGCTGTTCATAAAACCCCCGGTACAGCTGAAGCTGAAGCTTCAGATATATCCCCGGAGTACCCTTTGCCGGGGGATCAAACTCTCCGGCCAGGACAAGGCCCTGCCCGAGACCTTCAGCGTAGTCTCTTCCAAGCCCTTTCCTGCTGTAATAAACCCATTTCACGATAAAGCCCGCCGCAAGGAGCGGGAGATTGAAAACTATCTGCGGCGCAGGCATATTCTTCCTTATCAGCCAGATATTGTTGCGTCCTGAAAGCCTGGCCTTGAAGGAGTTATAGCGGCTGCCACTCGTTGCGGATCCCGCATGATACACTACTGCCTGCGGTATATACCAGTTCTCAAAGCCGTGCCTCAGCGCCCGGTATCCGATATCCATATCCTCGAGATACGCGAAATGTCTCTCGTCGAACCAGCCGATCCCGTCGAGCATGCTCCTGCGGTAGATCGCGGCCGCCGCGCAGCACGCGAAGACCTTTTCCTCTTTCGTATAGAGGGCGCTGCCAAGCCCCTTTCCCCTGGCCATCGCCCAGCCGAAGATACTGAGAAAGTCTCCTGCGTCGTCGATCCTCGACGGATCTGACATCTGCAGGAGCTTCGCGCAGCAGGAAAATGCCTGCGGTCTGCTGTCCATCGCGCTGCGAAGAGAGGAAACCATCTCCGGGTCACACACGACATCATTGTTGAGAAGCAGGACATACTTACCGCGGCTCATCGAGATACCGGCATTGACCGCGCGGCAGAATCCCGTATTGCGGTGATATGCCCGGATGCGTACGTCAGGATAGTGCCTCCGCACCCAGCCGACACTGCCGTCCGTTGACGCGTTATCTATCATCACGATCTCAAAGTCCCGGTCGCTCTGCCACGCAAGGCTGTTCAGGCATCCCTCAAGATAACGCATTCCGTTGTAATTCGGAATCACAATAGTAATACTCTTCATGGCTTCAGTGCGTAGTCCCATCGCTCAAGAGAAAGATTCGGATTGTAGTAAGGATCCCCCTGCTCATAATACTCAGGCCATTTCTGTTTCATGAGAGCCGCTTCTCTCCTGTATCGCTCAGCCTTATCCTTAGTGTATTCATCCCCGCGGCTCGCGGACTCATGGTGTACCGCGCAGGCAAACGGATCATATACTGTCAGCCAGCCGGCTCTTCGAAGCTTCAGGCACAGATCGACGTCATTGAAAGCGACCGCGAGATCTTCATCGAAGCCTCCGGCCTGCAGGAACGCGCCGCGCTTCACAATCATCAGAGCGGCAGTTACCGCGCTCAGATCCTGCATGATCGACGCCTTGTGCATATATCCTGAAAATGACCCGTTCATCCCTGTGAACAGGCTTCCGGCAATTCCGCCGATCCCTACCACTATGCCCGCTGACTGGATCCTTCCGTCCGGGAAGAACAGCCTGGCTCCCGCAACGCCGACGTCCGGTCTTGAACATACGCCGACAAGCTCCTCCAGCCAGCCGTCCCTGACTTCGATATCATTGTTCATGAACACCAGATAATCGCCGTCAGAAAGCCTCACGCCGTAATTGTTTATAGCGGAGAAATTGAATGCAGGGGATGAGCCCTTCGCCTTCCAGCGGACCACACGCGCCCTCCCCGCGTCACGCAGCGTTCTGTAATAATCCAGAATATCACCTGATGAGGACTGATTCTCAACAACTATCACTTCGTAATTGCCATACTGAGTGTGCGCTTCTATGGAGTCGATGCAGCGCTCAAGCATATGGCGCGATTCACGGTTCGGTATGATGATCGAAACCTTCGGTCTGCCCTGTACCGGATACCTGATACGGTAGAATCCGTGATCCTTGGTCTGGCTGATCTCCCCTGGCAGGGCCTGCCTTGCCAGGTGCTCCTCAAGCGCCCTTCTTCCTGATTCATATGCATACTGCTTGCTGTCAGGATTGTCGGCGGTCGATGACTCATGTGTTCTCCAGTGATAGAGCACCTTTGGGATCCTCGCGATCCTGTCATAAGGTATCTGATCTATAAGCCTGAGGATGAACTCATAGTCCTGTGCTCCGTCAAAGTCCTCTCTCAACCCTCCGGCAGACTCGATCAGGCTCCTGCGGACCATCAGGAAGTGGCATATATAGTTATTGGATCTGAGCAGGTCCAGGTTGAATCCGGGTTTGAAGTGAGGCTGAAAATGCTCCAGGGCGCCGCTCCCGTCATCGCGGATCTTGTCCTCGTCCGTGTATATAAGATCGACATCATTCGATCTGATCAGCTTCCACGCCTCGTACAGGGCGTCCGGAGCTATCAGGTCGTCATGATCCATAAAGCATATATATCTGCCGTGAGACGCTTCTATTGCCGCGTTTGTGTTCCCTGCTATCCCCAGGTTCCTGTCAAGCGGAACCACGACAAGACGGCTGTCCCTTTCTGAATACTCGTCAAGGACACGCCCCATCGCTTCATTCAGGCAGCTTGCGTTTGCGATCACAAGCTCCAGGTCGCCGAACGCCTGGTTCAGCACACTGTCAAGCAGCTGCCTCAGGTATATCTCCGGAGTGTTATACGCGGGAACCACAACCGAAAACAGCGGTGAATCCGGGCTCCTGCCAGCCCCGGGGCCGCTGTATGCGGCGAGATACTCATCGCGCATAGCCGCAAGAGATTCCGCTCCGGCCTTGTGCGCTTCATACCAGGGGCCGTACGGAACATCCTCCGGCGCAAGTCTCTCACGCACACGAATCAGGAAGTCCTTCGGTCCATAATGTCTGAGGTACCGGAAAGCCTTCCTTACGTAATAAGGTCTGAGTTTTTTTAGCAGTGATCTGCCCATATCAGGTCCAGCCGGGGTAATTCAGAATGCTGCGGGATACATGCTCCATCTCCGCGTCCGTCAGGTTGTAAAACAGCGGAAGGCGCATCAGCCGCTCTGACTCCCTGGTAGTGTAAATATCCTCTCCGTGAAAACGCCCGAACTTAACTCCGGCCTTGGATGAATGAAGCGGGATGTAGTGGAACACGGACAATACCCCCTGCTCCCTCAGATACCTGATCAGCCCGGTCCTCGCTTCAAGATCCTTCGCCTTGATATAGTACATATGGGCATTGTGCGTGGCATAGTCAGGAACATACGGCTGTTCGATAAGCCCCGCCTCGGCAAGCGGCCTCAGAGTCTCGTTATAGTAATTCCAGATCTCAAGACGTCTTTCATTGATGACATCAAACTGCTCCAGCTGGGCGCACATATACGCCACATTAAGCTCGCTCGGCAGGTAGGATGATCCATATCCGACCCAGCTGTACTTGTCGATCTGCCCGCGGAAAAACTTGCTGCGGTCGGTTCCCTTCTCTCTTACGATCTCAGCCTTGTCCTGATATGAATCATCGTTGAACAGCAGCGCTCCGCCCTCTCCCATGGAATAATTCTTCGTCTCATGGAAGCTGTAGCAGCCGAAATCGCCGATCGTGCCGAGAGCTTTCCCCTTATAATAGGCATTTACTCCCTGCGCCGCGTCCTCCACTACTTTCAGTCCGTGTTTACGGGCTATGCTCAGTATAGCATCCATGTCACAGGCAACTCCGGCGTAGTGAACCGGACATATGACCCTTGTTCTGTCGGTGACGGCGTCCTCGATCTTGTCAGGATCTATATTCATCGTCTTCGGATCAATGTCTACAAAGACAATCTTAGCGCCTCTCAGTACGAAGGCGTCCGCTGTCGACACAAAGGTATACGAGGGCATGATAACCTCGTCTCCCTCTTCAAGATCACACAGCCAGCTCGCCATCTCGAGAGCGGATGTGCATGAGGTCGTCAGATAACAGTGCTTCACATCGAACCGGTTCTTGAACCATTCGGAGGCTTGCTTCGTAAATGGCCCGTCCCCGCACAGTTTTCCGCTCTCAAGCGCATTTTTAAAAAATTCCATCTCAGTGCCAAGCACCGGTGGTCTGTTAAAATCAATCATACTGCTTCCTTCTTTCACATGGAAAATATCACGATGCCCGCAAACATAATCGCGATACCGAGGATTCTTCTCTTCGATATCTTCTCTTTCAGGACCAGGACCCCTATCACAGGCACAAAAATATAGCTCAAAGGCTCAATGACCGGTGAGTAGGTCAGCGGTACATACTTGAGTGCATACATCGTCAGAAAAGTTGACAGGAAGAAAATAGCATATGCCGCTATTACCATCGGATTCAGGTATTCCTTCAGCCTGCTGTCATGCTTCCTGTTCGCCTCGGCTTTCAGCATTACCTGTGCGATTGATGAGATCAGCACAGACACTATCCACACGATTATATACTTCTCCAGTCCCCGGAACATGGAAAAACCTCCGGCCAGAAGCTGCGCCCTCATGACATCGCCTCCCTGCCCGGATCCGCGTCTCCGGATGCCTGATGCTTAAGATCTTCTGATGCAGTCTCTTCCCCTGACGTATCCGCCGTATCAGATACGCCGACCATTATTCCGATCAGAATAACGGCAGAGCCAAGTATCATCTTCCAGCTCAGCGTCTCATGGAAGATCGTCACGCCCCAGATCAGTCCCCATATGATGGTGATCGGCTTGTTCGTGAACGCGAATGTCAGCGACATGTGTTTGAGTATCTGCTGCCACGCGACAGCAAACGCCATAGTAATGGCAAGCATAACTCCATACCAGAATATGAATCCGGCTGACATAAACTCATGCCTGCCGGCAAGCTTCGACGCTGTACCGGCAAGCGAATTAATAACAAGGCTCAGATGAAGCAGCAGAAACCACTTCAGAGGCACCTCCAGCGCCCACCTGCCTCTCTTCTTATTACTCACGAACAGACTCCCCCTAAGTTTATATGAGACAAGTCAGTATAGCACAGAAAAAAAGACGCCGCAAGATTCCCGGCGTCTGTGTATAATAAT
>DFHY01000028.1:55652-61353 GCA_002371345.1 Lachnospiraceae bacterium UBA3711
TGTGTATAATAATTTGCAGCTATCCAGCCCCCTGTATACAGTCATTATTCAGGACGACAAGCCTGCGTGTCGGACGGATCCCGGCTGTTCACCATCTTTTTACTGTGGAGGCCGGTAAACAGCTGCCTGTCATGAACAGTTCGCGCGCAGGAACCTGACAAATTCCCTGCGGAGTTCTCCCGGAATGTCGCTCTTTCTCTGAATGATATAAAACTTCCGTTCAGCGCAGCCCTCAGGCAGTTCAAAACGCAGCACGCGCTTTGCCTGTACAAACTCCTCGGCAGCCCTTGACGAGATGAACGATATCCCAAGGCCTTCAGAAACCATCTTTTTAATGGCCTCCTGATCATTGATCCTGGCTACGACATGAAGCATGTCCTCATCGATATTCTCAGCCGCCATGTACTGATCAGCCGCCTTGAGGCTTCCGCTCCCGTCCTCCCTGAGAATGATCGGCTGATCCAGAAGCTCCGAAACCTTCGCTCCTCTCTCTTTCATTTCAAGGAAGAACGGACTGACCGGAGTTATCAGCACCATCTCGTCCGTACACAGCACCCTTGCCTCAAGTTCCTCCGACTCAGGCTCTCTGCCTGTCAGTCCGAGATCATACAGTCCGTCCAGAACCCCTCTCTCGGCTCCGGCGCTGTCGCTCTGGTGTATAGAGAAGTATACCTCCGGGTGTTCCCTGCCGAACAGCTTCAGCACGGAAGGAAGGATATAGGCCGACGGGATAGTGGAAGCGCTGATAGACAGGATGCTGTGACCCATCCCCGAGCAGTTCGCCACCATCTTATCCCTTAGAGCAAGTATATCCTCAGCGTATGTGTACAGCCGCATGCCCGAGGCAGTAATCTCTATCCGGCGTGTAGTCCTCATTACCAGTCTGGTCCCAAGTTCCTCCTCAAGCTGCCTTATGTGCTGGCTCACCGTCGGCTGTGACAGAAACAGGTTCTGCGACGCGTCGGTAAAGCTTCCCGTGCGCACGACCTCTACAAATGTTTTTAACTGTTTGAATTCCATCATTAATCTTCCGCGTCAGATATCCACTCTCTGCCGCTCCACCAGCTTCGCGAAGAGACCGCCCTTGGCAATAAGCTCATCATAGGTCCCCTCTTCCGCAATACGTCCTTCATCCATCATGAGGATCCTGTCGCAGTTGCGGATGGTCGACAGCCTGTGAGCGATCACGATCCTGGTGCACTTGAGGGTATCGAGAGAGTCGGACACAATCTTCTGTGTGATATTGTCGAGCGCGCTGGTCGCCTCATCAAACATCAGTATTGACGGCTTTCCGGCGATAGCCCTGGCAATCATCAGTCTCTGCTTCTGCCCTCCGGATATTCCTCCGCCGCCCTCCTGGATAAGTGTGTTCATACCCATCGGCATGCGTTCGATGTCCTCTTTCATTCCGACCATCTCGGCGACTTTCCAGGCCTCATCCACAGTCATGGACGGGTTTGATATCGATATGTTTGAATATATATTGCCCTGGAACAGGTTTCCTGCCTGAAGAACCACTCCGATCTTTTTTCTCAGGGACTTCAGATCAAGCATCTGGATATCCCTTCCGTCATAGTATATGCCGCCCTTTCCCGGACTCTCGAATCCCAGGAGCAGCCTGAGCAGCGTTGACTTTCCGCAGCCGGTCCTTCCTACTATGGCGACATATTCACCTTTCTTTATCTTCAGGGACAGATTCTTAAGCACATAAGGCATGGTATCGGTATACCGGAACGAAACCCTGTTGATCTCTATGCTTCCGCCGAGGTTCTCGAGCACCTCCTTGTCCTCCTGCTCCTCAGGTGCTGTTTCAAACAGCGGCATAGCCATATTCAGGGACGGTTTTATACCCGCAACCGCCGCGGCGACGCCTACAAGCCCGGTAAATGCTCCCGACACAAGCGCGTACGCAGCGTTGAAAGCAACGTAATCCGCTGCAGACACCCCGCCCTTAAGCGCCAGATAGTACATCACCACCGTTCCGATAAGGGTTATCATCTGCGACAGAGGCGCGCTCATCTTGATAAGGAAAGGCGGATTATATGCCAGCTGCGCCGACGGCGCGTATATCTGGGCCCATTTCGCGAATGCCCTCTTCTCGGCACCTGCTACCTTGATCTTTGGTATGCCGTTGAGAAGTGCGAGCACCATGCCGGTTTCCTTGCTGTCATTCTCCATTCTTCTCTGTGTGACGCCCATCTGCAGAAGCGCAGTCGCAAGCGACAGGCCTGCGGTCAGCAGAGTGAGAACCAGAGCGGGCACCAGCAGGGACGGCGCGTAATTGAAGATCTGGAACAAATAAACCAGGGAAAATATGGCCGTCAGCATCACTGAGAAGAATGTCGATGATATCGTCGAGCAGACTGTCGTCACCGCCGATACCCTGCTTGTAAGCTCACCTGAGTTAAACCTCGAGAAAAATGAGATAGGCAGCGACAGTATCCTCATCATAGCCGCGCTCTCAACCTGAAGATTAAGCTGACTCTGTATATTCTGCCCGAATATACTCTTGACCAGGTCAAACATCTGGCGGGACATCTCCGACAGCAGAAGAACCAGAACCATGCAGATAAGCACCATTCTGTTTCCCGCCTTCAGAAAACTGTCGTCATATATCTTTCGCGTGATTGCCGGTCCCATAGTCTGAACCAGAGTGACAGCACCGGTCAGCGCGAACATCCAGATATAATCTCTCGGACGAAGCAGCGATATCACATACGCCACAACCTCGCGCAGCCGTATCTTCTTAAGAGGAAACGGTTTGTAGAAACACAGCGCGTCCTCGCTGAGAGTCTTTGCGGTTTTCGCGTTTACGTCCTCCCGGCTGCCGTTTGCCGGATCGACGATCAGATATCCCTTCAGTTTTCCCGGAATCAGCGCGACAACAGACCCGTCCTTCCTGGTTCCGAGCATCGCGCCGCTCGCGTCCTTATACCAATGCTCCGTAAGGCGGACCTGACGGTGCAGAATGCCTGAAGGTCTCAGCAGATACTCCAGGATATCTTTTGAGTCCTCCATGCCCTCCGGTATCTTCCTGGCATGTACGCGATAGTACTTCAGAATCTCTCCCACAGCCCTTGTAGCCAGCTCCCGGTCGGACTCAAACAGCACTTCTATTTTTTTGTTCCCGCTGACCGCATTTGCCATCCGGGCGTAAGCGTCGGACAGAATATCATCGTCATTCTTCACCCGAAGCCTGATCTGCTCATCAAACCATCCCAAAGTGATGCCGCTCCTTCCGTATTATTCGCTGGTGACCAGCTGTTTGTAGAGGCCGCCCTTTTTGTACAATTCTTCATGGGTTCCGCGCTCGACCACATGTCCCTGATCCATCACTATGATCTCATCACAGTCACGGATCGTCGAAAGTCTGTGCGCCACCACTATACAGGTGATTCCTCTCTCATGCACCGACTGGACTACCTCTGCCTCAGTTCTGGCATCCAGCGCGCTCGTCGCCTCATCCATAATCAGGACCGTCGGATCCTGCGCGAGCACTCTCGCAATCTCAAGCCTCTGCCTCTGTCCGCCGGACAGATCCTTACCGTTCTCGCGCAGCACGTAATTGTAGCCGCCGTCCCTCTCAATGATGTCGGAGTGGATGCTGGCATCACGTGCGGCGAGGATCACCTCGAAGTTTTCTATGGAGTTATCCCACATCTTGATGTTCTGGGCGATCGTGTCCTCGAACAGGGTTACCTCCTGATCAACCTTTGCTACGGATCCTGTGAACAGATTCCTGTCTATATCCTCAAGCCTCTTCCCGTCAAACAGAATCTCTCCGCTCCAGGGCTTGTACAGGCCGGTAAGCAGCTTCGCGAGCGTTGACTTGCCGCAGCCTGACGCGCCGACGAAGGCGATCTTCTGTCCCGGCTCTACGGTGAGGCTGAAGTTCTCGATAAGAGGCTTCGCAAGCGGAGAATACCCGAAGGTCACATTCTTCATCTCAACCCTGCCGCTGAGCTTCGTGTAGCTGATATCCTCATTCAGGCTCAGTGATTCAGGCTGCACGTCGGTCTTATACTCAAGAACATCCTCGATGCGCTCCATATCAGTGCGCATCTCACGGATGAGGTCGCGGGCAGAGGTGAGCTCCGTAACAGGCGCGGTAAAGTTCGACAGAAGTGTCTGGAAGCCGAACAGCATACCGACGGAGAAGCTGCCGGACATCGTGAAGAGGAGGCCGAGGGCAAGGATAATATCATTCGTCAGCTGGGTTACGAACCCAAGAAGCAGTCCGTAATACTGGGTGATATTCTGGCTTGTCATCTCCTGACGGTTTACCGACGCCTGATATCCGGCCCATTTGCTGAAGAACTCATCCTCGACGCCGCTGGCCTTGATAGTCTCGATCATCTCGATTCCTGAGACCGTGGCAGACTGCAGCTTAGCCGCGTCACGCAGCATGACTCTGGAAATGTTGATCTTCTTGTTGGAAATATACTTGGACAGCATGCTGTTGACCAGTATGGACGCCACGCCGATCATCGACAGAATCCAGTTGTAGCGGATCATGACAAACAGGTAGAAGAACATCATCCCCACATTAAGGATCAGAGGCGTGAACGTATTGATCATCGTCGACGCGATCGATGCGTTTGTCTTCTTGCGCATCGCTATGTCCCCGGTCTGCCTTTGCGAGAAGAACTCTACAGGCAGGCGGAGTACGTGCCACATATATTCACTGTTTGATGTTACAGCCAGCTTCCCCTCCATCCTCAGGGAGAAGATCCTGTCAACCACAGCCGCTGCCATCTGTATCACAGCGAGCGATGCGGTAATGAACATAAAAGGCATGACCCATTCCGGCTTCTTCCCGGGGAGCAGCCAGTCCAGAAATACTCTCTGGACGGCGGGATTAACCATACCGACCAGCGCGGTGACAGCGGACAGAATCACCGCGAACAAAAATGACGGTCCGAGCCCTCTCATCTTCCTGCGGACAAAGCCCATGATGCTCTTCGGGCTCCCCTCGGGCACAAAATTCTCTCCCGGGGACATCTCGATCATAATCCCGGAGAAGCTGCTCTCAAATTCCTCTTTCGAAACCTCAACATGGCCTCTGGCAGGATCATTGAGCACCGCTCTCCCCTTCCGGAAGCCATCCAGTACCACGAAGTGGTTAAAATTCCAGAACAGTATGCACGGAAAGATTCCCTCCTTCTCAAGATAGGAGGCCTCCACCTTGTATCCGTCCGCGTTCAGTCCGTAGTTAATTGCCGCGCGGCGGATATAGTTCGCGTTTGAACCGTCTCTCGATACTCCGCAGTCCTTCCGCACCTTCTCAAGAGGGATCCACTTCCCGTAATACGCCAGAATCATATCCAGGCAGGCAGCTCCGCACTCAAGCGCTTCAAGCTGCATAATTACGGGAACCTTGGCCACCCTTCGGCCGGTAACCGGCTCCACGGCGTACTTCTTACTCTTCCACATTCCCATCTGTGTTAATTACCTATATTCCCGTCAGTCAGGAACGATGCAGGCGCGACATGTTCTGTCTGAACCTGCCCGTTCGCTTTGGTCGTCTCAATCTCAACTCTGGACGCGTAAGCCCAGATAACGCCCGCACACAGCAGCACCACCATCGCCACTACAAGAAGCCACATACCCGGCGTGGTTACCCTGATATAATCGTCGACCTGCTCCGGAGACGATATTCTCAAAGGTTTCTTCACAGGCTGCCCCTGCGGCGGCTCCGGGC
>DFHY01000028.1:61413-107494 GCA_002371345.1 Lachnospiraceae bacterium UBA3711
GGGCTCGGCTGCCCCTGCGGCGGCTGGCTCTGCTGCAGCTCCGGGTTCGGCTGCCCCTGCGGCGGCTGGACGTTTGACTCAGCCTCGTTGGCTACTCTCTCTTCTGCTTCCTGTCCCATACTTTTCCCTGCTTTTTAACATATCTTAGGCTTAAGGGCTCACGGCCCTTATGTCATTGTATTATTAATCCGACAAAAGTCGATTACGGATTACGTTGTACGCTATTCCACTAAGGCTCGTAAACTCGCCAAGTGGAATATGTGTGCTCCGCGCCTCGCAGCATATATCATCATATCAATTCCGGCTTTTATTTGCAATGTGCATTAATCCCATAAAACAGCGCGTTCACAATTGCCGCCGCCACCGTACTGCCGCCCTTTCGGCCCATCGCGGCGATTATCGGGATGTTCCTGTCAAGGCAGGCCGAGCGTATACGCTCCTTGCTCTCCACTACATTAACAAACCCGACCGGGACCGCGATGATCAGTGAAGGCAGGAAAGACCCGGAACGTATCAGCTCCTCAAGCCTGATAAGGGCGGTCGGTGCATTTCCGACCACGTACACAGCACCGGGGAAATGCTCCGCGGCATATCCCATGGCCGCCCATGCGCGTGTGCTGCCCTGTGCGCGGGCAGCTTGCGCTGTCTTCGGATCCGCCATGAAGCACACCGCTTCATTTTTATACCTGTCCATGGACGGACGGCTGATTCCGGCGAGTGCCATATTGGTATCCGTTACGATGCTTTTTCCGCGGCGAAGGGCTTCACGTCCGGCACGGACCGCACCCTCCGAAAAAAACATGCTGCGGGCAAAGTCAAAGTCTGCTGTCGTGTGAATCACACGCCGGACGACCGACAGCTCGGGCTCATGCCAGTGAGTTCCGGTTCCATTGAGCTCCTCCGTGATCCGCCTCATACTCTCAGCCTCGATCATGGCCGGATCTCTGATCATCTGCTTCCCGCGGCCATCTTCCGGGCGGAACCTGTATGATCTGTCAATATCTTTATTTGCCATATCCTTCACCTCACAAGCAGTAATGACCCGCTCAGGAGTATTTGACATCACAGATGTGCGCTATATGCGTCCGCTCAGGAGTATTCGACGGCACAGACGTGCGCTCATGGATTCCTGCAGACGAAAAGGAGCATGAAGTGTTACTGCCGCCTCTCAATTATCCTGTAGATTCTCTCCATGTCCATATGACCTCGGAACACCTCGGCAAGAGTGTCAAGCTGCCGCTCAAGCTCAAGTTTTCTGTCAGGACTTATGAATGATGGCTCAGGCAGCCCTTTCTTCGCGGCCAGCCTCTTCGCGAGAGCGTCCGCCGCCTCCCCGCTGTCAAACAGTCCGTGCAGATAGGTTCCGCAGATGCTGCCCCGCGCACAGACATGTATCACACCAGCCATGTCACGAAGATCAGTCCCGCAATCAGCACTTCCCCACTCTCTGTCAGTGTCTCCTGCTTCACTCAGCTCCTGCGCCACGGTTATTCCATTATGGATCTCATATCCGTTCACATGGGAGCCCGCGAGATATCCTTCCCGTATCTCTCCCTGCACTCTGCGGAGAGTCTTATCCGCTCTGAAGAGCGTTGTTACCGGGAGAAGTCCAAGCCCTCTCTCATTCAAAACCGGTCCCATACCCTCTGTCCCGTCCGGATCGCTGAGCGATGCGCCCAGCATCTGGTAGCCGCCGCATATTCCAAGAATATACCTTCCTTCCGAGGCAGCGTCCAGAATCCTCTCCGCGATCCCGCATTCCCTGAGCCATCTCAGATCCTGCAGTGTACTCTTTGTACCAGGAAGAATAACCATATCAGGCTCGCCGAATTCATCCTCCCCTGACACATAGCGCACACCGAGCAGCGGATGAGAGTCAAGCGCGTCCAAGTCCGTGAAGTTTGAGATCCTCGGAAAGCGGATGACAGCTATGTCAACCGGTCTGTCATGTCTTCTTATCTTCCTGTCAAGCGCCATCGAATCCTCATCGTCAAGCTTCAGATTCATCCACGGAATGACACCTGTCACAGGTATTCCCAGCCTCTCCTCGAGCATTACGATACCGGGTCCGAGAAGCGAGACATCGCCTCTGAATTTATTGATGATAAGCCCTTTGATCCTGCTTCGTTCCCTCTCCTCAAGCAGCATCACTGTCCCGTACAGCTGAGCGAACACGCCTCCCGGATCGATGTCGCCGGCGAGCAGTACCGGGGCGTCAACAAGCTCGGCCAGCCCCATATTCACGATGTCGTCCTTCTTCAGGTTGATTTCGGCCGGGCTTCCGGCGCCTTCGATGACGATGACGTCATGCTCCCGCGCAAGGCTTTCGTACGCCTCAAGTATCACAGGGATCAGCCTCTTTCTCTGTGTGAAATACTCTCTGGCACTGTACTGTCCGGCAGCCTTCCCATTGATTATCACCTGCGATCCGGTGTCGGATGACGGCTTGAGCAGAATCGGATTCATGCGCACGTCAGGCTCGGCCCCTGCAGCCGCAGCCTGAAGTATCTGCGCTCTTCCCATCTCAAGACCGTCCCATGTCACTCCGGAGTTCAGGGCCATATTCTGGCTCTTGAACGGGGCGCAGCTGTATCCGTCCTGCCTGAGAACGCGGCACAGAGCCGCACACAGAAGGCTCTTGCCGACATTAGACATCGTACCCTGTATCATAATGCTCCCAGCCATGTCCATCTCCCCGTTTTATCCATTCTGCTTCAGATTCTTCTGAAAGCCTCCGCGGATGCTGCAGCCCCCTGCCGGTTCCGGTCTCTGTACTTTCTGCAGGAGCTGACAAACCTCTCTGCCATCTCCGCGTTCAGGTATATATGCGGGAACGCCGCGTACAGGTTCTCGCCTGTATATCCGCATCTCCAGGTCAGATTCTTCGGCCTCTTCTCCGCAAGCAAGGCATCTCCGTTATGAGTAGAGTCCCAGTAGTGGAATTCATGCGCGTGCATTGTATCGCCCTCTTTGAAGAGCAGGCTGCTGCCTGTCTCCTGCGTAAGTTCCAGATAGCCGAAGCGCACCAGAGCGCTCTGCCTCTTCGCCCTTCCCGGAAGTGCGCCTGCCATCCTGTATGGCTTTCCGTCAGAGTCATACAATACCTCGCCAAGATACATAAAGCCTCCGCATTCAGCCACCGTCGGCATCCCGCTGAAAACGGCTTCCTTAACAGCGTTTCTCATCCGCTCATTTTTCTCGAGCATTGGAGCGTACAGCTCAGGATATCCCCCGGGAAGATAGAGGCCATCTGAATCTTCGGGAAGACAGCCGGCGTGAATCGGTGAGAAGAAACACAGCTGCGCGCCTGCCCTCTGAAGGTTCCCGAGGGCTCTATGATAGGTGAACAGGAACGCCTCATCTCTTGCAACCGCTATCCGGCACAATACCTTGTTCCCATTACGCTCAGCATGTACTGCAGATACACATGGCTCATACGGCGCAGGTCTGACACAGGCATGCTCCCCCGCAGCTGCCCGCTGCGCAGCGAAAGCTCCGGCAGAATCGGGGATGACATGATTATACACAACGGGATCATTCATGACAGCGGCCAGCACCGCGTCGACGCAGCCGTTTTTCTCCATCGCCGCCGCTATCTTCTTCACTCTCAGCGCGAAGTTCGCCGCTTCGGCCGCCCCGACAAGGCCGAGATGCCTTGACGGAAATACAGCCTCGTCCATAACCGGCAGATAACCGCAGAGTGTTATTCCGTATCCTTTGCTTCCATCAGGCTCCTGACGGCCGGATATCACAGTCTCAAGCAGCTTCTTAATATGCGGATACTCTGCGCTGCCGCAGCGGTTGACCAGCACCGCGCTGATCAGCCCCAGTTCATCTTTGTCAAGCAGCCTTTCCAGCTGAAGCTCAGGACGTTCTCTTCCGTCCGCGTCAACAACCGCTATAACCTGCATGCCGCACAGAGCCGCTGTGCTGTAGGCACTGTGCTTAAGACTGCCCCCGAGTCCGTCATACAGCCCCATCGCTCCTTCTGCGACTGCCAGAAGGCCGGAGTTCTCCGCGTCTGAAACCTCATCGAGGACTTCCTTATCGCCCATCAGATATGTATCAAGGTTCCTGCAGGCAGTGCCCAGCACTCTTGCGTGAAACGCCGGATCGATATAATCAGGCCCGCATTTAAAGCTCTGAAGCCGTACCCCTCTGTCCTTAAGCGCCTGCAGAATCCCCATGGTTATTACGCTCTTACCGCTGCCGCTTCCGGCGGCGCTTATCATAAGCCGCCCGGCTCTCACCCTGTCTGTCATAATCTGCCGCTGGCGGCGGAAGTGCTCAGCTCAATCCACGCCGGCCTGAAGCCTGAACCGAGGGCGACCTTCTGGGATCCGATATGAGACACCGACGTTCCGTAAAAGGGAAGGATACCTTTTTTGATAAGCTCATTTTTCAGAAGCGTAACAAGTAGAGTGCCGATGCCTCTCTTGCGGCTGTCAGGATTGACGTTGATGCCGATCTGCCACATAGCCGGGCTGTCGCAGCTTGCGCCCGCCATACCGAGGATTTGTCCGTCCCTGGCAGCCCCGACTCCGAGCATGTCCGGCGCCCCCGTGTCGAAGGTATATGCCTTATTGAATCTTGCGTCGCCTCTGAACTGCTCTATGTCCGCCCCCTCATACCACAGGATATCGTACTCTCCGGTATCCGCCTCTGTGATACGGTCAGTGATATAGAACGGATGAATCATTTCGATCTGATACCCGTCCCGATGGAGCCTGTCATTGATTCTTCGCATATTCTTCGCCTCAAAGAACCACTCGGATCCCGTTTCCCGGTATTCTGAGCGGCACCATTCCAGGATCTGAGGATCTCCGCAGAACAGAAGCTTTCCGTTGATGCCGGCAATCTTTAAGAAGCATCTTCCGCGCTCTTCGTATCTGCGCCTTCCCTCGAGAAACTTATGCCCGGTAAAATGATTGTCACTGTCCATAACCTCTTCAGGCGCGCAGCAGTAATCCAGCGCTATCTGTCTGCATAGAATATCATTCATTGCATATTACCTCGTGAGTGTTTCGATACAATAATCACAAAACCACAATATCAGGTCAAAAGTACCTTTTGCCCTCAAATATGACGTACGGCAGCTATCCGGCCTCACTGTCTTCCCGTGATCAGGAACACCGGGTTCTGCGCGTTCATCATGTGAACATCTCCCCGCTCCACAACGTCCGTCACCGCCACCTGTACGACCTGTGCCGCATAACCGTATTCATCCAGCGAATGTCTGACCTCATGCAGCGTCTCAAGTGTAATTGCGGCCGCGCATATCACCGGCTTTGCACTCCTGCGCTTATCCCTGAGCGCATCCAGGACTGACCGTATACACCGTCCGCCGCCTCCGATGAACACCCTGTCCGGCGCAGGCAGCGATTCAAGTGACTGTGATATCTCTCCCTTCACGATCTCCATATTCCAGGCGCCGAACTTCTCACGGTTCTTCTCAAGAAGTTCAAGAGCATCCGGATTCCTCTCAACACAGACAACTCTTCTGCACCGGGCGGACAATTCTATGGACATACCTCCGGTTCCTGCTCCAAGATCCCAGCAGATATCATCCGGCGAAGGGTCAAGCAGGGAAAGAGCACTCACTCTGACGAGGCGCTTCGTCATGGGAACCTTACCTCGTACAAATGCGTCATCCGGTATTCCGGGCACGTTTCTTCGGAGGAGCTCAGAGACCTCTGCCGGCTCCGCAACCATGACTGACAGCGGAAGGAATTCCATGCATGCGGCTTCTGATGCCTTCATCTTCCTTATCCGTTCATCCGGGTGAGCCAGCATCTCAAGAACCGTCACCTCCAGATCTCCAAGACCGGCCTTCACCAGTTCTTCGCACAGAAGAGCAGGACCTTCACTGCCGGATGTCAGAAACAGGCTTTTCCTTCCGCCCATTACCGCCCTTACAGGATCGCATTCTCTGCCATGCGCCGAGAACACGGCAAGCTCCCGGACAGATAATCCGAGGCGCGCGCAGGCACATGACAGGCTGGAGATGCCCGGATATATCCTGACGTCATGCCTGCCGTCATTTAGAATATCCGACTCACGGATAAGCTTTAGAAGCGGCGACGCTCCTGAATAGAAGCTGCTGTCCCCGCGGAACAGGCACACTGCCCTGTTATAAGCTTTCTCTTCAAGAATACGGCAGATTACACTGCTTCCTGTCGCTGTCAGGATGCCGGCTTCTTCCTTCAGGCTTATCTCTCTGCCTAAGCTGTCCGCGATACCCTCAGACGTGATAATCAGGTCAGCCTCCTCTATCGCCTTCAGGACCTCTGCAGTGCACAGATTCACACTGCCAGGCCCGAAGCCCGCAAGATCTATCCTCACCCTCAAGCCTCCATTTCCTGAAACTGCTGTTTCGCGCCGGCCTCTATAATGAACAGCTGAGCGCGTACGGTTTTATCCCGCGCTCAGCCGTTCATCTTCAGGTAGCTGTCTTATTCCTGTATGTGAAATGATAGTATGCGTATACCAGACTCTTATATCCCATATCCTTCAGGTCTTTATAGCTGGTACGGTAACGTTTCTCCCTAAAGGTTCCCCAATACACATACCTGATCGCGTCCTGTACATAATGATCAAGCTCTCTCAGCGAATCAGCCGTGGTGATTACAGGAAACAGCCATCTTGACCATGATATTCTCTTGGAATTGTCCCACCCGAAGAACGTATGCCCGCAAAAGACGGCCATCTTTTCCGCGGCCTCACGGTCGGAAAGTCCTGAGTTCTTCTTATCCTTCAGCAGCCGCAAGGCCCTTATGCGGATCTTCCGCTTCAGCTTGTTCTTCGAATGCTCCGAGATATCCATAACGCCGTTTTTCAGGGAGCATCCCAGAATATCCACCTGCCCGCCCGGCTCTATCACAACTGTCTTTTCAGGGTTTGTACTCAGCCGCTTCTCCCTGAGGACATCAAGGAAATAGCTTTGATACTCCTGAGCCTCTTCTAAGCTGCGCGCAAAGATCATGAGGTCATCCGAATATCTGCAGTAAAGAGGTGACCGTTCCCCAAAGTACTCATCCAGTTCCATGAGATAGACATTCATGAAATGATTGGAGAGCGGGAGTCCGCCCATTCCGCCCGGCTCGCAACTGACGACGGAGCCGTCCCTTTCTATACATTCTCTGCGGAGAAGAACTTTCTCAAGCACCGCGTAGAACTCCGGGTCATCCGCCCATATCTGCTTAAGCCTTGGCAGAATCAGTTCCGGCACAATCGATGAAACATAGTTTGAGACATCCGCCTTTACAATATAATATTTCTCAGTATCCGGAAAGTTCCTCAGCTTTTTCAAAAAGTCCTTGGCTGACAGAGTAGTCCGAAAGGAATAAAGGTATGGGGAATAAATGGAATCATGATCCCGCATGACATAGCTTATCAGGGAAAACAGATATTTCTCGGAGCCGTACCAGACATAGATATCTCTCTTCCGCCCGCTGAAGTTCTTCGGAATCCTGAAATGATGCGGCGCAGAGAAGAAGAAATCTCCTCTCTTCAGGCGTCTGATATCCTCAACGCACTTATCACTGTCTATATATGAAGCCAGTTCCTCATACTCCTCATCCTTTATACGGCGCTTTTCTTTCCTGTACTCAAGAAAAGCTTTCCTGTATTCCTCCGACATAGCCCGGTCAAGTATACCCGGAAGCTTACTGTTCATTCCCTCAGATAACATATCAATCAAAAACCTCAGATTAACAAAAAAACAACCTTCCCGGTCAAATATGAACGTTTTTCGTTAATATGTCAACAAAAAAATGCAGCCCGGCAAGTCTTCGCCCCGGTCCGGCCGGCGCTTAATCATTTTATTGTAATTATATCAGATTCCTGTATAATATGAGCTTGAGAAGAGTGCGTATAACGTGTTCTCAGAGAACCGGACAGGCTTTCTTTATGAGGGCTTTGAGAACGGCCGAGAGCTGAAGCCGGTTCGGTGAGGCAATGCAAAGGGTCTCTTCTCGCAGCTATGAGAAGGGTGCGAATTCTATTGTGTTCTCAGAGAACCGGACAGGCTTTCTTTATGAGGACTTTGAGAACGGCCGGAAGGCTGAAGCCGGTTTGGTTCCGCACGGCAAAATGCCCCTTCTCTTTTTTATTTTACAGGCATATATATGCCTGTTTTTTTCTTCATTCATTTTGCCATATATTGTATAATGGTCTAAAACGTCAAGAGCCCTGAAGAGAGACAGTCTGATAAGTAAAGGATGGATTATCATGAAAATTCCGGTCATGGTCCAGATGCAGAATGGAGAGAACGCCGCGACCGCTCTGTGTATGATTCTCGGTTACCACAAACGGTTTGTGCCCATCAGCGAGATGCGGGACGTATGCATCAGTTCACGCAACGGCTCAAGCCCGCAGCAGATCGCTGATGCCGCCGCTGTCTACGGTCTGGACACAAGTATTGACAGCATGACTATAGATCAGCTCAGGCAGCAGAGCTTCCCTGTCATGATTCAGTGGAAAAAACGCTATTACTGCCTTATTGAATCGATCCGCAAAGATATCGTCACGGTCGTGGATCCTGCAAAGGGCTCATATAAGATCACCCTTGAGAAGCTTACAGATCTCTTTACCGGAACGGTCATCAGCTTCCGGGAGGGTGAATCATTCCATACAGGCGGAAAGCAGGAAACCCTCTTTACACTGATAAAAGGCCGTATTACGCAGCTTCGCAGGCCGATGATAATACTGTCCGTCTTTACGATAGCATGCATCGTCCTGAACGTCTTAATGATGAACCTGGAGAAGCATATTCTTGATAAGTACATGAGTCCGAAGGATGACCTGATGTTTAAGGATGCCACCCCGCTCATCGCGCTGTATGCTGTCCTGATGTGCACATATACTGTTCTCAGTATTCTTAAAACACGGCATATCAATTCATCGAGCCGCGGCATCTCCGCGGCATCCGGCATTCAGCTGTTCAAGAAGATACTGAGCCAGCCAATGCGTTTTTTTGAGCAGCTCAGCGCATATGAGATGATCTCAAGAATAGAGAGCAATGTTACCCTCGACGGTTCTATTCTGAAGTCTGTCGTTCCGAGGGTAATTGATGCTGTCATGTCAGTCGTCTATATTATCTATCTGTTCAGCTACAACGCTGTTATTGCCTCCGCATGTATTGCCGTTGTGTTTATTTCGCTGCTCGCGAGTTCATGGGTTCAGAGCAGGAACGCGATCGCATCCAAGAGCATGGCCACGAACGGGAGCAACGTGAATGCTTCTCTCCTGAACGGTCTGAATATGATCGATACGATTCAGTCAACCGGTTCGGAGCGTTCTTTTTATAACATGTGGTACAGATCCCAGTACAACTTCAATTCAAGCCGCATCCTCCAGTCCCGTTATACGGCACTGTCCAATCTGATCACCATGCTCTCACGCAGCCTTCTGCAGGCTCTGATGCTCTTTATGGGCGCTTACTTTGTCGTTCACGGGAACTTTACCCTGGGCGGCATGTCGATGTTCCAGGGAATCCTGTCAAGCATGATCACCTCCGTAAATAACTGTATCGGATCGGTTAATATACTGCAGTCCATGCGTACTAATATTGAACGTGTCAATGACATCAACAACCGTGAGTCGATAGAGAAGATCCCTCTTAAAGATGAAGATTACGAAAGCGCTGACAAGCTTGAAGGCAGCCTCACAGCCAGGAATATCTGTTACCGCTATAACCCCGGAGACCCTCTGGCGCTGGACAATGTCAGCATAGAGGTAAAGCCCGGGCAGATGATCGCGATCGTCGGTTCCACCGGCTGCGGAAAGAGCACTCTTCTGAAGGTGCTGGCGGATCTCTATGAGGCGGAATCAGGCGAGGTTCTGTACGCGGGAAAGAAACGGCAGGAGATCCCTGACGTTATCTTCCATTCATCGGTCTCAACCGTTGACCAGGAGGCCGTCATGTTTGAAGATTCCATCTACAATAACATAAAGATGTGGGACAGCACGATCCAGAACTATGAAGTGATACTTGCCGCCAGAGACGCGCAGATTCACGGCCGGATCACCAAAGAGCGTAAGAATTACAGCGCGATTATGAAGGAAAACGGCAGGAACTTTTCGGGAGGCGAGCTTCAGCGTATCGAGCTTGCCAGGGCGCTCGCCCATGAGCCGACGCTCCTCTTTCTTGATGAGTTCACTTCCGCTCTTGACGCAATGACTGAGGACAAGGCAATCGAGGCTCTTCGCCAGAAGGGAACAACATGTGTTATAGTTGCGCACCGTCTTTCCACTATCGTTGACTGCGACCGGATATATGTCATGGATAAGGGCAAAGTCATTCAGCAGGGAACTCACGCTGAACTCTACGCACAGGAAGGCCTCTACAGAACCCTGGTCGGGTAAGGGATCAGAAGATGAATTTATACGGCGAGATTATTAAAAGCAGAGAAGAAAACAACATCAGACTTGAGAAGAATGCGGATGACGCGCTTCTTCAGGATCGTCATTTCCAGTTGATAGAGGACGAAGTAGACGACGCGCAGACAACGGCCCTATATATCCTCAACCGTTTTGGCATAGTCACCGACCGGCTCTACGGATTCCATTCAATCCCGACTCTTCTGGACACGATGCTGGATCCTCTTGGGATGATGTACGACTATGCGGAAGATACCGCACAGGCATGCAGGAATGGAAATGATTTTATCATGGCATTCATTGAAGACGGAAAGTCTGTCGCGATCATGCCCACAAAGACCGGGTACAGATATTACTGTCCCAGTGATTCCTCAAAGGGCTTCGTGACAGCCGGCTTCTGCAGACGGCTTCAGAAGGGATGCTATATCTTCCGCCGCCCTCTGATGACTAAATCTACGGTTCTGAAGACATTCATCTACAATGTCCTGGCCTCGCTGCGTCTGAGAGAGATTCTGTACCTCCTTCTGGCTTCCGGACTTACGACAATGCTTGGCCTCGTCATTCCTGCAGCCAGCAGATACATCTATAAAACCTACATACCGAAGGATCACTCCGCGAGCGGATTCATCACCGCGCTGTTCATCTATCTGTCTGTCATAATCATACGCGCACTGATTTCCATGATTAAGACTGTCCTGCTGTCTTCCGTGAAGATCCGTGTCTCTATTGAGATGCAGTCCTGTGTGATGGCGAAGATACTTCATCTTCCGTATTCATTCTTCCAGAATACATCCTCAGGGAGGATATCACGCAGAATCAACAGCTGCGGCAGACTGTCCGATATCATCCTCGAGATTACGCTTGACGTCCTGCTGGATCTCACCTTCTCAGCCGCGTATCTGTTCCAGCTGCGTTCCTTTGCTTCAGAGCTGTTTGCTCCGGCGCTGATTCTGATTATCATCAATATCGCGTTCTCCATGCTCAGCTCGCTGCTGAACATGATTAATGAGACGCGGCTTCTTGATCTTGATATGGAATACACCGGCTTCATCTTCTCCGCCATCAAGGGTATACAGAAGATCAAAGGACTTGGCGCGGGATCTTTCATTTTCGCGAAATGGGCAGATATGTACCGGCAGAGGCTCGCGTTTACCTATAAGCAGCCATTCTTCCTCAAATACAAGGATGAAATCATGTCAGCGATCAGGATGTTCACAACGATTTCTTTCATTTCCATCACACTGACCACTGATCTTGTAAGTACCGACTACCTTACCTTTATGTCTTCCTTTACCCTGATCATGACCGTCGTCTCAAATCTGACGGACATCATGGGGAATCTCTTTCTTACAAATCTCCTGACCAGGAATATAGCACCGATCTTCCGTGCTTCCATGGAAGAAAATGAAGCGCTCGAATATGTACACAGCCTGACGGGCAGTGTCGAGGCAAAAGACATCCATTTCGCATATGGCGAGGATACATACGGCTGTCTGAACGGTGTATCAATCTCCGTCAAAAAAGGTGAGAAGGTAGCGATCGTCGGTGAGAGCGGGTGTGGTAAGAGCACACTGCTCAAGATACTGCTTGGGATGGAGACGCCGTCTTCAGGAAACGTCTACTATGACGAGAAGTCGATCCATGGCCTGAACCGGAAGTCTCTTCGTAAATGTATCGGCTCCGTATTTCAGTTCAGCCGCCTGTTTCCAGGAACCATCGCTGAAAACATAGCCTTCGGCAAGGAAGAATACGCTGACGAGAACAAGCTCTGGGAGGCGGCTGACGCCGCGGTCATAGGGGACATGATACGCTCGCTTCCTCTAAAGATGAACACCGAGATCTCGGAGTCCAATTCCGGAGGCTTCTCGGGAGGCCAGAGGCAGCGTATACTTCTCGCAAGAGCTTTCCTGGGCAATCCGAGTATCCTGTTTCTTGACGAAGCGACATCCGCCCTGGATAACGTGAGCCAGAAAAAAGTCCTTGAGCACATCAGAAGCATGAGCGCGACTGTCATCATGGTAGCCCACAGGCTGTCGACCGTTGAAAACTTCGACCGGATCATCATGCTTGAAGGGGGCAGGATCGCCGAGGAAGGAACGTACTCCCAGCTTATGGAAAAGAACGGACGCTTCGCGCAGCTGGTCAGAAAGCAGCTGTTATGATTATAGCAGGCAGCAAAGCCCTCTTTGCTTTTGCCGCCTGCTTCTTCGGCTTCAGCCTGTGTGTCAGACGTCTGCTGTCAGAATACAGACTGCAGAGCGTGCAGCCTCTTCCTCAGAAGTTCATATCTGAGTCTTTTTTCCTCTTTTGAAAAATGCACCTCCCTAAACTGCTCGGGATTATCCACGTAATTAAGCTTCTCCCCTTTAAACTGCTCGCTGGTCATGTCAAACACGCAGCCGTCAACATCATTGTAGCAGTGATATGCGCCATCCGGCCTCGGGATGCCGAACACTCTTCCGCCGAAGATATCCTGCGCCAGAAACGCGGTCACTGAACACTGCCCCAGCGTCATATTCTCCTGAGTCCACTCACCGCGCATCCTCGGCGCACAGGTTTCGGCGCACCAGACCTGTGACAGTGCGTCGTACAGGTCACGGGGCGTCGAGATTCCCGGGTAATCGTCACTGACGACACGGCACACGGCCCTCTCCCATCCGTAGAACTTATATTCCATGATAATTCTCCGTTCCTCCGTCTATGGCCGGCAGCACTGCAAAGCCGGGCTGTGAATGCCTTCAAAGCTCCTGCGCCTCATACAGCCGCGCGTACTCTCCGCCGTCTGCCATCAGCCTGTCATGTGTCCCGAGCTCTGTTATACGCCCGCCTTCTATCACCGCGATCCTGTCCGCGTTCCTGACCGTCGACAGTCTGTGAGCGATGACGAAGGATGTCCGGTTCCGCATAAGCTCATCAAAACTCTTCTGGATATGTTCTTCCGTAATAGTGTCAAGCGCCGATGTAGCCTCGTCCAGAATAAGCACCGCCGGATCCTTCAGGAAGATCCTCGCGATGGACACCCTCTGTCTCTGGCCTCCCGACAGGCGGGTGCCTCTCTCTCCGACATAGGTGTCGAAGCCATCCGGCATCTGAAGAATATCATTGTAGATCTCCGCGCGCCAGGCGGCCTCCTCCACCTCCCGGTCCGACGCCTCCGGTCTTCCGTACCGGATATTCTCGCGGATCGTATCGGCGAAGATAAACACCTCCTGCTGCACGATCCCTATGCCGCTCCTTAGAGATCTCTTCGTCACATCCCTTATATCTGTCCCATCGATTCTTATCGATCCGGACTCGACATCGTAAAACCGCGGGATCAGCTGACAGAGCGTCGTCTTACCGCCGCCCGAAGCTCCGACCACGGCGATCATCTCGCCTCCCCGCACATGTAGGTCGATGTCATGCAGGACCTCGGGGTTGTGGACATAGGAGAAGCTGACATGGTCAATGTCGACGTCTCCGCGCTCGATGGCAAGCTCCTGCGCGCCGCTCTTCTCCTTCACAGTCGGCTTCATGGCCATCACCTCTTCGAACCGGCGAAGTCCCGCCATACCGCTCGCGTAGGTCTCCGCGAACTGAGCCATCTTGCGGATCGGAGTGACAAATGAGCTGACGAACAACGTAAATGTGATCAGGTCAATGTAATTCATCTGATCCTTCATAATCAGGAACCCGCCCGCCGCGATGACTACTGCCGGCATGATTCCCATGAAGAACTCCTGGGAGGCATTGAATATTCCCATAGCCCTGTAGAAGTCCTTCTTTGCTCCGCGGTACTGCGTGTTCGCGTCGGTAAACCTGGCGTTGTCCACGCTCTCATTCGCGAACGCCTTGGAGGTCTTCATCCCCGAGAGGCTGGTCTCAATGTCCGTATTGATTCCGGCAAGCTTCTTCTTCACATTCGAAGAGGTCTTCGACATGCTGCGGCGCTGCGTCATGGTTATCGCCAGGAAGACAGGAATCAATACTGACACGACCAGCGCCAGGCGCCACTCGATCGTAAACATGATTATCAGCGAACCCGCAACCGTAAGCAATGATATCAGCAGATCCTCCGGGCCGTGATGCGCAAGCTCCGTCACCTCGAACAGGTCTCCGGTAAGACGGCTCATAAGGCTGCCGGTGCGCATCTGATCGTAGAATTCAAAGTCGAGCTCCTGAAGATGCCTGAACAGATCGGCTCTTATGTCTGTCTCGACCCTTATCCCGAAGGTATGCCCCCAGTAGGTCATGACATAGTAGCAGACCGATCTCAGCGCATAGCAAATCCCGACTGCGGCCATTACAGCGAAGAATGCCCTGAAAGCCTTGTCCGGAAGCAGAGTGTACATCGCGTGACGCGACACTACCGGAAATGCCAGATCAATGCCCGCCGCGAGCACAGCACAGACCATATCCAGAAGAAACAGTTTAATATGCGGCCTGAAATACCGCAGAAGAGTCTTCAGCATGGTATCAGAAGCATCTCTCCTTCCTCTTTTTTCTGCACTGGTCCATATGCCCGCAGCGGTAGCACAGCTCATTGTCGCAGATACCGTCATTGTTGAAGCATGACAGTATGTTTTCTACTGTCGTGTTCGCGATATTGTGCAGAGCCTCCTGAGTGAGGAACGCCTGATGCGAGGTTACGATAACATTCGGCATGGAAATCAGAAGTGAGAGAAGATCGTCATTCAGGATATGCCCGGAGCGGTCCTCGAAGAAAATATCCGCTTCCTCCTCATACACATCAAGACACGCGGCTCCGACCTTTCTCTCCTTGAGGCCTTCCAGAAGCGCCTCGGCATCGATCAGGCCGCCCCTTGATGTATTGACGATAACCACGCCCTTCTTCATCTTCTCAATCGAATCCTTACTGATCATATGCCTCGTATCGTCGGTCAGCGGACAGTGCAGGGAGATGATGTCGCTGCGGGTGAAGAGCTCGTCGAGCGATACATACTCTATGCCGCTGTCCTTCGCGGGAAACATATCATAGGCGATCACGTGCATCCCGAACCCGCGGCAGATATCTATGAATATCCTGCCTATCTTGCCTGTTCCCACCACGCCGACGGTCTTGCCGTGGAAGTCAAATCCAGTCAGCCCGTTCAGTGAGAAATTGAAATCCCTCGTGCGGTTATACGCCTTGTGAACCCTCCTTACTGATGTGAGCAGAAGGGCAATCGCGTGCTCGGCGACTGCATACGGTGAGTAAGCAGGCACATGAACAACATGAACCTTGCCGAAAGCCGAGTGGACATCCACATTGTTGTAGCCGGCGCATCGAAGGGCGACCAGTCTGACCCCCATCTCATGCAGGTGGTCTATCACCGCCGCGTTTACCGTATCGTTGACGAACACGCAGACTGCGCTGCATCCTCTCGCAAGCTCCACGGTGTCTTCATTCAGCTTAGTCTCGAGAAAACGAAAATGAATGTCATTCTTTCCTTCAAACGGCTCGAATGAAGCCCTGTCATATTCCCTCGTATCGTAAAAAGCGACCTTAATCATGGCAAACCTCCGACTTCTCTGTACGATATCTGTCTCCGTCCAACCCATCTTACTCCTTTTTGTAATCGAATGCAGGCATAATTACCTCTGTAATTCCTTTATTCAACGGGATTTTTACGAATTCCAATTTGTTCTTGTCGCTTATTTGTCTCTTAAATCTACAAGCAGATTCTGTCCCTGACCCATGCAAGGATCTCTTCGGTAGAATTGAAAGGATTCTCCGTTGCTGCCCAGGACTCAACCACACTGATCAGTGTTTCATTGGTCTTCTCCTCCGCGCGCACTGCCATCAGCGACGGTTCAAAACTTCTTAGCGGCATCCGAAGTGATCCTCCCATTCTCCAAACCTGACTCATCCAGGGGGAACTTGAATGTAGTCATGTTCATGCCGAAGCTGTAGTTGTAGTTCATGTCCTTCGCATAGTGATGCATGATTGTCAGGCCGGACTTCCATTTTTCCTCAACGCAGCCGACAGGGTCAAACGGAGGTCCGCAGTCCTTGACGTGGACATAGAGCTCCTTATCTTCCTTTCGAAGAAGCAGATCGAAGAACTGCTGCTTATGCATTCCGGTATAGCCCGCAATATTGATAAGAATCTCTTCCAGCGCATGCATAACATATGCTTTCGTTTTCTGACTGGTGAACCTGTCGAAGAACTCCTTGAGCTCCGCCAGCCCGCTCCTGATTCCGTCCTCTGAACACGGGACAGAGATGTCCAGCCTTGGAGCCTCATTAGGATCGGGTTTTTTGATGAGTGTTACCGGCTCTGTTTTGTATTTCAGTCTAACTTTTTTAATCAGGCCTGCGACAAGTACAAATGCCACAGCGATCACAGCCGCAATCGGAAACGCGAACCAGATCCGTTCAGGCGCAAACAATGCCTGCGCCGTGAAAAGTCCAAGCGCCGCGGAGGCCAGCAGGGACAAACTGCTGAGTGTTGCCAGAAGTGAGAAAGCATTCACCTGATACACGACGGAGAGCGGGTTGATGATACTGAATGCCAGGACGAATATACTGACTATCGGCAGCGCCGATCTTGTCATTTCGATCAGAGCGTCTGTGTTGGCGCCGAACAAAATGCCGATCTGTCCCGGGAAAAGCCAGGAAAGAACATTCAGGATCAGGCCGAACCCGGCAGACAGCAGCATCCCCCTCCTGACGAGCATGGAGAAGCCCTTGTAGTCCTCCTGAGTGCGGAGCATACCGCCGATTCCCATAAACGCCGATCCGATTCCTCCGCTTATCATACTGCCGAAGGACACAAGTGAATAGCCGACCGTCATGGTAAACATACCGTCCGCTCCAAGCGCCTTCTGAACGAAGGAATTGCACAGAAGCGTCAGCAATGTAGTTCCCAGTGAACCGATCACTCCGGGTATGCTCTTCACCATCACACGAAGAAGCGTTGAGAAAAACTGTGACAGATTCAGTTTCAGATTAAGCTGTCCTCTCCTTACTATGAAATATCTGACAAACATTATCACGCTGACAAGCGCTCCAGTCAGCGTCGCGAGCGCCGCGCCCCTGATCCCCAGGTTAAATACCTTCGCATACAGGATATCACACACAATATTCACGCCCACGCTGGCTGACATGCCGATAGTCACGGTAACCGGATTTCCAAGCACATCAATCAGTATGGAGATGTCATTCTGCAGAAGAAGCAGAATGCTTCCCGCGAGCAGCACGAAGGTATAGTTCTGAACGCCGTCGTACAGCGATTTATCGACGCTCAGAAACGATGCCAGCGTTTTCGACAGCCAGACGCAGCCAACCGCGCCAACGGCTCCGAGTACGAGATTCGCCAACAGGCTGACCGAGAACAGCCTGTTGGAGGAATCATAGTCTCTCTTGCCCACCGCCTCCGGCATAAGAAGCGCCGCGCCGTTGGTTACGAGGAGGCCGATAGCGGCGATAAGGCTGATCACAGGCATAGATGTCTGTATTGACGACAATGCCTTAGGTCCGAGAATATGTCCCATAAGCATGGCGTCGATGATACCGTTAACGTTCATGACCGCCATGGTGATGATAGACGCAAAAAGATATTTCCTGAAGCTCTTCGAGATCGTGTACGGTTTCCTTTTTATATTATTAGTCGACATAATTAATTACTCACCTGCCAATTCTGTCAGAAGGTCAACATACTGCGGAATCAGCGACTGGTCCGTAAACAGGTCTTCATGCGTCCTGTCTTCAAAGTCAATGATCCTGATATCGCTCAGGCGCTCCTTCGCGGCGTTTATCTTGAACTCCATCGTCTCCGTGTCATTCTCGTCATGCACGGTTTCCTTACACGCGTTCAGATATACGCATCTTCCGGCATAGGACAGCTTCCTGCTGCTGACGCCGATACTGTTGATGACCCTGTGGCGCTCTATGAAGTCGTCAAGCGAACCCGGAACCAGCCCGTTCATGGCGCTGGCCGCCTTCAGCAGTGCCTCCTCATTGTCCACGACATGGTCTCTGAAGTAGCTGTCGCCCAGAAGCAGCGCCGGTCTGCTGCCCCATCTTTCTTCAATGACAGCTGCCATGTGCGCTGCCAGGACTCCGCCCCAGGAGAAGCCCATCAGCACTGAGATGTCCTTCGCCGGAGTATACATGTCAATCTGATCCACATAGAATTCCACGACCGAATCGAACTTCTCGGTCCTGAGGAACTTATTGTAATAGTCCGAAGCCGGCTCTATGACGATGATATTGAACCGGTCTTTAAGCGCCTCAAACTTGGGAGTCAGTACATTGAGCGGGATGATTCCGGCCACGCAGACCAGGGCCGGTCTGCCGGGCCTGAATTCATTGTATTCCCACGTAATGCTCGATGACCCCTCGATCAGCGCGCGGATGCTTCCGAAACGCATGATATCCGACACGCGGATCCTTGCATTGTACTGGTGCAGCTGTGAGGAGAACCTCATCGCCTTGAGCGAGTTCATCCCGAGCTGAGGCAGGTTGTCCGTCACTCCAAACTTCACGCCCGGCAGCAGCTCGCTGGCGATATCATAGTAGAGCTGCTCCATAGGAGTCGCGGGAGGCACATTTTCAGTATCCTGCTGAAGCTCCGGATCCGGAAGCGCCTTCCTGTCGATCTTGTCGTTCTGGTTTCTCGGCATCTCGTCCAGGTGGACCAGCGCGCCGGGCACCATGTAGTCCGCAAGCGTTCCCTTCAGGAAGTTCACCAGCTTATCCTTTGACACCTCCTCTGAAGTTGTGTAGTACAGGACGATCTGATCGCCCCTGATCAGCGCCACGGTCTGTCTGACTCCGGCAAACTGGGCCGCCTTGCTCTCAATCTCGCCAAGCTCTATCCTGAAGCCCCTGAACTTCACCTGGAAGTCGATACGGCCGCAGTAGAACACATCACCTTCCTCATTCATCCGGCAGAGGTCTCCGGTATGGTAGACATCAATCGTCTCACCGTCCGGAAGCGTCAGCTTCTTAAAGACTTCAGCCGTCTTCTCGGGCAGCTGCCAGTAACCCTCGGCTATCTGCACGCCGGCCAGGCACAGCTCGCCGCGGACCCCCTTCGGAACAAGGTTGCCGTTCGGATCTACGATAAAGCACCTCAGATTCGGGATCGGACGGCCGATCGGTATATCGTCATACGAACGGTTTTTGTCCACCTTGTGGAACAAAGCATCGATGGTGAACTCCGTCGGGCCGTAGGTATTGAACACATCACCCGTAATATTTGGTATGTGCACCAGCTTCTCGCCGCCCATGGTCATATAGTCCATTGGCAGGCAGACCGACTCGTCAGTAATAATATGAGCCACCTGTGTGACGAAGTTGCATCCGGTAATCTTATGGTCAATGATATAAGACCGCACGAGATCCAGATCCTTGCGGACCTCTTCTGAGAGAACGTGAAGCTCTCCTCCCGCGGTAAACACAGGTACCAGATCCTTCAGCGAAGCGTCGAAGGCGAAGTTCGTATGGATGATCACCCTGCTGTCCTTGTTCTGCCCTGTGTAGATCCGGTAGAAATGCGCGAAGTTGGTCAGCGCCCTGTGCGGGATCATGGTTCCCTTCGGAAGTCCCGTGGATCCGGAGGTGTAGATCATATAGGCCAGCATATCGTTCGTCGCCCTGCTGGCGAAGGTCTCCGGCGCACTGCTGCTCAGAGCGTCCGCCACAACCTGTTCATCGACGATCAGCTTCGCCTTCGAATCCTCGATCATGAAGCTGATGCGCTCCTGAGGATACTCCGGGGCAATCGGAATGTACGCGGCTCCGGCCTTCTGGATGCCCAGCATCGCGAGCACGAATTCCTTCACCCTGTTCATCTTGATTACCACGAAATCATTTACCCCGATTCCCTGGCCGCACAGCCAGGAAGCGAACTTGTCGGACTTCCTGTCAAGCTCTTCGTAGGTATAGCTTCCCGTGCTGTCCACAACAGCCGTATGGTCAGGATCTGACCTTGCGAAATCCTGGAAGATGTCGATCCACGTTCTGGAGGTATCATACTCCATAGTCTCGCCATAGCTTGCTTCGATCACTTCCCTCGCGGCGTTCTCATTCAGACGCGTCAGCGAGCACAGCGCGTCGTCCGGATGCTCCGTCATCTCCCTGATGAATGTCTCAAACAGATCAAGGACACGGCGGATCTCCGCGCTGCGGTAGAGCTTCGTATTGTAGGTTATGCGCATGCACAGCTGGCCGCCGTCGATATACGCGGCTGGAATGATCTCATCGAAGATCTCCTCCTTGATCATGAGCGGCTTCACCGTGAAGCTCAGATCAGACAGAGACTTCTCCTCAGAGTCTCCGCTGTTGTAGTTTTCAAATGCGTATACGGTCTGGAACAGTTCGCTGCCCAGTTCTGAGCGCTGCTGGATGTCAGACAGCGGGCAGAAGTCATATGCATGGCTCTCCTCGTCCTGCCTGAACAGCTCTCTGAGCATGCTCCTTGCCGTGCTCTCATTCTTAACCGTCACGCGGACCGGCACTGAATTGATAAACAGGCCAAGGACATTGTTGACATCCTGTTCGCTCGCGTCACGGCCGGATACGACCTTGGCGAAGACCGCATCGTTCGTCCGGCTGTATGTCTGGAGCACAAGACCCCACGCAAGCATGGTTCCCTTGCCGATGGTCGACATTTCCTCCATACACAGCTTTGAGAAGCGTTCCGTCAGATCAGCGTCAATCCGGATCGTCTCCTCTTCACTGCTGCTTCTCTCAGCCTCGGGAACCTCTGAGTAGTGCGGTATCTCAGCCTTGGTGGTATATCCCTCAAGAAGCTTCTCCCAGTAGGCAAGTCCGCTCTTGTGATCCTTCGCTAGAATCTCCCTTACCGCCCTCTCGTATGATCCTGCCGGTACTGCCGGATTCTCCGGCATGCTCCTGCCGGTGAGTTCTTCCTCGAGGTAGGCGAAGAGATCGCCGAGGTACAGCTGGTTGCACCAGCCGTCCACGATAATATGGTGGCAGGCTATCACAAGATAGCTCCCGTGGTCGCTCTTCTTCGCGCAGGTGATATGGAACAGCGGCTTCTTCTGCAGGTCGAAGCCCCCGGCAAGAAGCTCCTGCCGTATCTGTGTTACCTTCAGAGCCGGATCCTTCTCACCGCTTATATCCACATAGTCAAGGCCGAGACGGCGGTCCGTTATGGCCTGCCTGCTGACCTGTACTCCCTCATAGATGATCGCTGTCCTGAGAACCTCATGCTTCGCCGCGAGCCTCTCCAGCACCTTCTCCATGACCTCACGGGACGGAACGACGTCCAGTTCATAGATGTCCACAAGCCGGTAAGCGCCTGACTCAGGCTCTGAGATATGCTTGAACAGCATGCCCTCCTGCATCGGCATCAGCGGATATATCCTCTCAATATGCTCTCCGCGGGATTCGAATTCACGGACAACATTGTCGAATTCGGTTCTTGTCCACTGTGTCTCTCCGAGATCCGAAGCAGTCACGACAGGCTGAGCGGATGACACATAATCGGCCACCTCCTTCATCGAGGAGAGAATACCCTCCGCGAAGGACTTCGCCTGCTGTGCGTTGTAGATTCCGTCATTGTATGACAGGAACAGCCTGAACTGTCCGTTCATGACCAGCGCGTTCACGGACAGATCCGAATCAGTCACATTTTCAGCCGCAGCGTCCACCGCGTTCAGATCACGGGCCAGCTCGAAGAAGCCGTCCTCCTTCTTCTGGTCCATCTCACCGAGGTAATTGAAGCTGACTGCGGCGATGTTCTCCAGGGACAGATCCACCGTCGAATCGCCCTCCATGCAGCGCAGTATGTTATAGCCGACTCCCTTGTTCGGCACGGAATGCAGGGCTTCCTTCACCACAATCAGGTCGTCCTGTACCCTTCCGGTGAGTCCCTCGAAGACGACCGGGTAGATGGAAGTGAACCATCCGACCGTCCTGTCTGTCACCAGCTTCTGTCCGATATCCTCGCGGCCGTGGCCTTCCAGCTGGACCGAGAGGGCGTGCCCGCCGAACACCTGCCCGTAGGAACGGCATACTGCCGTCAGGATCAGGTCATTGATGTCGGCGTTCCATCTGGTCATGTCAGTCGCGAGTATGCTGCCGGTTTCCCTGTCATCCAGCGCAAGATCTATATATGTGAAATGTCTGGTATAATCCAGCGCGTTCGAGGTCTGCATCCCGAGCATAGCCTTCTGCACCCTGCTCCAGTACGGGATCTCTCTCTCAAGAGCATAGCTGCTGCGGTAGCTCTCGAGCGCTTTCGCATAATCCTCATAGGTATGAGTCTTGTCCTGCAGACTTATCTGTGCCTTACCTGAGAGTACCTGGGCATACGCCTCATCCAGATCTCCCAGAATGATTCTCCATGACACTCCGTCCACTACAAGGTGGTGCGCCACGATGAAGCAGATATCCTGCTCCGGCATATGGATCAGCGCGATCCTCACCAGTGCCTTGTCCATCTCGATATGAGATTCCATGTCAGCGCAGACATCTTCAGCTTCCTTCTTCGAAGAGGCAGTGTATTCTTCGACCGGTATCCTGTTCTCCGCGCCTCTCACGAACAGACCGTCCTGGCCGGAGATGGCCCTCAGCATATCATGCTGTCCGGTCACTGCGTTCCAGGCCTTCTGAAGAGCCTCCGGCTCCACCCTGTCTTTGCACCGGATCATCTGTGACTGGTTGAAGTAAGAAGGTACAGGCAGATGAATCTGATAGAAATAGTTCACTATCGCGCTGTTGGTCACTTTGCCGCGGAACGGATCCTGGCTTATCAGTGTACCCTTATTTCCCTCCGCGGAGGACGCGATGCCGCGCACCGTCTTCTCCTTCATAATGTCGGTGACATTTACGCTGATATTCTCCGCCCTCAGCAGGCTCACAAGACGGATAGCCTTGATGGAATCGCCTCCCATCGCGAAGAAGTTGTCCATAGCTCCGACAGGAGCATCGGAGGAAAGCACCTGGGCGAAGGCCTTCGCGACCGCAAGCTCCGTCTCTCCCTCAGGCTCCACATAGTCCGCGCCTCCACCGGCCACCGGATCAGGAAGAGCCTTCATGTCAACCTTGCCGTTCGGTGTGAGCGGCATAGCCTCCAGCCTGATGTAGGCGGAGGGCACCATATAGTCGGCAAGCGACTGGCCGAGGAAGCTCCGAAGATCCTCCTCATCCGTCTCCTTGTCTGATGTATAGTACAGGCATATCTGCTCTTTGCGGATCGCCGCGGCGCACTGCCTGATCCCCTCATACCGTGATGCGACGCTCACGATCTCGTCAAGCTCGATTCTGAAGCCGCGGAACTTGATCTGGTCATCCATACGGCCGAAGTACTCAAGCTCGCCCTCCTCGTTATAACGGGCAAGATCTCCTGTATGGTAAACAGACAGCTCCTCTCCGTTCTCAAGCTCTACAGTCCTGAATGCCTTCTCAGTCTGCTCCGGCAGCTCATGATAGCCGGCCGAGATCTGCGGCCCGGCAAGGCACAGCTCGCCGATCATACCCTGCGGCAGCATACGGCTGCTCTCATCCAGGATCAGGCCGGTCCCGTTGTAGACCGGTCTTCCAATCGGGATGTTCGCGTAGTTCCTTGTCTTGTCGATCTCGTACCATGTCGCGTCTACAGTGAATTCCGTAGGTCCGTATGTGTTGATGACCCGTCCTGTGATATTCGGGACCGAAGTCATCTTCTCTCCGCCGAGTACGATATAGTCAAGCTTTATAGGTTCTTCATCGCTCATCAGCTGGGCGAACTGCGTGGTATAGCATCCGCCGGTGATGCCGTTGTCCTCTATGTACTGTCTCATCAGAAGCACATCCTTGCGTGCCTCCTCTGGAACGATATAGAGAGTTCCGCCAACAGTCAGAACCGGATAGAGGTCTTCCACCGCGGCGTCGAACGCGAAGTTGCTGTGGCAGGTGATGCGGCTGCCTTCGCTCAGCTCCCAGCAGCTTCTGATAAAGCGCACGAAGGCATGCAGGGAGCTGTGACGGATCATGACTCCCTTAGGTCTTCCTGTCGAACCGGATGTATAGATCATGTAGGCGAGAGAGGCGGCATCCGGAACGAAATGCTCCGCCTTGCCGGGATACTGCATCGCCTCAGACACCAGCTCCTGAGTCAGCACCACTTCCGCGCCTGAGTTCTCAAGCATATAGTTAACGCGGTCTTCAGGATAATCAAGGTCGATCGGAACATAAGCCATACCCGCCTTGTGCACGCCGATTGCCGCCACCATGAAGTCCTTGCTGCGGCCGATCCTGATCGCGGCAAAGGGCTTGTTATTCAGGCCCTTCCCGGCCAGATAGGCGGCAACACAAGAGGACAGCTCATCCAGCTGCCTGTAGGTATAGGAGCCCTCGCTGTCGACAACAGCCGCCTTGTCCGGGTTCTCACCGCACTGGCGGTAGAACAGCTCCAGGTAAGTCGAAGCGTCGCTGATATCCAGAGTCTCTCCCCTGGACAGGCGCAGCACCGAATCAGCCTCCTTCTTCCCGATAAGCGGAAGAGAGGTGACAGGACTGTCGGGGCTGCTGCCCACACCCTCGGACAGCATCTCGAAAACCTTCAGCGCATTTTCGATCTGGCTCCTCAGGTAACGTGTCTTGTCAAATGTAAGCTGGAAGAAAAGCCTGTGCTCCCCGTCAATATAAGCAGTGACGTCGAGGTCGTTGAAGCTCTCCTCCTTTATGATCACCGGGCGGAAGGATATGCCTGTGTCATCTGCCTGACTGCCCTCCGCACCGCTGTTGTAGTTCTCAAATGCCATGACGCTCTGGAACAGGTCGCTTCCAAGATCCGTCACATGCTGAATGTCAGTCAGCGGGCAGAAGTCGAACGCGTTGGTATCCGCCGCCTGCTTCTGCAGATCCTTCAGCAGGGTCCTTCCGGTGCTGTCGTCACCGATACGAAGACGTACAGGAACCGTGTTGATGAAGAGACCGACCACATCCCCTGTTTCCGTCTTCGTGTTGTCCCTTCCTGATACAACCTTTCCGAAGACAACGTCCTTCGTACGTGAGAATGTGCTCAGCGTCAGTCCCCACAGCATCTCGGCAGCGTTGCTGATGGTGGCCTGCTCCTCCCTGCACAGCGCTTCAAGACGCTCTGTCAGATCCTGGCTGAGTGTTACTGACAGGACATCTTCTCTGCTCTGCTTCCTGGCGGGAACAGCTCCGAAGGACGGGATCTCCGCCTTAGTCTCATAGTCGCCCAGCAGCCCCTTCCAGTAGTCGAGAGCCGCGAACTTATCCTTGTGCAGAATCTCCCTGACAGCCGCCTCGTACCTGCCGTAGGATGCGGAGTAATCCAGATCCGCTCTCGTCCTTCCGGCGATCTCATCCGCAAGATAGCGCATGAAGTCAGCCATGTACAGGCCGATGCACCATCCGTCGACGATCATATGATGCGCCGCGAAGATCAGATAGCAGCTGTTCTCACTCTTCTTCGCGCAGGTAAACTGAAGAAGAGGCTTCCTCTGAAGATCATAGTCATGCTTCAGGATATTCACCCTCAGCCTGGCAAGTGCGGCCTCCTGGTTCTTAACCTTGCTTATATCCTTCATATGGAGCGTAAGCCTGCGCTCCATGACAGCCTGTCTCGGCACCTTCACCCCATCGTAGACAATAGCCGTGCGAAGGACCTCGTGCTTCGCGGCAAGCCTGTCGATCGCGTTTCTGAGCATGGCCTCCGTCGGAAGCACATCCAGCTCAAACGCGCTGACCAGCCTGTACGCGAAGGATTCCGGCTCGCTGATATGCTTCAGCAGCATGCCCTCCTGCATCGGGGTAAGCGGGTAGATGCGCAGCATTCTCTCGTCCTGCTCCGCGAAATCTTCCCTGACCGCCTCGAATTCCTCTATGCTCCACTCTGTCTCGCCAAGATCAGACGGCGTCACAAACGGAGCCTTGGATTCCTGTACAAGACGCACCAGATCATTGATCTGGCTCAGGATAGCTTTTACAAATGCGCCGGCCTCCTGTTTGTTCACCGCTCCCTGGTTATAGATCAGGCTGAGCTCAAATTCGCCGTTTTTCACGGAGCAGTTGATGGCAAAATCAGGGCCGAACATATTCTTCTGTGAAAAATCGAAACCGGTGTTCAGCTCATTGGTAGGCTTGAAGAAGGAATCTCCCGCCTGCTCAGCGTCCATCTCACCCATATAGTTGAAGCCGATCTTAGCCACCCTGTCGCTGGAGAGAGTCACGTCCTCCCTGCCGTCCATAAAGCGGAGGATATTGTACCCGACGCCCTTGTTCGGCACGCGGTGCAGGACCTCCTTTACTGACTTCAGGTCTTCCTCAGCTGATTCTCCGAGCCCCTTGAACACCATCGGATAGACAGAGGTAAACCATCCTACGGTTCTGTCGATCGCAAGGCCGCTACCGATCTCCTCACGTCCATGGCCCTCCATCTGGACCGATACCGCATCCTGTCCGAATGTCTCACTGTAGCTGCGGCATACAGCCGCAAGAAGCAGGTCATTGACCTCAAGGCCCTTCCTGCTCAGATCCGCCGTCAGGAAGCTGTGTGTATCGCTCTTCCCAAGTCCTCCCTTCAGCATGTCGAAGGAGCGTGAGTAGTCCTTCGCCTCAGACGACGGAAGCGACAGAAGATCCTCCTGGACCTTCTTCCAGTAAGGTATCTCCAGACTCAGCACGTAGCTGTCTCTGTAGTCTGCCTGCGCCCTGGCGAAATCCTGATAGGTGCTTGTCTTTGAAGGAAGCTTAATCTCCTCGCTGCCCTGTGCAAGCTGTCCGTAAGCATCCTCCAGGTCGGCGCTCAGGATCCTCCATGAGACGCCGTCGATGATAGTATGATGCGCCGTCATGAAGACATAGTCGGCATCCTCGTTCTGCACCAGAACCACACGGATAAGCGCCTTCTCAGGATCGATATGAGACTGGAACCAGGTAAATGCGTCCGTCATCTCGCTCTCCTGGGCAGCGACGATACTCATCCTTTCCACTTCAATTGTCGTATCCGGACTCTGCACATACAGCTTGCCCTCCTTGATAACAGCACGAAGCATATCGTGCTGGTACACAAGAGCGTCCACGGCCTTCTGGAGATACTTCTCATTTACACGTCCGCGGCACCTGAAGAGTGCTGACTGATTGAAGTACGCAGGCTCCGGCAGGTCGAGGTCCAGGAAGAACCGGTAGATGGCGGTATCGGATACTTCACCGCTTACCGGCTCCTGGCTGACAGTCTCAACACCCTGCCCGGCCAGCTGCGCGATCATGTGCGGCGTCTTGCGGCTCATGATGTCAGACACCTGGACGCTGATGCCGTCTGAACGCAGCACGCTGGCAAGGCGGATCGCCTTGATCGAGTCGCCGCCCAGCTCAAAGAAGCTGTCGTTCGCGCCGATAGCCTCATCCGTTCCGAGTACCTTCCTCATAGCCTCGGCTATCGCGCTCTCCGCTCCGTCCTCAGGCTTCACGTAGGAGCTGGAACGCTCCACTACAGGTTCGGGAAGAAGCTTTCTGTTGATCTTCCCGTTAGGTGTCAGCGGCATCTCCTCCAGCTGCATGTATACTGTCGGAACCATGTACTCTGTCAGTGAATGTGACAGGAATTCTTTAAGGCTCTCACTGTCAATCTTCTTCTCAGCCGTAAAGTACAGGCACAGCTGGCTGCCCTTTACCTCCGCGGCAACCATCTTCATATCAGAATAGAGAGACGCCTGGTTCTCGATCTCGCCAAGCTCGATCCTGAAGCCGCGCAGCTTCACCTGGGAGTCGATTCTTCCCAGATACACCAGTTCTCCCCTCTCGTCGTATCTGGCGAGGTCTCCGGTATGATATACCCTGTCAACCCCGGGCAGGGCCTCTCTCAGAGGCGCGAACGCCTTCTGGTTCTGCTCGGGCCTGTTCCAGTACCCCTCGCAGATCTGGTCTCCGGCAAGGCACAGCTCACCCGCCATTCCCTGCGGCAGCAGATGACCCTCCGAATCACAGATCACAGACCATGAATTCGGCACAGGCCTTCCGATGGGTATATCCACATCCTTGTCCTGGTCAATGACATGGTACGAAGAGCATACAGTAAACTCAGTCGGCCCGTAACCGTTGTACAGAACCGCGGAGTTCTTTTTGACCGGCATGAACTTCTCGCCACCGAGCATGATGTATTCCACACCGATATCGTACTGGTTGAGCAGGGCCATACCTATGGCGGTACTCATGGTCATGCCTGTTATGCCGTTCTCCCTGATGTACGCGGCCATGCTGTCAAGATCCTTGCGCATCTCCTCTCCCAGAATATGAATCTGGGCGCCTGCCGCGAGCGGATAGAACAGGTCAAATGTCGAAGCGTCAAATGAGAAGCTCGGATGATGAAGGTTCCTCTTCGTCTCGTCGAGGCCGAATGTAGGTACATTCCAGGCAAGGCAGGCGGAAACCGCGCGCATCTTCAGCAGCACGCCCTTGGGCTGCCCGGTCGACCCTGATGTATAGATCATGTAGGCATTCGTCTGCGGCTCAGCCATGGATCCCACATGAGGAGCTGAGCTTATGCCTCTCATCGCCTCCTCAATATTCTCATCGGACAGAACCACCTGCGCGCCGCAGTCCTCCAGCATGAAGCTGATACGGTCCTGCGGGTACTCCGGGTCTACAGGGACATAAGCCGCGCCTGCCTTGTTTACGCCGAGAACAGCCGCCGCGAATTCCTTCCGCCGGGTCATCATGACCGCTACCCGGTCATTTACCTGCACTCCCTTCGCGCGCAGGTACTGCGCCACGCACTCCGATATCTCATCCAGCTGCCCGTATGTGAAGTGTCCGGATCTGTCCACGACCGCGACGTTATCCGGATGCTCCTTCGCCTTCTCCATGAAGAAGTCGACCCAGGTCTTCGTCCTGTCATAAGACAGATCATCCCCTCGGCTCAGGGCCGCGATATCCCCGATCTTATCCTGGCTTACTCTCGGCAGAGAGCTGAGCGGCTCATCCGGCTTTTTAACTATTCCGTCAGCCAGTACGCCAAACAGCTCCAGCACGCGGTCAATCTCCGCCTTCGTATAGTGCTGGCGGTTAAATGTCACACTGAGGCTGAGCTGCCCGCTCTCCTCCTCATAGGCCTTCACATTGACCTCGTCAAAGTTTTCTTCCTTCAGGAGCACCGGCTCCGGATGGATATTCAAAGAATCGGAGAGGCCGCTGTTTTCATTTCCGCTGTTGTAGTTCTCATAGGCTATTACCGACTGCAGGAGCCGGCTGCCGAGGCTGGTCTGCTGCTGCACATCGGACAGCGGGCAGAAATCATATTCCTTGGTAGCGCCCGCCTGGTCTGACAGCTTCCTGATCATCTGTCTCGCGGTGGTCTCCCTGTCATAGCTGACACGGACCGGAACCGAATTGATAAACAGTCCGACAACATCATTTACATCTGTCTTCGTGCTGTCACGGCCGGAAACGACCTTCGCGAACACCGCGTCCTTCGTTCTCGTATAATCGGCAAGAACCATGCCCCACAGAAGCTCCACACCGTTATTGATGGTAGCCTGTTCATCCTGGCACAGCTTCTTCAGACTCTCAGTGACATCGCAGGGCAATGTGAGTACACACTCATCAGTATCACTCTGCTCATCCTCCGGTATATCACCGTAAGAAGGAATCTCCGCCCTGGTCTCATAGTCTCCCAGAAGCTCCTTCCAGTAGTTAAGCCCGGCCTTCTTATCCTTGTGAAGAATCTCCCTTACAGCCTTCTCATAAGTACCCGGTATCTCCGCGCTGTCCCCAAGCGTATGTACGCCCGCCGTCTCATCGCTGATCAGCTGCATCAGCTCTGACAGGAAGATCTGCATGCACCAGCCGTCAACGATGATATGATGTGTCGTCACAACCAGATAGCAGCTGTTCTCCCCGGTCTTCGCAACCGTCAGCTGTACTAAAGAGCGCTCCTCCAGGTCGAAAGAATCTGTCAGGATATGCTCACGCAGCTTCATCACAGCGGCCTCTTTGTCCTCCTGGGCGCTGATATCCACGTATTCAACCGGGATAACCCTGGAGGTAATCGCCTGGCGGCTGACACTCACATGCTTGTATATGATCGCCGTGCGGAGCACTTCATGTCTGTCAGAAAGAGTCTCCGCCACCTTCCTCATGGAATCTTCCGAAGGCAGCACATCCAGCTTCCAGATGCTGGCCAGTCTGTATGCCCAGGACTCGGGATCAGTGATGTGCTTGAGCAGCATGCTCTCCTGCATCGGGGTAAGCGGATAGATCCTGCCTATCTCCTCGCCCCTCTCACGGAAGCTGCCGATAACACTCTCGAACTCGTCTATGCTCCACTCATTTTCGCCGAGATCCGTCGGAGTGAGGATCGTTTCTTTCCGGGCGTTAAGGTAATCCCGGACAGTCATCATCTCCTCCAGGATTCCTTCCGCGAAGCGCTGCGCCTTATCGCTCTCATATACCGCGGTATTGTACTGGAGTGTAAGCGCGAACTCACCATTCGCGATCAGGCTGTCAATGGCAATATCCGGTCCGAAGTAATTCTCCTCCGCACGGTCTGATCCGGTATCGATGTCTCTCACCATCGTAAACAGAGAGCCGCCCTCCTCGGCATCCATCTCACCGAGATAGTTGAAGCTCATCATCGCGCTGCGGCGTGTGTCGAATTCGACAAGCTCCTTACCGTCCACCCTGCGAAGCACGTCATACCCTATGCCTTTGTTCGGAACCCTGTGAAGCGCCTCCTTCACCAGCGCAAGATCCCTTCCGGTGTCTCCGGTCAGCCCTTCGATCACGACGGGATAGACGGACGTGAACCATCCGATCGTCCTGTCGGTCACAAGTCCCTGCCCGATGTCCTCACGGCCATGTCCCTCAAACTGCACCGAAACCGCCTCATTGCCGAATACCTTGCGGAAGCTCTCTGCCGCCGCGCACAGCATGGTGTCATTGACGTCCACTGAGAGACTGCTCTTGTCAGCAAGAAGGAAGCTCCTGATCTCTTCGGCGGAAAGCCTTAGCTGAATCGTCTCAAAATGGCGCCCGAAGTCCATGGTGTCTGACATAGGCAGCTTCTCGAGCGAACGCTGTACATTCTTCCAGTACGGAATCTCGAGGGCGAGCCCGTAGCTGTCGCGGTACGCGTGCAGCCCTCTCGCGAAGTCGTCCCAGGTGTTGGTCTTCGCCGGAAGGCTCACCTTCTCCCTGCCCTCCTGAAGCTGCGCTATGGCACTGTCCAGATCGGACAGGAGGATTCTCCATGACACACCGTCAACGATCAGGTGATGCGCCGCGAAGAACAGATAATCCTCATCGGGCGTGATGATATGGGCCGCGCGTATCAGCGCCTTCTCCATGTCGATCGCGGGCTTTATCGCCGCGCAGATACGCCCTGCCTGCTCCGCAGACGCGACTGTGTACTCCTCTATTTCAATCCTTGCCGATGCATCCCGCACGAACAGACGATCCTCCTTCGTCACGACGGCGCGCAGCATGTCATGCTGGGCGGTGATCGAATCAAAGGCAGTCTGAAGCACGGAGGTATCAAGCTTCTTCGAGCATCTCAGAAGTACCGTCTGAAGGTAATAATTCGGTACGGGCAGCTGCTCTATAGCGGAGAACCAGCGCAGGTTCTCGGTTTCGCCGCTGAAGGGCTCCTGGCTGATCAGACTCTCAGGTGCGGCCGTGCAGCCGGCTATTCCGCGCACAGTCTTCTCACGCATGACATCCGCCACGCGCACCTCCACGCCTGCCTGTCTGAGCGCGCTGACCAGGCGGATCGCCTTGATGGAGTCCCCGCCCAGAGTGAAGAAGTTATCCTCGGCGCCGACCTCTGTCTCCATTCCGAGGACTTTTTTCATCGCGGCGGCAACGGCGCATTCCGCCTCTCCCTCCGGCGCGACGTAGCCCACGCCGGCCTCCATCTCCGGCTCCGGAAGGGCTCTTCTGTTTACTTTGCCGCTCGGAGTCATGGGCATGGAATCCAGCTGGATATACACAGTGGGAACCATGTACTCTGTCAGAGTCTCTGACAGAAATGCGCGCAGCGCATCCTTGTCAACCTCTCCGGATGCCACATAATACAGGCACAGCTGGTCCTTCTTGACAGCCGCCGCTACCATCTTCATGGAATCATAGTGAATGGCGTTGCTCTCGATCTCTCCCAGCTCTATACGAAATCCGCGCAGCTTCACCTGGAAGTCAAGTCTTCCCATATACTCCACGTCGCCGTCTTCGTTGTACCGGCCAAGGTCACCGGTGTGGTACATGGTGCTGCCCTTGACAAACGGGCACGGGACAAACACCTGGGCCGTCTTCTCCGGCATATGCCAGTAGCCGTTTCCTACATTCAGGCCTGCATAGCAGATCTCTCCCGGAATGCCCTGCGGCAGAAGATTTCCGTACTTATCCAGTATGAACGCATAGCAGTTGGCCAGCGGCTTTCCAATAGGCGTATCGGCGTAGTACACCCCCTCCTTCAGAAGGTAATCCACCACGACGTCCGTGACCTCCGTGGCGCCGCAGACGTTGAATACCTTGCATTTCCCGGGCTTCACGCCTCTGAGCGCCTCGCCGCCCACCGACACGAACTTCTGCTTCAGGTCATACTGGGACAGCATAAGCTGGCCCATGGCTGTGGCATAGGCGCTTCCGGTAATGTCATATTTCTCTAGGAACGCGTATATCTGCTCGGGATCACGGCGGATCGCCTCGGGCATGATGTACAGACCCGCGCCGGACGCGAGCGCCGGATAGAAGTCGCGGATATGTGAGTCAAATGACCATGTGATATGATGGCTGATCCTGTCCTCGCTCGTCACGCCGAATCTGCGCACGTAAAACTGCAGGTAGTTCATCAGTGCGCTGTGCGGGATCATCGCGCCCTTCGGTCTCCCGGTGGAGCCTGACGTGTAGATCATATACGCAAGGTTCTCCGGCTTCGCCAGATCGATGCTCTCCGCGTCCGGATACTGTGCCAGCGCGTCAGCCGCCACCTCCTCGGTGAGCACGACCTTCGCCTCGGAATCCTCGATCATATAATGGATCCTGTCTTCAGGATACAGCGGATCGATCGGGACATAGCACGCCCCGGCCTTCTGCACGCCGATAACGGCAGCGGCGAACTCCTTCACCCTGTCCATCTTGATAATGACGAAGCTATCCGGCTCGACTCCGTTCCTGATCAGATAATGCGCGATCGAATCGGAAGCGTGATCCAGCTCCTTATATGTATAGCTTCCCTGCTCGTCATTCACCGCGAGCTTATCCGGGTGCTGAAGAACATGGCTACGGAACATGCTGAGCCATGTAAGCGACCTGTCGAAGTCAAGATCCATGCCCCTGCACAGACCGTTGATCATATCCCTGGAGGAATCCTCGTCCAGCAGGGCAACCTCCCTGATGGTCTCCGCCTTCAGCATGCCCTGTACGACATTGCCGAACGCCTCGAGAAGCACATCCATATCCCGGCTGCTGTAACGGTTCCCGTCATATTCGAGCGTTACAAGCATGTCTGTGGAGGAAGCATCCGGATAGACCGTCACATCGATCGGAGTCTTCACAGCATCCAGCGACAGCTCCATCAGCTCGCTGCCCATCTGCTCCTCCAGGCCTCCCTGGAACACAAACATCACCTCGGGGCGCAGCTTATACCGGTCCACTACAGCAGTGTACGGATAGACATCCTGGGCATAGCTTTCCTGCAGCTGGGCGTGAATGGAACGGACGAAGTCACTGACCTTCTCATCACCGTGAGGCTTGTCCGCCACATTGCACACAAGCGGTATGGTTCTGACAAACATGCCGACCGCGTGCTCAAACGCAGGAGATGCGTCTCTTCCATGATGTACTGTCAGGAAGACAAAGTTCTCCTCACGGGTCAGACGGTGCATGGTCTCGGCAAACGCTGCCTGCATGAAGCTGTTCGGCGTTACGCCATGAGCGCCGCAGTACCTGCGAAGGTTTTCTCCTGATATTCTCGATACGACACGGCACGCGCCCGCCTTGTCGGGATGTGACGAGTCCTGATAGATCAGGGCCGCTGACTCAGACAGCAGCAGATCGTAACGCTTCTCAGCGTTCTGATAAGCCTCTCCTCCCTGCATCTCCTCCTCATAGAGCGCCAGGTCAAAGGCCGTCAGCGTCTCTCCCTCAGGCTCTTCTCCCTTCAGGATCCTGCTGACATCCTCCATAAATATGGCTATCGACAGGCCGTCATACACGATATGATGAATATCTGTGAACAGATACAGTTTAGTTGGAGATACATAGATCTCGAAACGGTACAGCCTGTCATTGAACAGGTCGAAGGGCCTGATCCGGCTCTGGAAAAATGCGCTGTCCGGCTCATGGTCAAGAGAGACGACAGTCACCTCTGCCTCCTCGTCCTCATGCGGCTGCTGCATCACCTGGTCATTATGTTCAGCAAGCCTTGTCTTAAGGTACGGATGAGCGTCAACCGCCCGGACTATGGCGTCTGAAAGCGCCTTAGGATCAGTCTCTTTATCATATGTATACAGTCCGGGGATATTATACTGGGTCGTATCACGGTTCATCTCCCAGTCAATATAGACGCCCCTCTGGTTGCCTGAGAGCGGATAGTATTCCCTTGCCTCATGAGCGCTGATCTGCGGATGCTCCTCACCGGTTCCATCAATCAGGCGTCCGATACTGCGGATCGTGGGATCCTTCATGATATCGGCGGAGCGCACCTGCGCACCCGTTTTTTCCTTGATATCCGCGCAGACCCTTATGAGGTTCAGTGAATTCAGTCCAAGTGAAACAAGGTCATTGCAGACGCCGAACTGCTCGGCATGAATATACGGAGCGAATACAGCGATAAGAGTCTCTTCGGTCTTCGTTGACGGAGGGACGATATCATCAAGCTTCATGACCGGTTCAGGCAGTGCCTTGAGGTCGATCTTGCCGTTCGGTGTCAGCGGCATCGCGTCCATCCTGATGTAGGCGGACGGAATCATATATCCGGTAAGGGTCTTTCCCATAAACGCCTTGAGAGCGTCCGGATCGACCGAAGACTTCTCAGTGTAGTACAGGCACAGCTGGTCGCCTCTTACCTGGGCGCAGACGGTTCCGATTCCGGGATACGCGGAAGCTGTCTGCTCAACCTCCCCCATCTCGATTCTGAAACCGCGAAGCTTGACCTGGAAGTCTATACGTCCTTCGTATACCAGTTCACCGTTCTCATCGTAATGTCCGAGGTCTCCCGTGTGATAGACCCGCACGCCTTCCCCGAGAAGGCCGCCGTTTACCGCGGTAAAGCGGCTCTTGGTCATCTCAGGAAGATTATGATACCCTCTGGCGATCTGAGGCCCGGCAAGGCAGATCTCTCCCGTCGCGCGGCAGGGAAGCAGATTGCCGTTCCGGTCCAGGATCAGGGACCAGGTGTTTGGCACAGGCCGGCCGATGGGGATGTCCGTGTCCTTGTCCTGATCTACCACATGGTAGGAGGAACAGACCGTGAACTCGGTCGGGCCGTATCCGTTGATGATCTTAACATTCGTCTTCTTGACGGGCAGGAGCTTCTCTCCGCCCATCATCAGATAATGCAGCGGGAGGCTGTCGTAGGTATTCAGCATCGCCATTCCCATCTGTGTCGGCAGCGTGAGACCGACGATCTGATGCTCCTGGAAATACTGATGCATACCGTCCATATCCCTGCGAAGCTCGTCCGACAGAATATGAACCGACGCGCCGGCGCTGAGCGGGCAGATCGTGTCATCAAATGAAGCGTCGAAGGCAAAGCTCGTATACTGAGCGTATGCCTCGCCCGGAACGATACCAAGATCGTGGATTCTCCACGCCGTAAATGCTCTCAGCGAGCTGTGGGGCTGCACAACGCCCTTTGGCTTACCGGTTGAACCCGAGGTATAGATCATATACGCGCTGCCATCTGTCTTCGCCCTGTTCACAGCCCCGGCGCCGGCATATTTACTGAACGCTTCACCTATCACCTCTTCCGTGAGCATCACAGACGCGCCGGAATCGGATATGATATAGTCGATCCTGTCCTTAGGATACTCAGGGTCAACAGGCACGAACGCCGCGCCAGCCTTGTTGACGCCAAGGATCGCCGCGAGATATTCCTTCCTGCGGCCGGTCTTTACCACGACGAAGCTGCCGTCAGCAGTTCCCTGATCCAGCAGATACGCGGCGACGGCGTTCGACTGCTGATCCAGCTGCGCGTAAGTCCAGCTTCCCTGCTCGTCGACAACCGCCTCTGCCTCCGGGCTCCCGGCGGCATGAGCAAGAAACAGATCCACCCATGTCTTAGTGCTGTCGTAGTCCAGCTCAGCACCCCTGGAAACAGAGAGAATCTCTTCCGACTCCTCAGCCGTCACCAGCGGGATCTCCTTCAGAAGCCTGTCCGGATCAGCCATCATATTGATGACGGCAGCGCGGACGGAGCTTACAACTGTGTCAAGCACGGACTGCGGATTCATGGCTTCGCTGGAATCCGCGAAGATCACATAGTCATTCCCTCTCAGCTCGATATGAACGTTCATATCCGAATGGATCACGGTCCGAACCAGCTCAATGCTCGGGAATACAGTGTTATCCAGGCGGCCTTCAGTCTCAACCGGACGGAAGTTGAAGGATACCTTCGGGGCAAGGCCGAGGGCGGCGCTCAGATGCGTCATGGGATACACCGCGTGTGTGTACACCTGCTTCATCTCTTCGCCAAGGCTGTCCAGCAGGCCGCGGACAGTCATATCCGGCGCCGTCTGACTGAATGCCGCCAGGTTATTGACGAACATGCCGGTCGCGCGCATTCTCTGACGGTTCAGACGGCCATGGTGCGCCGTGCAGTATGCCACCTCATCCTGGCGGGAAAGGATTCCCATCACATGGCTGAAAGCGGCCTGGAACAGAAGATACGCTTCGGTCTTGTTTTCCCGGCACCACTCATCACAGATGTCCTTGGCGATGGACTGCGACGCAGTGATCATACGTCCAGGCGTCTCCTCGCTTCTTGTGGACAGCGTCACAAAATCCTTCCCGCGGAAAGCTTGCGCAAAGTATTCCTGCGCCTTACGGTAGTCCTCAGTTTCAAAGAGCGCGCTCTCAGCCTCCGCCGCTTCAAAATAGCCCATGTCGACCGGCTTGTCGACACCGCTGTAAAAGGTGTTAAGCTCCTTCGCCAGCAGGCGCGAATAACTGTACGCGTCCACCACCAGATGGTGAAAGTCGGTCAGCAGACAGATATCCTTCTCCGTTTCGAGGATCTCTACCCGGAACAGCGGCTCCCCCGAAAGGACATTAAAAGGCCTCACGAACCCGTCCTTCGCGTAGGACATGGCCTCCTCATGGGAACAGCTCCTGCGGACGATCCCGACAGGCATCTCATCATCCGGCCACTGCCGGGGCCCGCCGTTTTCATCATATCCGAAGCGGCTGCGGAGTACAGCCTTGCAATGGATCAGTCTTCGAAAAGCGTCCTCCAGACGTTCCGCGTCGATGCTTCTGTCAAGAACGCACAGAATCGGCAGATTGTACTGTGTGGATTCCTGAAACTTCACAGATTCCAGAAAAACACCCAGCTGTGCCTGCAATAACGGATAGTACTTCATCTGTCTACCTTTCCTTCTCTTGGTTTGCCCCGGCTTCAGGGCTTTTGACCATCAGCTCAACACAATAAGGAAACACTGACGCGCAGTGTTTCCTTTGCAGTCACTCAGTTATATATCCTCTTGATCTTCTTCGACGAAGTGCGCTCGAACGGCGTATCCCTGAACAGGACAGTACCGATTCTCTTATATACCGCCAGCTCCAGGTTCAGGTCGGAAATGAACTTCCTGACATACGCTTCCCCGTCCTCTATGCCGCTTCTCTTGATATAGTCCTCGTCAATAAAGATCTCCGCGGTAATCTTAGCGTCTTTTTCATAGACAAGGCACTCCAGGATTGCTTCATTCTCATAGAGCATTCCCTCCAGCTCCTCAGGAGACACGTTCTCTCCGTTTGCGAGAATGATGAGATTCTTGATACGTCCGTTGATATATACGTGATCGTCCTCATCCAGGAAGCCTTTGTCCCCGGTATAGAACCATCCGTCTCTGAGCGACTCAGCCGTCCGTTCCTCATCCTTATAGTATCCAAGCATTACGCTTGAGCCGCGGACGCAGATCTCGCCGTCTCCGTTCTCATCAGGATTCTCGATCTTCACCTCTTCACCGGCCACGATATAGCCCACGCTCTCCGGTTTGTTCAGCTCCATCCGGTTGATTGCCAGAACCGGAGATGTCTCGGTGATACCGTATCCGTTGATAACCTCTACTCCGAAGTCCTTGAAGCCTTCATACAGACGGACGTTCAGAGGGGCGCCTCCTGACACGATTCTTGTCAGCCTTCCGCCAAACGGCTCAAGGACAGCCTTGAACATCTCCCTCTTCACTTCATCGGACACACCCTCCGCCCGGTTTTTCTCAATCAGGGCCTTGATCCGGCTCTCCATTCCCTTGGCGCGGAGCCCCTTCCATATACTGTTGTAGATGGTCTCAATGATCAGCGGCACCATGATCAGGAGTTCAGGTCTTGCCTCCCGGATATCATCCATCATATATCTCAGATTCAGGTTAATTGTGTTGGTACACCCCGTGTAGAACGGAACAAGGAGCGCCGGAACCAGTCCGTATATATGGTTGAGCGGCAGCAGATAGTTGCAGTCTCCGTACAGATTGGTATGGTTCACTGAAACAGACAGGTTGTTCATCGCGTTTCTCTGGCTGAGCATGACTCCCTTGCTGGGACCGGTTGTGCCGGAGGTATACATCAGAATAGCCATCGCGTCCGGATCCGTCTCTATGCTCTCAGGCTTTCCGCCCGCAAGACCCTGCTGCGCGTAGTTGATAACTTCGCTTAAGGGATAAATATCAAGGCCGTACTGCTCCTTCAGCAAAGCAGCCTTATCCTCATATTCCTTTGAACAGAACAGCACTCTGCTGTCGCTTCTTCCCACGATTGACTGCATGGTTCTGTATTCAAGGCCTTTATCAATCGTGACAAGCACATTGTCACTGCAGATGATGCCGAACATCAGCAGAACCCACTGGTAGCTGTTCTCACCCAGAATAGCGATATGAGTGCGGCGGTATCCCTTCCCGGCAAGCCAGGCGCTCAGGCCGTCAACCTGATCGGACAATTCTGCCGGAAGCACACAGATCTCCTCTCCCGTGCTGTGATTCTTTGTCCTGAATGCCGGAACATCCGGAGACGTCTTCAGCCTGTACTCCAGCAGCTCCCTGTATGTATTCAGCATTACATAGTTTTCAGGAATATCTCTCTTTGCGTATGTCTTTTTTGTCATTGTCCGTTCCTTTCTAAAACCTCAGATCACTGAACACCCTTTTTTTCAAGAAGATTGATGACATCTCCAACCGTTACAAGTCCCGTAAGTTCATCGTCATTGATGGTGATCGAGAAAACATCCTCCGCGTCGTTGACGATCTCCATCACCGACAGGGAACTCAGCCCCAGATCAGCGATCAGCTGGGAATCCTCATTGACAGAATCATCAATCTCTGCATACTCTCCGAGAAAATTAAGCACTCTCTCCTTCAATCCGTTCATTTTTTCTTTTCCTTTCATTTGATGTTTTTTTGTTTTTATTCATCAGGTATTGTTATCACCATCTCCGGGGGAAGAGTCCCCGGTCTCCACCTCCGCGTACAGTACGTTGCGCTCACCGGCTCTTTCGTATCTCAGATTCCGGGCCAGTGTCCGGATCAATGTCATGCCCATGCCGCCGCCGCTCAGTTCCTTAAACTCCTTCTCCCTGATCGCTTCATTCACGGGATCAAACATTATCCCGTCATCCATAAATCCGATCTCAAGCGAAGTCCCTCTGTCTTCACAGAAGAACCAGATCTCGCCGGCGCCGGAATACTCGATAATATTCTGAAAGATCTCGTCACAGACCAGTACGCAGGGCTTTGCCTCCTTCGTGCTCGGGCAGGACTTCATGATCCTCTCACGAACCAGTGAAAATGCGGCGCGCTCCGGCTTGATGGATATCCAGTTCTTCTTATCCATACTCACACCCGTACTCTCAGCATCGACGCCCTTGTACAGAAGCGACAGCATAGTGATGTCATCGAACTGCTTCTCCGTACCGCGATACTTCTCAAGCTCATTGTTTACTTCATCAACCAGCTTCTCCGGCTCACAGCCTGCAAGAGGCTTCAGTGTCTCCAGCAGACGCTTCTCTCCGAAGAACTTTTTCTGAGGACTGACAGCCTCCCATACTCCGTCCGTGCACTGGAACAGCATGTCTCCGGCATTAAGATATACCTCATTGTTGAAATACGATGGTTCCTGTCCATCTGCACCATCCGCAGGTACAAATAGTCCGAGGGCGCTCCCTTTCTTCCCGTCAGAGTACTCCCAGGTTCCGCCGCGGTTTATCAGCAGTCTCTCATGGCCCGCGTTAGCCTCTGTAAGTCTCCCTGTGCTGATCTCCAGAATCCCTGTCCAGACCGTCACAAACATCCGCTCCTTATTGTCCTCAGCGAGCTGTCTGTTGGCTTCCTCCAGGGCAGAAGCGGGATTCCGGTACTTCCTTATGGCTGACCTCAGGATACTTCTTGATCTCATCATGAACAGCGAAGCCGGTATCCCCTTTCCGCTGACATCGGCAACCAGCAGCGCCAGATGATCGGGATCCAGGAAGTAAAAATCGTAGAAGTCTCCTCCAACCACCCTGGCGGGATGCATGCGGGCAAAGATGGAAAACTCATGCCGGTCCGGATATGGCGGGAATTTATTGGGCAGTATTCCCGCCTGAATTTCAGCCGCCAGATTCAGGTCGGCGTTGATCCTTTCGCGCTCCTTTATCTCACTTGTCAGGCTCTTCTCATGCTCTTTCAGATCCTGAATAAGAAATGGAATAATCCTGGAAAAATAACTGCTCTCATAACTGGCCGAATCGGCTGCCATTGATTCGGACCACTCGCCTCCGGCAAAGACTGTCTTGATATTGTCAATCATCTGATTCAGACCCATGATAAGCTTTCTGTCAATCATGAATGACAGGATCAGAGCACCTGCCATAATCAGGAACAGCACGGGCAGCACCATTAAATACAGTTCTGACAGTGATTGAACTCTCCAGCGTTCCGGAAAAGCACATACGCCTATGATTCCTACTTCATTGCCGTCCGGATCCTCCCAGTGAGAAAAGGCCAGAATGAGCGTCTCTTCTTCCGCCTCATGCAGCACCGTATCCCACTCATAATCTCCGACGCTAAAGGTGAGCTCACTATGAAAGATCGTATCCGGCTTCGGCAGTATGCTTCTCACATTGATATCCGGATAATATCTGCCATTCTTCACAAAATACTGATTCCGGTTCAATGTTGTCACATCTTTCCATTCCTGCCGCTCATCATCAACGGTTGCGGTGAACACGAGCGTATCATGCGAGAGTAAGACAATGCGCCGGATATTGTCAGGGATATCTCCGCCTCTCTCCATCTGCGCCACCTCATCCGGTGTCGTTCCCTTCATAACAGAGGAGGCAAATAACAGTACCTCTTCATAATAAAAATCACTTTCCGAAGAGTAGATCTCATAAAATAAGTAGATATAAATCTCTCCATAAATCAGAACCGCGATGATCATAAAGATCGCAAACACACGTGAGATAATCTCCTGTATCCTGAGCCTGGCGGGAAACACCACTCCTGAAATCAACAGTACTGCCAGGCAAAGCACCATGAATGACCCCGTCTCCTGACGTTTATAGGCGCCGATGTAGCCGGCCGCTTCGAATACAACCACAAACAGGCTTGCAAGGAGAGCAAATATCTTCTGAAGCCTTGCGTAGCCTGAAGCAATCACCTGAATATTGACAGCCGCCAGAAGCAATACTACGGAGATACCTGTTATGACAATCCCGCAGTTTGTGAGTATATTGCCAAAGGCGCTTGCCGTATCCGGATAGAACAGACCGACGATGGAAATGATACCTGTAATGATGATGCCAAGGCGCACATATATCCGAATTATCTTATCCAGAATAAGGATCTTTTCATGTTCCCCGGGTATGGCATTGTAAACATATCTCCACAGCCAGAACAGAAGCACCAGCATCAGAGGATACACCAGACGTTCAATCTGCCTCTCATTTCTGATACTGCTCGCCAGCAGAATCAGCACAACGTCAAACAGCAGGATCACATCTGCCAGAATCAGAATCCGCGCCATGTCCTTGGAACAGTTACCATTGATATTGCGGGATGTCATGATTCCATAAAAGATAAAAACCGACGCCAGCATACCGATCATATCCAGGCCATAGGTGATCATCCCGTTCGTTCTCAGAATATATCTGAAAAACAGCATATACAGGACAAAACCAGCCGCCGTCATGATGAGGACGGAAGCAACCCCCGCCCGGTAAGCTGCCTCTTCTTTCCGGGAAAGCTTATTGTCTCTATTCATCGGTTCCATACTGCCGTGCCCGTTTCCCTTTTCCAAATCACAGGTATTGACAATTCCGCAGACAGAAGATGCTCCTGATTCTGGCATCCTATAATGTAAAGATGCCGGGGGCAAAAGGTACTTTTGTCCCCGGCTATGATGTACGGACCGCTCCGTTGCTGCGCAAGTCTCCGCTCCGCTCCATGGCTTCTGACCTTTACATCATTATAATCTCGGGTATGCTCACTCAATAGGTATCCGGCTTGCGACACCGGTGATCGAAAGGACCTCCATGATGTCATCAGGTACATGAAGCAGCTTGAGCGCTCCCTTCATCCTGTCGTAAGCCTCAACAAAAACACGCACTCCGGAAGATGAGATGTATTCAAGCTTTGAGCAGTCGATCACAAGCGCTGTCACATCACTTTCCAATTCATCCAGCGCCTTCTTCAGCTCCGGCGCCGCGTCATAATCAAGCCACCCATCAAGAGAAAGAGTCACTGTATTATCATTTCTTGCTTTATCTATCGTCATGGCATTAATCCTTCCTTATCTTTTTTGCCCATCGAGTGAATAACCTTCCAAAATCCAAGACTCGCAAACCCGCCATGTGGAATATGTGTAATCCGCGCTTCACGATTAAATTTAGAATATTGCATATCATGCATTTTTGTCAATCAAATGTCTGTCATTATCCGACGCAGGATGTCTGTCATCACCCACCACTGTCGTCCCGCCAAGAAATGTCGGCAGGCTCTTGTTAATCTTTCTCCAGTGACGGTACTCGGCCGCCGCCGTGAAGAGAACATCTCCCGAAGAATTCAGCGCGGTCTCAAATGAATCCTGAATCACATTGATGATATATCCTACTCCCACCATTGCCATGGCCGCATCCTGGGATATCCCATATAGGGAGCACGCCATTGGAACCAGCAAGAGCGATCCTCCCGCAACTCCCGAGGCTCCGCAGGCAGCCAGCGTGGAGAGCAGTGACAGAACTATCGCGGATGGAATGTCCACGTGAATCCCTACCGTATGGGCCGCCGTCATCGTCATGATGGTGATCACAATCGCGGCTCCGTCCATATTGATGGTGGCGCCCAGAGGTATTGAGACAGAATACATATCTTTGTCAAGTCCCAGCTTCCTGCACAGCTCCATATTCACAGGGATGTTGGCAGCAGACGAGCGCATGAAGAACGCCATGAATCCGCTCTCCCTCAGGCAGCGTATCACCAGAGGATAGGGATTCGCGCGTATCGCAAGGAACACAAGAAAAGGATTCAGAACCAGAGCCACCACAAGCATCGTCCCCACAAGGAGCAGCAGCAGCTTTCCATAATCGATAAAAATAGACAGCCCGCTCTGAGAAATGGTTTCGTAGATCAGGCCCATGATCCCGAACGGCGCAAGAGAGATTATCCAGCTTACCAGTGTGGAAACAGCATCCGACAGATTCGAAATCACTTGCTTCGTCTCAGGCGCGGCAAGCTTTTTAAAGATGATGCCAAGCATCGCCGCCCAGAACAGGATACTGATATAATTGGCACTCGCCAGGGCCTCAACGGGATTGGTCACTATAGAGAGAATCAGGTTCTCCATCACCTCTCCCACGCCTTTTGGAGCGTGCACCACAGCAGCGCTTGCTTCCACATCTCCCGCCAGTTCCACGGTCAGAGGGAAAAGGAAGCCTGCCGCCACCGCGACTATCCCTGCCAGAAACGTTGATGCCAGGTACAGAAATATGACCGTCCCGAAACGGCTGTCGAACCCGGTGCTGCCCCCGGCAAGGGCTGACATGATAAGCACGAACACGAGAATCGGAGCGACTGCCTTCAGCGCTCCGACAAAGATTTCTCCCAGAAGAGGAATCACCGGAAGCCCGGGTACCAGCAAACCGAGAACCGTACCGGCCGCCAGGCCGATGACGATTCTCAGTATAATGTTTGTCTCCTGATATTTCCCGACTATCTTTTTAATGCTCATAATTATACTGCCTTCAGTTTTATTCTGTAAATAGATGTAGCTATTCACCACACCCATTGCTCCGAACACTTCGTGTTCTTCGCTGTGGGTGGTCAGGGGTACTGAATCGTTACAAAAGATATTCAAGCACTTCAGACGGCGTCATGTCCTGAAGTCCGTCCGGATCGGAAAAATCACTCTTTTCACCGGAAGTATCCCAGGTAAAACGACCCGCGTTCTCACCTTCGAAGGTGAAGTAGGTCTCAGGATCGGCAAGCTTGACCGGATACCGCTTATACCATTCAGGATAGTATTCAGACATATACTTGTCCGCGAGCCTGTAAGCCTCACATTCGTCCGTAAGGCCTATGGCGCTTATCTCCACTCCGCCGCCGGGCTGGCCGGTTCTGCTGTCGGCCGGCGTTGAGTGGAGTATGACTATACTCTTGTCACTGCAGGTCCCGAGGCTGATCCAGACATGTCCGTTAATGCTCATGACATCCCCGGGCTTCATGTCATAGTCGTTATTCTCCGCGGGTGCCTTGATATCCTGGGTCCATTCCCCGAAGCCCATCTCCGACAGCATCTTAGCACCGCTGCTCGCGAAGGTGACATAGCCGTCCTTCCCGTTCTCAGTCTCCAGCGTGTTGTAGATAACCCATCCGAGGTATCCCGAGCAGTCAAGCCCCGCGTAGTAGTATTCATTGTACTCGCCATAAGGATAATAACTGTTCTTCGGATCAGCGTTGGCTTCGTCGCCATCCTTTGACTTATAGGTGAAGTTCTCATCCTGCTCATTGAAAAAACGAACCCAGTCCGGAGATACTCCAAGCGTTCTTGTCTGGATCGAAGACCCCGCATCCTGCCAGTCCCAGCCACCGCCGTAGATGTACAGCGCGGTCCCGACAGGCTCCATGGCGGTCTTCAGGAAGTTCGAGAGCGTAAGCTCTCCCGGAGTGCCTTTCACTACAGGATCAAAGTCCTCTTCATCTGATGACGGAATCTCGGCGGCAGCTATGACGGTATCATCCAGAACACTGATCTCATAAGGATACTGCTCCTTCAGAACATTCTGCACGGGATAGGCATAGTTCCCATCCTCATCAGCTTCACCCGGATCTATCCTGTATACATGCTCCTCTCCGTCCACAAGGAAACGGTAACGAAAGCTTTCCTTTGTATCCTTGTTGACCTCTTCAGCTCCATAGTTTTCAATGCCCAGATAAAGCGCTTCCTCCACGGCTTCTGCTTTATTCTCAGCGTATGCGCAGGTTGTGATGCCCGCAGCCGTAACTGCCATCGCTGTTCCCAGTATTACTCTTTTGAATATCTGATTCTTCATTGTGTCTCTCCTTTTCAATCATAACCTGACAGCTTCGGCCTTGTCAGCTGACAGAGCTTCCT
>DFHY01000028.1:107575-108823 GCA_002371345.1 Lachnospiraceae bacterium UBA3711
AGCTGCTCCCTTTATTTTTCAACCGGCCGCGCATGCCGCATACAGTTCAGCCGCATACGGTATCGCGCTGTCGTCCGCGAAGAAATGCGGCGTGTGCAGCTCATGTATATCAGTACCTGCCCTCCTGCTTCCTATCCAGAAGAAGAAGCTCGGCACATACTGCCTGTACAGCGCGAAGTCCTCGCTGGCAAGCGACGGCGGCGCTTGTGTCAGAGCGATTCCGCACCTTTGTACGCAGCGAACCGCCCTCTCTGCCATCTCCGGCGAATTCCAAACCGCGGGGATCCGCTCTTTCCAGATGATCTCAGACCGGCATTCGTACGCCTGTGCCGTACTCTCGACAATTGTCTTCACACGCTCTATCATGCGGTCCAGCACATCCTCTGACAGGGACCGCACCGTCGCTTTCATGCGCACCTCATCCACCACAAGATTCATCGGGCTTCCCCCTTCGAGCATATTGATCGAAAGGATTCCCGCGTCCAGCGGATTGACATTTCTGCTGATTACCGTCTGCAGCGATGAGATCATCGCCCCGGCACAGACAATCGGATCCACATTCAGATGCGGCATGGAGCCATGTCCTCCTGCACCATGAACTATTATATCAAAGTTCCGCTTCGCGGACATCAGAGCGCCTTCCCTGCATACCGCCTTTCCGATCTCTACGGAAGGCCAGTTGTGCATCCCGAAGCACAGCTTCGGATGAATCCGGTCAAAGAGACCTGCGTCTATCAGCATCCGCGCGCCGGTCGTGCCTTCTTCGGCAGGCTGAAACACCAGATCGACCGTCGGAAGAGACTTTCCTGCCTGCTTCATCTTAGAAAGCAGCAGGGCGGCTCCGCAAAGGGCTGTTGTATGCAGGTCATGTCCGCATGCATGCATTACTCCAGGTACAGATGATTTCCACGGGATATCCACCTGCTCTGTCTGCGGAAGCGCGTCTATATCCGCCCTCAGCATGATCTCCTCTCCTGAAGTTCCCGGGATCTGCGCGACCACACCGGTTTTCACCGAAAGGCTGATTATCCGGCATCCCGGGAGGGCTGACAGAAAGTCCTGAACCTTCTTCGTTGTGCGTATTTCCTCCCCTGACAGCTCCGGATGCCGATGCAGTTCATGCCGGAATTCCTGAAGCATCTGAATCTCTTCTCTCGTTAATCTGTTCATGTCCTCACCATTTATTACAATCCCGCCTTTACGCTCTCCGCACAAGATCAGGCTCTGTTTCAGGCAATATCTGAACCA
>DFHY01000126.1 GCA_002371345.1 Lachnospiraceae bacterium UBA3711
AAACGAAGCGGAGTTCCCTCGTTGAATGTGAACGTGATCTTCTTTTTCTTCTTCTTGAGTTTCAGTCCCTCGGCATCCTCGATGAAGGTGACCGGTTCGTGAGTCTGGTTCGTCACATATGCAAGCCTGTCTGCATGTTTAGACCAATATTCGTTCTGAGCGTCCAGGTCGTTCTCCGGAAGCTCACGGAACACTGTCACGTCGGATGTAAATGTCGACTCGTCGACGATGAGTGCCTCCATGGCGTTATACTCATCATGCGCATAGACCAGGAAGTAGGGATCCGCCCCTGAGATCACTTCTTCGACCGCCTGTCCTGAAACGGTCACCTTCAGATCTGATACCGGGATGTATTCACTGCCGTCTGAACGGACAAATGAGACATCGACCGAAGCGATCGCTGTCTCAGGATAATCGTTGCCTTCTTCATCTTTTTTGTCGTCAAACAGGATATAACCGGCCTGAGCAGTCACATCCTCAGGCAGATTGCCCTTAATCTTCACATTTATTGCCGCTGGCGAGGGGTTCGGATCAGGCTTTGGATCCCTGCCGTAGAGCCATTGCCACAGCTGATTGGCCGTATCAAGCTCACTTGTCGGCACATCATCATGCTCATACAGCCTCAGTGGAGTCATTTGCAATTCAAGAGTTTTCTCTACCAGTACTTCTTCGTCTTCATATTCTATGGGATCAGCTTCATCCTGCACGGTATCTTCTTCCATGCCCGGAAGCGCCGCGGCGCCTGAATCATCCGCAGGCAAAACGGGATCCGCCTGAGCTCCTGTATCAGAAACAGACACTGTCTGGCCCGCTTCGCCGGAACCGGAATAATCCGTGCTTCCCGCGGGTTCTGACGTGGTATTCTGCGGGGAAGCCGCCTCTTCAGCGGGCAGCGCCGATGCTTCCTGAATGTCGGAGGCATCCGAACCAGAGGCGTCCGACACGTCCTCGAAGGTCGGCAGGTACGCCTCTGTCATGCTGTCTGAAGACGCGCTCAGCATCCCGGATTCAGTGCTTTCAGGCACCGCAAAAGAGTCCTCACTCTCGGCAAATGCATGTCCGGGAGATGTTCCCAGCATTGCCGCGGCCAGAATTATGCTCGTTATTCTCTGTCTGATATTAGTTTTTCTGTAAGCCATAGAATAGAAATAACTCCTGTATACTGAATAACTTCTTTTTCTTCCCGAGTCGAAGCTAAACCTCTCACATTTACCCATATGCGCATTATGCGCGTTGATAATCTATGTCTTTGATTGGAAAAGCATTGGCACAATCTCCGGTTTTTGCCTGTCTGTGCATCGCCAAAATGCACTCGCAGAGCGTATCTGATGCCGGAAATAATTAGGCATAGAAAATCATTGTCATTATATCACAAATAACAACCTACTACTATGAGTTAGCTAAAAATTCACATATTCATAAGGTATTGAAAAGCCGGCAGCTGTCTCTTCCGCTGCCGGCTTTTCTATCGGGATTGTTTGAATCAATCCGCAAACATTCAAGTGAAATGTAGTTTTTTATCCTGCTGCAGACATCCTTCGCAGACATCCTTCAGCTGGCTCTGACAGCATTCTATCCTGCTGCAGACATTCTTCAGCCGACTCTGCCCAGCACCCTCTCCAGCTTCATTACCATCTCGTCGATATCCGCCTTCTCTATTATGAGCGGCGGAACCAGGCGGAGCACATTTCTTCCCGCGGACAGTATGACGAGTCCTTCTTCGAGCGCCGCCCTGACGATCTCACCTACCGGTTTTCCTTCCACAACTATGCCCTGCATGAAGCCCATACCGCGGCGCTGTGTCAGGAAGCTGTATTCCGATACCAGAGCGTCAAGCTTTTCCTCAAGGTAAGGGGCGGTCTGAGCGACATGCTCCACTATCTTCTCCTGATCGAATATGTCAAACACCGTGGATACCGCCGCGCAAGCGAGGGGATTGCCGCCGTAGGTCGTCCCATGGTCTCCCGCCTCAAGCGACTTGGCGGCCGCTTTCTCATTCAGGACAAATGCTCCGACCGGTATTCCGCAGCCGAGAGCCTTCGCGGCCGTCATGATATCCGGTTTGACATTATATGCTTCGCAGGCGAACCAGTGTCCGGTGCGTCCCATCCCGCACTGGATCTCGTCGAGGATCAGCAGGATATCCTTCTCATCGCACAGTTTTCTCACGGATGTGAGGAACCCGGGATCAGCCGGATAGATGCCGCCCTCGCCCTGTACGGTCTCGAGGAGTATGGCGCAGGTCTTGTCCGTGACCTGTGCCCTGACGCTCTCGAAATCGTTGAAGTCAGCGAATCGCACGCCGCCCATCAGCGGTCTGAACGGATCCTGATAATGCGCATTCCCCGTAACCGACAGCGCCCCTATCGTCCTGCCGTGGAAGGACTGGTTCATGGCTATGATCTCATGGTCATTTGACCCGTCCTTCAGGTACGCGTATTTTCTTGCGGCCTTTATGGCACCCTCTATCGCCTCAGCGCCGGAATTGGTGAAGAACACTTTGGACATTCCGGTATGCTCTATGACCTTCCTCGCCGCGTCGCGGAGCGGTTCATGGTAGAACAGGTTGGAGGTGTGGACCAGACGGTCGATCTGTCCCTTGACAGCCTTATTAAATGTGCTGTTGCCGTATCCGAGAGCGAATACCGCGATCCCGGCTCCGAAGTCAAGGTACTCTTTGCCATTTACATCATACAGGCGTACTCCCTCTCCCCTCTCAAACACCACCGGGAAGCGGTTGTACGTGTGGAGCACATACTGTTCCGTCTCATTCATTATCTGTTGTGCATTCGACATTCTTAATCTCCATTCCGCCGCCTTTTCCGTCGGCAAAGGTAATGCCTGCTGCCGGCAGACTTCTCACAGCGAGACATCCATCTTCGCAGCCTCAGTTCAATCTTCCCGGCTCGTCTCGTAGAATCTCTGCTCGGTATCTCCGATGATCGCGGTTCCGATACCTTTATTGGTGAAGAATTCCAGAAGCTGCGAGTGCGGGATCCTTCCGTCAAGTATATGGACTCTGTGAACACCCGATTCTATCGCCTCGATGCAGCTGTTGAGCTTGGGAAGCATGCCGCCGCCGGCGTGACCATTTTCTATGAACTTCTTCGCCTCCGCGACAGTCATCTCCGAGATCAGGGAGCCCGGATCGTCAGGATTCTCCATCACGCCCTTGATATCAGACAGGAACACAAGCTTCTGGGCTTTCATCGCCTTCGCTATCGCGCAGGCGGCGTCGTCCGCGTTGATATTGTAGGAATAGTATCCGTCATCCGATCCGACCGGGCAGATGACCGGGACAAAGCCGGCGTCAAGCAGCGTGTTCAGGAGTGATGTATCCACTTCCGTCACCTCGCCGACGAATCCTATGTCGGATCCGCCCGGCTTCTTCCTCGTGACCCTGAGCACCGTGCCGTCCTTGCCGGAAATGCCGCAGGCTTTTACGCCCACCTTCTCCATCATCGAGACCAGGCCTTTGTTGATCCGGTTCAGAACCATCTCCGCCACATACATGGTCTCATCGTCAGTCACGCGGAAGCCGTTGACGAATTCGCTCTTCTTTCCGATCTTTCCGAGCCATTTCGTGATCTCCTTGCCGCCTCCGTGCACGATGATCGGGCGGAATCCGATCAGCTTCAGCAGTGCCACGTCCTTGATGACGCTCTTCTTGAGCTCATGATCGACCATGGCGCTGCCGCCGTATTTCACTATTATCGTCGCTCCCTGAAAATGCTGTATATAAGGAAGCGCTTCGATCAGCACTCCCGCCTTGTCCAGATACAGCTCCATCTCCCTGGTGCTGAGTTCCTGTTCCATGTTCTTTCCTTTCTTAATCCTATGATGTAATGGCCGGAGGCTCTTTCATCTATGTCTATGACCGATAGTCCGCGTTGATCGATACATATTCGTGAGTGAGGTCGCAGCCCCATGCCACAGCCTCCTGCGTTCCTTCCTTAATATCTATGACCGCGGTGATCTCATCCTCCGAGAGGATCTTCGTGGCCAGCTCCTCGCTGTAGCCGGTCGACACGCTGTTCTCCGCGATCTTCACTGACCCCGCGCGGCTCTCGAATGTCAGGTCTACCTTCTCAGTGTCAAAATGCTCTCCCGAATATCCCATGGCGCATATTATTCTGCCCCAGTTGGCGTCATGTCCCGCGATCGCGGTCTTGACAAGGTTTGAGCCGATTATGCTCTTTGCCAGGGTTACAGCCTTCTGCTTCGAGGACGCGCCCTTGACTATCACTTCAAAGAGCGCGTGGGCGCCCTCTCCGTCCGCCGCCATACGGCGGGCAAGATTCTTCGTCACCGCCTCAAGCGCGCTTCGGAATGTCTCATAGTCGTCTCCCTCAGCGGTGATCTCCGGGTTGCCGGCGAGGCCATTTGCAAGAAGGACGCAGGTGTCATTTGTCGACTCGTCCCCGTCAACGGAGATCATGTTGAACGAATCCTGCACGCATGACTTAAGCGCCTTCTGCGCCATCTCAGGGCTGATGGCGGCGTCCGTTGTCAGGAAGCAGAGCATGGTTCCCATATTCGGATGAATCATGCCGGCGCCCTTGGTCATGCCGCCGATAGTGACCTTCCTGCCTGACAACTCGAACCAAGCCGCGGTCTCCTTCCGCTTCGTATCAGTAGTCATGATCGCCGAAGCCGCGTCAATCGCGGACTCGCGCTTATCCGACACATAGTCCGCAAGTGTCCTGATCCCGTCACATATCTTATCCATGGGCAGCTGCCTTCCGATAACGCCTGTCGACGCCAGGAGCACCTGTTCAGGCTTCAGCTTCAGCACATCCGCGGCCGCCCTGGCCGAAGCGAGGCAATACTCGTCGCCTGTCCTGCCCGTGCACGCATTCGCGACGCCGCTGTTCATCACGACCGCCTGGGCGCTGTGGTATGTCTCGAGAATGTTCTTATCCCACACCACAGGCGACGCCTTCACTATATTGCTTGTAAATGTCCCCGCCATCGTGCATGGCACTTCGCTCACGATCATGGCCATGTCCTTGCGGTCCTTCTTGATGCCGGCGCATATTCCGGCTGCCTTGAAGCCCTGCGGCGATGTGACGCCGCCGTCATATAAGTTCATCCCCATATTCCCTTTCAAATATTTGTCTGATTCTGCTTGAAAAGCCTGACATAATGGCGCTTAGCTCACTATATGCCGCCTCACGGAAATACCGGCACCAGCTTGAGGCCCGTATTCTCCGGCAGTCCGAAGCTTATGTTCATATTCTGCACCGCCTGGCCGGCAGCGCCCTTGACCAGATTGTCAAGTGCTCCGGCGGCGATCACGCGGCCCGTTCTGGTATCAACCGTATAGCCTATATCGACGAAGTTGGAGCCCTCCACCCATCTTGTCTCAGGAAAGCTGCCCTCGCCGAGCAGGCGGATAAAATACTCTTCCTTATAATATTTGCTGTACGCTTCTCCTACCGCCCCGGCATCCGCTCCGTCTCTGAGGGACGCGTAGCAGGTTGCGAGTATGCCGCGGTTCATCGGAACCAGATGAGGCGTGAAGTTGACCTTTATGCTGTCGCCTGACATATAATCCATTCCTGCCGCATATGACAGCTGCTCTTCGATCTCCGGCGTGTGCCTGTGGGTGGCAACGCCGTAAGGCTTGATGCTCTCATTTACCTCACAGTACAGATTGGGAAGCTTCGTCCCGCGCCCGGCTCCCGACGTCCCTGACTTGGCGTCAATGATAATCGTGTCCGGGTCGATAAGGCCTTCCTTAACCAGCGGATACAGCGTCAGTATCGATGTGGTGGTGTAGCACCCGGGATTTGCGATAATGCGCGCCGCGGCTATGCTTTCGCGGTTGATCTCGCACAGGCCGTACACAGCCTCAGGCAGATACTCCGGCGCCTCATGCGTTCTGTGGTACCACTCCTCATATACGCCGACTCTTTTCAGCCTGAAGTCAGCGCTCAGGTCTATGACTTTAGAGCGCTCCAGGATTCTTTCATTTATCAGTGAAGCGCACAGCCCCTGAGGCGTGGCGGTGAAGATCACATCCGCGCGTTCGGACAGCTCATCCATATTGTCGTTCATGCACTTCTCGTCCACCAGCTCGAACATGTTCCGGTAGACATCGGCGTACTTCTGATCTACATAGCTCTTTGAACCGTACCAGACAATCTCTGCCTCCGGATGCTGCAGCAGAAGCCTCACAAGCTCTGCTCCGGCATACCCTGTCGATCCGATGATACCAGCCTTTATCATATTAGCTTTTCCTCTCCGTTATCTCTATCTGTAATGTCTGCCAAATACAGACCAACGCATGAAAACCTCTTAATGCCGCTCAGGCCGCTTCCCTGATACAGAGGTCTTCCACGCCGTCAATCTTACTCTACAAGCGCTTCAAAGTAAAGGGGATGAATGCATTTTTTCGTGTATATTTATACATTTAAGATGCATAATATGCATATATCCAGTATTCATTTCATTATTCACGATTTTTCTCTTGCATATTTATTCTCACGGCGATATAGTATCGATATGTGTCCGGCACGCAGCGGATAATAGAGCATCCGCGCAGGATGTCAGACGATGTGAAGCTTCTGTATAATTCATTTCCGAAAGGGGAATCCATAATGGCAAAAGAAAAAGTTATCCTCGCTTATTCCGGAGGACTTGACACCACAGCTATGATCCCATGGCTGAAAGAAAAGTTTGATTATGATGTTGTCTGCTGCTGCGTTGACTGCGGGCAGGAGGAAGAGCTTGACGGGCTTGAGGAAAGGGCCCTCGCATGCGGCGCTTCCAAATTATATATAGAAGATATTGTCGATGAATTCTGCGATGATTTCGTCATGCCGTGCGTTCAGGCGGGAGCCGTATATGAGCACGCTTATCTGCTCGGCACGTCCATGGCCCGCCCCGCTATCGCGAAGAAGCTGGTTGAGATCGCGCGTATCGAGAATGCTGTCGCGATCTGCCACGGCGCTACCGGCAAGGGAAATGACCAGATCCGTTTTGAGCTCGGCATCAAGGCGCTCGCGCCGGATCTCAAAGTGATCGCTCCGTGGCGCATGACCGATGTGTGGACTCTTCAGAGCCGTGAGGACGAGATCGAATACTGCAAGAGCCATGGCATCAATCTTCCGTTCTCGATGGGCAAGGGCTATTCCCGCGACCGTAACCTGTGGCATATCAGCCATGAGGGACTCGAGCTCGAGGATCCTTCCCTCGCACCGAACTATGATTCTCTGCTGGTCCTCTCTGTGACACCGCAGAACGCGCCGGATGAAGTCACCGACGTCACCATGACATTTGAAAAGGGCGTCCCGAAGAGCGTCAACGGAAAAGAAATGAAGGTCTCCGATATTATCCGTGTGTTAAATGAGCTCGGTGGCAGGAACGGCATCGGCATCATAGATATCGTTGAAAACCGTGTCGTCGGCATGAAGAGCCGCGGCGTGTATGAGACTCCCGGCGGAACCATCCTGATGGCGGCCCATGACCAGCTTGAGGAGCTCTGCCTCGACCGCGAGACCATGGAGAACAAGAAGAAGCTGGCGAGCCAGCTGGCGCAGACTGTATATGAAGGAAAATGGTTCACTCCTCTGCGCGAGGCTATCCAGGCCTTCGTCGAGTCGACCCAGCAGTTTGTGACCGGCGAGGTTAAGTTCAAGCTCTACAAGGGCAACATCATAAAGAACGGAACCACAAGCCCATACTCCCTCTACAACGAATCGCTGGCGTCATTTACCACCGGAGACCTCTACGACCATCACGACGCCGAGGGCTTCATAACACTCTTCGGCCTTCCGCTGAAGGTCCGCGCCATGAAGCTTCAGGAAACCGCCAAGACGAACTTCACAGACAAGATCAGCGGCATGGTCAATGAGATGCAGGGACACGGAAAGGCAAGATAAAGCACCCTGAAATGACAATGATGAATTGCACCATCATCATGTTTGTGTTATGATGATTTCTGTGTCAAAAGCCATGCACAGGCTCAGTATCCTGCCGGCTTGCGGCATATAAATCTATAAAATACATGGGCGTTGTCCTGGAAATGGAGCAAAGTAAAGATGAGTCAGGCAAAGGTTGACCGGTATAAAGAAGAGAAAAGAAACGTTAAGAAGATCATGGCGAAGGAGAGACGGAACTGGATGATCACCAAGATCATCCTGATCATCATAGCGGCCGCGGTTATCGGCTGGATCGGTGTCTCCCTGTATCAGGCAATCACCGCTCCTTCCACCACCAACACTTCCGTCCAGTCTGTCACATATACTATTGACAGTTCCGCTCTTGAGAATTATCTGGATTCTCTGGAGAACGCGTAAGCGTCTCAGGCAGGAGGATCTAATACCATCTGATGAATGGTAAGTCCTATGCACGAAAGTGCCTGGAATAGCATACAAGTATCCTGATGTTTCAGGCGTAGAAAAAGAGGGGCCATGCCCCTCTTTTTCTACGCCTCAATTCAGTCTTGTCAAAGCTGCGAACTCACGGCATCCGCCGGTGGCTTCAGGCTTCGCGCGAACTCGTGGCGTCCGCCGGTGGCTTCAGGCTTCACAGCGAGTTTGAACTCATAATAGAATAAAGTCTTTATCACAGCACCAGGATGATCCCGCCGTCATTGGCATACATGGAGGTACATCCCCGTCCGTTTTCGAGGAAATAATTCTTCGCCTTAACTCTCTCACGGATAGCGTCAAGAACCATCTTCCCGCGTTCCGGATTGTTGGTATGTGAGACAGCAATCTCGTTATCCTGCATATGGCCGGCAGACTCGGCGGCCATCTCGACCATCTTGACCAGCGCCTTGTTGATACCCCGCGCCTGCCCCACCTGCTGGATCTCACCCTCCGGAGTCGAAGAACATATCGGTTTTATCTTAAGGGCAGTTGCGACAAATGCCTTGAAGTTAGAGAGCCTGCCGTTCTTGCGCAGGGTATCGAGGGACTCCAGGACGAACCATGTGACCTGGCTGGCAATATACGCGTCAACCTTCTCTATGATCTCCTCAAACGAAAACCCCGCCTCCTCGTACTCTGCTATCTTCCGGCCGATCAGGGTCTCTCCTATGGATGCCGACTTGGAGTTGAATACATGGATCTTCTTGTCCGGGTGCTCCTCCAGAGTCATATCGCGGCCGACCAGAGCGCTGTTGTATGATCCGGACAATGCTCCGGACAGCGTTACGGCGTAGAGATGATCATAGTCTCTGTCAAAACAGTTCTTGTAATACTGCGGGGACGGACATGCGCTCTTCGGACAGTTCGGGCTCTCCCTGACTCTCCGCAGAAATTCCTTCTGGTCAAATGTTTCATCGTCTACGAAGTGATACTGATCTACGTCCATCGTCAGCGGAGCAGAAACAAAATGCCCGGATGCTTTCATATCTTCAGTCAGTTCTCCGCAGCTGTCTATAACAACCAGAAAGCTCATACCTCTCACCTCTTTGTAAACAAATTGCAACAGAATATCTGTAACCTGTCATGTAGTTTTAAATACTACATATTCAGTATAGCACATCTGTATGTATATGAAAAGTACTCTTTGCAGAAACAATCCGTGAACTCTTTGCGAACTTTTCAGGAGCTCATTACGAACATATCTAAAGTGAAGATTGCACAAAGACGGCAAGTGTGCAACAATGGTTGCTATCAGCCAACAGGCCGGCGCTCACTGGTATTATTTGGAAATGTACCGGCGGCGATCCTGACCGGTCATAATCTGCAGAGGACACCAGTATGCTTGCGTTAAAGGTAGATGATACAAAGAGCTTCATGACGAAGCTGCTTGCCGGAGATACGTTCGACACCTTCCTGTTTTCGGAGGGAAGCGTGACGACCTTCACCACATTTTCTATTGACGGAACATGGCACCAGGATTATTTCGGCGATGAAGAACAGGCTTCAAATGAGAACTCATTTACCTGGAAGCTGATACGGCCGCTGATCTTTAATATCGTAAAGGGCAGGCACACTCCCATCCATATGAGAATAGTTCTGAAGCTCGCCGGCTACAATGTCGACAGTCTTCTGAAGAGCGCCGGGCTGCCAATAACCAGAGAACAGGTTGACGGCCTGTTCCTGAATATAACCTACGCAAAGGACGAGGTAAGCGTCACGACCGGAACGTCTCTGAAGATATTCACACTCGACAAAACACTTGATCATGTGTGGGACGACATGGTCCGGAAATTCCTGCAGACACGCGGCATAAGCGCCGTGTAAGCCGTGGTTCTCTCCGTCATCTTACAACGCTTGCCAGTTTGTGCTCGTTAAGATGTACCTGCCGCCACAATAATAAGTACTTTGTGTTAAGACGCAAGGCAGGCGACGTGTTTGCGGGATGCCTTTCGTCATCAGAGGCCTGCGCGATGATATGAAGAGGAGCTATCGTTTTCTGATATGCTGCCCCCAAGCAGGACACCATTCATGACGACAGCTCCTTATATTCAATATAACGTCCCGCCCGCTTACTGCGCCAGCAGAAGCATGATCTCATTGCTGCGGTTTATGAACTCCGTCATCGCCTCAGCCTTAAGCGGCGCGTTGGCGATCGCGGCCAGGTCGTAGAGCTGCTTCGCGAAGAGCTCCGCTCTCTCCCCGTCCTTGTTGTCCAGCAGATATCTCACAAGCTTATGATTCTCATTCAGCGTAAGAGTCTGTGCCGGCGCGAACATATCCATATCCATTCCGGATCCGGACATGCTGTACATGCGCATCATATCCTGCATGCGGCGGCCTTCCTCCTGGATCGTGAGCATCGAGGAAATGTTCTCGTCCTTCAGGCTCTGCACCTGGACTGTCAGCTTGTCATTTCCGATTGCCTTCTTGAACAGTTCCGACAGAGCTTCGGTGTCGGCCTTCAGCTTCTCCTCATCGGCCTCCTCGGACTTCATGGAGCCGGTCACGTCCGCGTCTATGCGCTGGAACTTTATATCTTCTCTCTTCTGCTCGATGTGCTGCATATATGGAGAGTCGATATTGTGCTGAAGAATGACCGCGTCCATGCCGTTCTCCCGGAACATGCGGATGTACTGGCCCTGCTGTGACTCATCCGTCACATAGTAGATAGTGGTCTTTTCCTTCTCCTTCTTCTCCGCGTCATCCGAAGGCTCCTCTGTGACATCTATTGTCTCATCCGTCGCGCCGCCCTTCGTTTCATCTTCAGAAGCCGCAACGGAATCATCTGTTTTCACCTCTTCCGCAGATGCGTCAGTCCCGTTCGCGCCGCCACTCTCAGCGCCCTCGGAAGACTCCGCTTCGCCCTTCTTCGCCTCTTCATCCTTTCCGGCCAGCTTCTCCAGATACTCCTTCAGAGTGAAATACTTCCCGTCCAGGTCCTTGAACAGCATATGATCCTGCAGGCGGTCTGAGAACTTCTCATCCCTGAGGCATCCGTACTTCAGGAACGGGCTGATGTCATCCCAGTACTTCTCATAGTTCTCCCTGTCCGTCTTGCACATTCCGGTCAGCTTGTCGGCAACCTTCTTGGAGATGTAATCGCGCAGCTTCTTCACGAATCCGTCGTTCTGCAGCGCGGATCTGGATACGTTCAGCGGGAACTCGGGGCAGTCGATGACGCCCTTGAGAAGCATCATGTACTCAGGCACGACCTCCTTGATATTGTCGGCGATGAACACCTGGTTATTGTAGAGCTTGATCGTTCCCTCGATGGAGTCATACTCTGTATTGATCTTCGGGAAATAGAGGATACCCTTCATATTGAACGGATAGTCAGCGTTCAGGTGGATCCAGAACAGAGGCTCCCTGTAGTCATTGAAGACCTTGCGGTAGAAGTCCTTGTACTCCTCATCGGTGCAGTCATTCGGATGCTTCGCCCACAGCGGGTGAATGTCGGAAATGCTCACGGGGCGCTTGTTGATCTTCACGCGGTCTCTCGCAGGAGATATCTCGACGGTCTTCTTGCCGCCGTTTCCGTCATCCTGCTCTTCCGTCTTCGCGTCCTCGTGAATGTGCTCGACAACGACATCCGTATCCCTGAGCTCGCTCTCATCTATGGTCTCGTACTCCTGAGGCGCATTTGCCTTCTCAAGGAAGATCTCAACCGGCATGAAGCTGCAGTATCTCTGCAGTACCTCGCGCATGCGGTACTCGTTGGCAAACTCAAGGCAGTCCTCATTGAGATGAAGAGTTATAGTCGTACCGGGCTCCTGCCTGCTGCCGTCGCGCATCGTATATGTCGATGAGCCGTCGCACTCCCAGTGAACCGCCTGCGAACCCTCGCGGTAGCTCAGGGTATCGATCTCGACGTCCTCGGCAACCATGAACACTGAATAGAATCCAAGTCCGAAATGACCTATGATATCATCCTTGTTCGCCTTATCCTTATACTTCTCAAAGAACGCGGTAGCGCCAGAGAACGCGATCTGAGTGATATACTCCTCAACCTCATCCGCGGTCATGCCCAGTCCGGTATCGGAAAATGACACTGTCTTCGCGTCAGGGTCCACGACCACATGGATCGAATCCTTGTGGTCATCCGGGTACTGGTACTCTCCCATGATCTCGAGCTTGTGCAGCTTGGAAATAGCGTCACAAGCGTTGGAAATCACTTCACGGACAAAGATATCGTGATCCGAATACAGCCACTTCTTGATGATAGGCAGCATATTTTCGCTGTTGATGGAAAGATTTCCCTGTCTTTCTGTCATATGTCAGTCACTCCTTTTTTGATATTGTATCTGCGTTAAACCTTACCGTCAGGCGTATCTCACGCTCTGCGCGCAGCCGGTCCGCCGCAGGTTTCAGTACGTTTGATTCTTACAACATCGTATAATAAAGCTAACAGGGAGAATTGTCAATAGCACTCACGTAAGTTGAGTGCTAGTATTTAGTATGAACACCCGGCACACACTAAAGGAGACACTGAACGCAATCAGTGCCTCCCGGAATTAACTGTTACTCTTCAATTATTGCTCTATTTAATATCACTCTGCTGCATCGCCTGACAGAGCCTCGGCCGCTTCGGCGGCTTTCGCGGCAGCATCCTTAGCGGCTTCTGCCGCTGTCTCGCAGGCTGTGTCTGCCGCCGCTTCCACTGTCTCAGCCGCCTTGCCGGCAGCGTCCGCCGCTCCGCCAACAGCCTCGGCAGCCGCTTCCGCTGCGGTATCGCCCTTATCCTCGACCTTTGACTTCACTTCACAGAACAGGTCTCCCGCGGCGTCCTTGACCTCGTCGAAGGTCTTGCGTGCTCTCTCCTGCGCTTCCTCGAACAGTGTCTTCGCGTTCGTCTTCACCTCTTCAGCGCTCTCCTGAAGATTCGACTTCACATCGCCGGCAGCTTCCTTAACCTCTTCAGCTTTTCCCTGAAGATTCGACTTCACATCACCGGCGGCTTCCTTAACATCATCGGTGCCCTGCTCAAACTTCGCTCTCGCCGCGGCAGCCTCCTGCTCGGCACGGGCCTTAGCCTCCGCGGCCTCCTGGGCCATCTTTGCCTCAGCCTCTTCCATAGCCTTGCGTGAAGCCTCTACCTCCTTCTCAAGAGAAGCCACCTTCTCCGCCGCCGCCTGAGCCGCTTCCAGAAGGGGCTTCAGATTCTCATCGGCTGCTTCCGGATTCAGCTCCGCGAACTTCTTTCCAAGTTCAGCGTAAGCCTTGGTCATCTCCTTCTGAGCGCTTGCGATCTGAAGCTTAAGATTGCCGGTCTCGGCGACGTTCTTCGCGCGTCCCGCAACGGTCTTTCCAAGTCTTCCAAGAGAATCTCCAAGATCATCAAAAAATGCCATCTTCGTGTACCTCCTTCTTCATCCCGACTGTAAACTGCCCCGCCATCGTATATATCTGATCTTCTGTGCGTCCATAATGGCTTCTTAACGACTTAAGTTTGATTAAACCTTATGGAAATGCTTAATGAAGCTGTCTCCGCGGGTCCATTAATGTATACAGTTTACCACGATCGGAAGCCTATTGGAATGGTTCGCGCCGCCTTTTTATGTGTCAATTCTGTGTCGTGCCTGCATTAATCTATGATACGTTCTTCCCGTATATCAGAAAAGCAGCGGGTCCATCAGCTCTTCCTGAAGTCACTCCTGGTGAATCCCGCGGTTCTTGTCACCCTGAGGATTAACGCCGAACTCATAGTCATTTCCGGGAAGGATAGCGTTGAGGAGGATTCCCGCAATAGCCGCGATCGCGAGTGAGGTCAGAGTGATTGACGTTCCTCCGACATGGAATGTGATTCCGTCAGTCATTCCGAGGCCGCAGACAAAGATCACAGCGCAGATGATAAGGTTGCGGGATTTTGTCAGGTCAACCTTGTTCTCAACGATGTTGCGCACGCCAATGGCTGAGATCATACCGTAGAGCATGAAAGAGACGCCTCCGATGATCGCGGTCGGCATCGTTCCGATAAGCTCTGACAGCTTCGGGATGAAGCTGATAATGATCGCATACACAGCGGCGATGCGGATAACCGACGGATCATAGACCTTTGACAACTCGAGAACGCCCGTATTCTCTCCGTATGTCGTATTGGCAGGGCCGCCGATCAGGCCCGCAAATGCCGTGGCGAGGCCGTCGCCGATCAGCGTTCTGTGAAGCCCGGGATCCGCCAGGAAGTTATTGCCTGTAGTAGCGGAGATAGCGGAAATGTCTCCGACATGCTCCATCATGGTCGCGATGGCTATCGGAGCCATAACGAGTATCGCGGTCAGATCAAACTTCGGAAGCTGAAAATGCTGAAGGCCAATGGCGTTCGCGCCCGTCACAGCCGAGAAGTTGAGGATGGCTGATCCGTCGGCGTTCGTCATGCCCGCGGCGTTCATGATCAGGGCGCAGCCATATGCAATGACAACGCCCATGAGGATCGGTATGATCCTGAACATACCCTTGCCCCATATATTGAACACAATGATCGTCACGAGCGCAATCAGGGCAAGAATCCAGTTCTGCTTCGCGTTGTTGATAGCTGAACCCGCAAGAGACAGGCCGATGCAGATAATGACGGGGCCCGTAACAACCGGCGGCAGGAAATGCATGACGCGCTTAACTCCGACAGCCCTGATAATAGCCGCCAGCACCAGATACAGAAGACCTGCAACCATGATGCCGCCGCAGGCATACGCCGCCTTGTCATTTGCGCTCATACCCTCGTAGATACCGGTCTTCAGCCCGGCAATTGTAGAAAAGCCTCCGAGAAATGCGAAAGAGCTTCCAAGAAACGCCGGTACCTTCATCTTCGCGCACAAGTGAAACAGCAGAGTTCCAACACCCGCGCAGAACAGTGTAACCGCTACCGTCAGTCCTGCCGTCGGAGCCTCGCCGACACTGTCGCGGAAGTAACCGCCAATCAGGATCGGTACAAGAATAGTCGCTCCAAACATCGCGAACATATGCTGGAGTCCAAGGATCATCATCTTCGGAATGCCCAGCTTCCTGGCATCACGAATAGGCGCACCTGTTTCGTTCATTCTGTTTCCTCCTTAATAAATGCAGTAAAAAAACAAGTCTTTTTAGGGGAACCCCCTGAAGCCGGAGTGCTCACTGAACGAAGATACCGAACATTCCGGCCCGGTAATAACCACCTGCGGACATAGTGAATGGCAGGTCACAAAACCTGCCATCGTTCTGCCCGCCGCTTATTTTAAGAAAACAAGCCCTATCTGTCAACATACATCAGCCGCATCTTGTGAAATGCCACCTGTAGCTCCTGTACTCCCCCATCTCGACAGGAATCGGAAGGCCGATCTGCATAAGCGCGTTCGCCGGATATACCTTCCCGCTCTCCTCGTCACGGTAGAAGCAGTCCTTCTTCAGTCCCCTCAGCCGGACATAGTTCACAGTCATATTTCCGTGGATCTCGAGGCATACCGCTGAGATCAGGGCCTCGCTTCCGTCCTCGGCAAACATCTCCCACGCGGCGACAGGATCCTCGCATGGGTTGCTGAGACGATAATACAGGCCATGATTAATGAGGCCGGCAAACCTGTGATAATCCTCTATCTGCTCTCTGATCTCCGCCTTCTCCTCATCGCTGAGCTTCTTCGGGTCAAGCTCATATCCGAAGGTTCCGCCCATCGCGACAACCGCGCGCGTCTTGAGAGACGCGTTCCTGCCCGTCTGCTCATTCGGCACCGCCGATACATGGGCGCCGATGGAAGAAACCGGATAGATGAAGCTGGTTCCGTACTGAATCCTGGTCCTGTCAATAGCGTCGGTATTGTCGGAGCACCATATCTGAGGCGTATAGTAGAGCATGCCAAGATCGAAACGTCCGCCTCCTCCCGAGCATCCCTCTATGAGAAGATCAGGATAATCCCTGTTCAGGCGCTCAAGAAAGTCATACAGCCCCAGAACATAATTGTAGAGAACCTGCCCCTGCGACAGACCGCTGTGAGAATATACATTGAAGATAGAACGGTTGAAGTCCCACTTCACATACTCGATATTCGCATTGTCAAGCACGGCGCTGATATCCTTGTAGATCGCGTCCACGACCTCTTTCCTGGAGAAGTCCAGGATCAGCTGATTGCGCCCGAGGATCGGATGCCTTCCCGGGATAGTCATCGCCCAGTCAGGATGCTCACGGTAGAGGTCACTGTCCTCATTTACCATCTCCGGCTCGACCCAGATGCCGAACTTCAGGCCCAGTGCATTTATCTCCTCAACCAGATCACCCAGCTTGCCGCCAAGCTTCTGCTCATTGACATACCAGTCTCCAAGGGCACGGTAGTCGTCATTCCTGTTGCCGAACCACCCGTCGTCCATGACAAGCATCTCGGCGCCAAGATCCTTCGCCCCTCTGGCAAGCTCAAGGAGCTTCTCCCTGTTGAAGTCAAAATAACACGCTTCCCAGCTGTTGAGGATAACCGGACGAATCTTATCGCGCCACTTGCCCCTGCAAATATGTCTTCTGGTGCAGCGGTGGAAATTCTGCGACAGACGCGCCATGCCCTTCGAAGAATAGCTCATAACGACCTGCGGAGTCCAGAACACATCACCGGCATTCAGAGGATAAGCAAGCATCTCATCCGGCAGCCCCAGCTGCATACGGATATTATTGTACTGGTCCTTCTCGATCTCACCCTTGAAGCCGCCCGAGTACACGAAGCTCATCCCGTAGCAGTGGCCGTAATCCTCAGTGGCCATATGATCCACCAAAAGAAGCGTCGGACTGTACTGGTGGCTCGACGTACCGCGGGTAGAACCGATCGTCATAGTCCCGTGTCCTACCCTCTGGCGCTGCATATTACGCTCCATCGCGTGACGCCCGTAGAAAGTAATAGCGTCATAATCACCGGTGACAAAGTCCAGACACGCACTCTGGGCCTTCTCCAGCGTAAATGAACTCCTGCCGTAATTCTCAATCCTGACCGCTCTCGTTATGATGTCAAGCTTCGGCAGCACACCGTAATACAGCTCAACCTTAAGCTTCAGAAGGTCATCCTTCAGGATAATAACCAGCGTCTGCGCATTTGCCCCGGTCTCACTGTTGGACTCGTCAGCATACACCGCCGGAAGCCCCGGAATACTGTACAGCCCCTCCTCCTGCCTCCAGGAATCATAACGCAGATCACAGTCAATAGTCCCGTCCTCATCGGCAACCTTCAGCAGCACACGCCTGTAGTCACCATTGCCGAGGTACGGATACTCCTGCGGAAGAAAATCCATCGAATAAGTACGGTCCGACTCAGCCTCATAAGGATTCCCGGAAAAACCACGGTCCTGGAAAGTCAGCAGAAAATGCATATCCCCCTCAGACCTTCGCCCGTAATACTGATGCAGCAGATAACCGTAACGGTCGACATGCATCTGATAAGTCGTTCTCTTAGTGTGAAGCGTAAAAATAAGTCTTTCCTGATTAATCTCAATAGCCATAGTTTAATCCCATCACATAATCTCAATAAACGCGCTGATACTGTCAATTCCCCGCTGACGGAACTACGCGCACCGTCCGTTACTGCTATATTCTATCGAAACCTCATGTTGTATTCTATGCCATTCGCACATAAAAACATGCATTATCAATCATATT
>DFHY01000107.1 GCA_002371345.1 Lachnospiraceae bacterium UBA3711
CCCCGTCATTATGGCATACTGTATCACAGATTTGCTTTAGTGAATGAAACCATTAAAGTCAAGAGGAGAGACAGTATGACATACGGTTTTATCGGCCTGGGCCTCATCGGCGGATCGCTGGCCAGAAATCTTAAGAAAAATGAGCCGGGCTGTACTATTATGGCGCACACCAGGTCACGGGCAACCTGCGGAAAAGCACTTGAGGAGCATCTGATAGATATTATATGCAAGAGCAGCTCCGACGCTCGTTTTTCAGAGTGCGGGATGATCTTTCTGTGCGCCCCCGCGGAGCAGAACATCCGTGCTCTGGAAGAACTGAAGGACGTTGTCTCCAGGGACTGCATACTGACGGACGTAGGTTCGGTCAAAACGCCTATACATGAAGCTGCCGTGAGACTTGGCCTGTCAGCGCAGTTTATAGGCGGACACCCGATGACCGGATCCGAGAAGTCAGGGCTTGAGAACGCCTCGGACCATCTGTTTGAGAATGCTTACTATATAATCTCACCAACCGACAGTATTCCTGAAGAATGCGTGGAGAAGTTCCGCGAGCTTACCCTGTCGCTCAGGGCGATCCCCTTGATTCTCGATCCGCGCGAGCACGATTTCATCACGGCAGCCATCAGCCACCTGCCTCACGTGATTGCCTCAACGCTGGTCAATACAGTCCACGACCTTGATTCCGAGAAAGGGTACATGAAGGCCATAGCGGCCGGGGGATTCAGGGATATCACCAGGATAGCATCCTCATCTCCTGTTATGTGGGAGTCCATCTGCCTGGAGAACCATGAAAATATCTCTAAGGTCATGGACGAATTTCTGAGCAGGATGATCGAGGCAAGAGACCGTATGTGCAGCGGTGACGGAGGCTTCATCAACAAGATGTTCGAAAAGAGCCGGGATTACCGCAATTCCTTCAGCTTCTCGTCGCCCGGGCCGGTAAAGAGCTCATTCCGCATATACTGCGACATAGTAGACGAGAACGGAGCTATCGCGACGGTCGCTACGATCCTCGCAGTGAACTCGATATCCATCAAGAACATATCCATCATACATAACAGAGCTTATGAGCAGGGAGCCCTCGCGATCGAGTTCTACAGAAGAAAGTCAATGGAGAAGGCAGTCAGGCTTCTGCGCCACCATCGCTACACCGTCTGGGAAAACGACTGAGGCGCAGCAGTTTCTTTGGCCTCAGAGCCATCAATTGCCCGCCTGTAAAATGACCGGATCGAAGCAGTTTCTTTGATCTCAGCTTCATCAAGTGTTCAGGGGAAGACGAATACATGGAAAGAACAATATATCCGATGTCAAAGCTTAAAGGTGAGATAACCGTTCCGGGGGACAAATCCATCTCCCACAGGGCCGTGATGTTCGGCTCGATCGCTCAGGGGGACACAAGGATCAGTAATTTCCTCTTCAGCGCGGACTGTCTGTCGACAATATCATGTTTCGAGAAGCTCGGCATAGAGTTTGACACGGATCAGGCCGGGCATTCCGTCGTTGTGCACGGAAAGGGACTCAGAGGACTGAAGGCGCCGTCTGAGACTCTGTTTACAGGCAATTCGGGAACCACCACCAGGCTGATATCAGGCATTCTGTCAGGTCAGGATTTCGTGTCACGGCTCGACGGCGATTCATCTATCCGCAGGCGGCCGATGAACCGGATCATAACGCCGCTCAGCCGGATGGGCGCCGACATAACGTCGGAGACGGGCAACGGCTGCGCTCCTCTTGTGATCTCCCCGTCCACACTGTCAGGGATAGATTACATATCACCCTCATCAAGCGCTCAGGTCAAGTCATGCATACTACTTGCCGGGCTGTACGCGGAAGGAAAGACATACGTGACGGAGCCGGTTCTTTCCAGAAACCACACAGAGATTATGCTGCCGTGCTTCGGCGCCGAGATCATTTCCGAAAAGACGGACAGAGGCTGGACCGCGGCGGTAACGCCGCCCTCATCTCTTACAGCGATAGATGTAAATGTTCCCGGGGACATTTCCTCAGCGGCGTACTTCATCGCCGCGGCTATGATATGTCCCGGCAGCGAGCTCCTTGTCAGGAATGTCGGCATCAACAAAACACGCAGCGGCTTCCTTGAGGCCGCCATGATGATGGGAGGAAATATACAGATTCTTGACCGCCGGACAGAGGGCGGGGAGATGACGGCTGATATTCTGGTCCGGGCGGGCAGCCTCCACGGCGTCACGATCGGAAAAGAACTGATCCCCTCTCTCATTGATGAGATTCCGGTGCTCGCTGTCCTGGCTTCTTATGCTGAAGGAAAAACAGTCATAAAGGATGCTCAGGAGCTGCGCGTAAAGGAATCCGACAGAATCGAGACGACTACGGCGGCGCTTGGAGCCATGGGAGTTAATATACGGCCAACACAGGACGGCATGATCATAGAGGGCGGAGCTCCCGTTCACGGCGCCGCTATAGACAGCTGCATGGACCACAGGATCGCCATGAGCATGGCGGTATGCGCGCTTGCCGCGGACGGTCCTGTTACAATAAAAGATGCCGACTGCGTCGGCATCTCCTATCCGTCATTCTATACTGACCTTCAAAGTCTAGCCTGAACTATTCAGGCAGACTGATACGGTCCCTGTTTCACATCCTTCATGGAGAAGGACAGTCTGCCCATCTTGTCCTTGCCAAGGCACACAACCGTGACACGGTCTCCAAGCGTCAGAACATCCTCTACATGGTTGATCCTGTGTTTCGCTATCTTGGAAATATGAACCATCCCTTCCTTGCCCGGAGCAAACTCTATGAAAGCGCCGAACTCCTTAATGGACACGACCGTTCCGGAGAGGATCTGGCCCTCCTCGAAATCCGTAGTTATGATACGGATCATATCAATAGCGGCGTTGATCGCGTCCATATCGGTTCCGCATACATTCACGCTGCCATCCTCATCAATATCGATCTTAGCTCCTGTGCGCGCGACGATTTCATTGATGGTCTTTCCTCTCTGTCCGACGACATCGCCGATCTTGGCGGGGTCGATCTGAATCTGAACGATCTTAGGAGCGTACGGTGAGAGTTCCTTGCGCGGCTCAGCAATGCACGGCGTCATGACTTCATTGAGAATATATTCTCTCGCCTGCTTCGTGCGCGCGATAGCTTCCTCAACGATCGGGCGGGTGAGGCCATGAATCTTGATATCCATCTGAATAGCGGTGATTCCGTCATGGGTTCCGGCAACCTTGAAGTCCATATCGCCGAAGAAATCCTCAAGGCCCTGGATATCGGTCAGAACAATATAATCGTCATCAGTATCGCCTGTCACAAGACCGCAGGAGATTCCTGCAACCTGCTTCTTGATCGGAACGCCGGCAGCCATCAGCGACATGGTTGACGCACAGACGGAAGCCTGTGAAGTGGAGCCGTTTGACTCGAATGTCTCCGATACCAGGCGGATCGCGTACGGGAACTCTTCCTTGGACGGAATCACCGGAAGCAAAGCCTTCTCCGCCAGAGCGCCGTGGCCGATCTCACGTCTTCCCGGCCCTCTCGACGGCTTGGTCTCGCCGACAGAGTATGACGGGAAATTGTACTGATGGATGTAGCGCTTCTCAGTGATATTCTCATCCAGTCCTTCGACTCTCTGGACCTCAGAGAGCGGGCACAGCGTGGTGACGGTGCAGATCTGCGTCTGTCCGCGCGTAAACATAGCGCTTCCGTGAACTCTCGGGATAAGGTCCACCTCAGCGGCGAGCGGACGTATCTCATCTATCTTTCTGCCATCCGGTCTCTTGTGATCCTTGAGGATCATCTTACGGACAGTCTTCTTCTGATACTGATACATCGCGTCCGGAAGATATGCAAGATAATCTTCCCTGCCGGCCCATGCCTCCTCAACTCTCTGAGTCAGCACACGGATGTTGTCCTCTCTCTCCTGCTTGACATCAGTGAAGACAGCCTTCTCCATCTCCTCGGATGGGACAAGCTCTTTCAAAGCGTCAAAGACTTCTTCCGGAACCGCAAAGGATTCATATGCGTGCTTCGGCTTGCCGACTTCGGCGACGATCTTATTGATGAAGTCAATGATCGTCAGGTTGATGTCATGGCACTTGTAGATCGCCTCGATCATCTTATCTTCTTTGATCTCGTTGGCGCCCGCCTCGATCATGATGACCTTGGTCGCGGTTGATGCGACCGTGAGCTGAAGGTCTCCCTCATCCCACTGCTTCTGGGACGGGTTGACAATAAACTCACCGTCGATCATGCCCATCTGCGTCATCGCGCAGGGGCCGTCAAACGGAATATCCGAAATACTCGCCGCAATCGAAGATCCGAGCATGCCGACAAGCTCAGGACGGCACTCCGGGTCAACGCTCATAACCAGATTGTTAAGGGTCACATCGTTGCGGTAATCCTTCGGGAACAGCGGGCGCATAGGACGGTCGATCACACGGCAGGTAAGAACCGCGTTCTCGCTGGCCTTTCCCTCTCTCTTGTTGAAGCCGCCTGGCATCTTGCCGACAGCGTAATACTTCTCTTCAAATTCAACGGACAGCGGGAAGAAATCTATGCCTTCCCTCGGCTTCTCTGAAGCGGTGGCAGTACTGAGAACCGTCGTGTCACCGTAATGCATGAAAGCCGCGCCGTTTGCCTGGGCCGCGACCCTGCCGACGTCAACGCTGAGCGTACGCCCGCCGATCTCCATGGAAAATGTTTTTCCCTTCTGCATATCTTAAGTGATTCTCCTTTCAATATAACAGCCAAAGCACCCGTCCCAGTATTGGTCCGGGTGCTGTATGCGGCATTATTTACGAAGTCCGAGTTTCGCGATCAGTGAACGGTATCCCTCGATATCGTTCTTCTTGAGATACTCAAGAAGTCCTCTTCTCTTACCGACCATCTTCAGAAGTCCTCTTCTGGAATGATGATCCTTCGGATTCTCCTTGAGATGCTCTGTGAGCTCGCGGATCCTCTCGGTAAGAACGGCAACCTGAACCTCCGGTGAACCGGTGTCGCCGGGCTGTCTTCCATACTCTTCAATAATAGCTGTCTTCTTCTCTTTTGTTATCATGGTTATAATCCTCCTGTAGTAATATATCGCCTGCCACGAAGGAGCGGCCGGAGTGATCCAACTCCCTGGCAGCGGCTAAACCATCCTTGGAAATATAACATTATCATCCGGCAGAGTCAACCCCTCATGAATCACGCCTCAATATGTCTTCTGCCTTCAATATGTCCCCTGCTATCTGAGCCTTCAGGGCTTCAAGGTCGGGAAATGTTCTCTCAGGCCGGATAAACGCAATCAGGTCTGTCCTGATATCAGCCCCGTATATATCTCCGCTGAAGTCAAACAATGTGGTCTCTGCCCTGCGTGTATGTCCTCCGACTGTCGGCCTGACACCTATGTTGGTAATTCCTCTTCTTACCATACCCCCGGGAAGATGGGTTACGGAGGCATATACCCCGTCAGGAGGGAGAAGCTTCTCCGTGCCGGGCATTACATTTACCGTAGGATATCCTATACCGGTTCCGATATGACGGCCGTGAGCGACAGTCCCGCTTACCGGATAAGGCCTTCCGAGCAGCAGTGAGGTGAGTCTCATATCCCCGATCATGACCGCCTGCCTGACACGCGTTGAGCTCACATCCGCTCCGAGTATACGCGCCTTCTCCAGGATATCGGTATGATAGCCGTACTTTCGCCCGAGCACAGAGAGCATGCCGGCATCCCCCCCGCGCCGGTAGCCGAAGGTATAGTCCGGCCCGACGGTCACATTCCTGGCATGAAGAGTCCCTCGCAGGACATCCGCCGCAAATGCGTCTGCGCTCATGGACATAAACTCCCTTGAGAACGGACATTCTATCAGGATATCAATTCCCAGGGATTCAAGGTACTCCCTGCGCTCACTGCGGCTTAGTATCGACCTCTCCTGCATGTCGATAGCAAAGACTATGCCTGTAAGCTTCTCCTTCCGGGAGAGGTCAGTCACATGGCTTATAAGCTTCGTATGCCCGATATGGACACCGTCAAACTTGCCGAGCGTCACCGCGCTGAAATGAGCACCGTCAGCAGTACCGCGGTCATACTCCTGCCTGTATTCTTCTAAGCTGTGATATATCTTCAAGCCAGGTCTCTCTCTTCGAAGGACTGCCATTCACTGATACTATAACTACGGCAGTCCCTTAAATAAACATCCGGTACGGAACATAACGGCCCTTCTCAGGCTCATACCGGTAGACTGCGGCAAACTCCCCGTCAGAGCGGCACAGGCGGATCATATCTCCGGCGCCGTAAGGGGGAAGCGACAGTTCCGACAGAGCCAGCGGATTGCCGTTCATGAGCTTCTTCTCTGACGGCACCGAAGGGACGCGGACACGAAGGCAGTCAAGAAACATCTCCTCGACGGGGATGATCCAGTCTCCAATGCGTCCGTCACCGGCAAGCTCACTGATCCTGTCAAGAGTGATGGCATCGTCAGCCAGGAACCCGCCTGCCCTTGTGCGCGTCAGCTCACACAGAGTTCCTCCGCATCCGAGCTTCTGCCCTATGTCGTGGCACAGAGTGCGGATATACGTACCCTTCGAGCAGTCAACGGAGAACTTCACAACCGGAAGCTCCATGCTCTCGATAACTATGTTTTTTATGACAACCGTGCTTTTTTTCCGCTCAACAACCTTTCCCTCGCGGGCAAGCTCGTACAGGCGCTTTCCGTTGATCTGTCTGGCTGAATACATCGGAGGCAGCTGCTCATATTCTCCGACAAATGACATGACAGCCTCTGCAACAGCCTCCTCGCCGGGAAGATCTGATTCACATCTGGAAATCACGGTTCCCGTCATATCCTGGGTATCAGTCACAACGCCAAGCAGAAGTCCCGCCCGGTAAGTCTTGTCATGGTCCATGATATATTCGGAAAGGCGGGTCGCGTTCCCCAGCAGAACAGGAAGGACGCCGACGGCAGCAGGGTCAAGAGTTCCGGCATGGCCTATTTTCTTCTGGCGCAGGATACCTCGAAGCCTGGCGACAACGTCGTTGCTCGTATATCCGCTCTCTTTGTATACATTCAGAATACCGTTGAACATACCTTCAAATCACCATGCGAAAGTCCCGTGGCAATAACCGCGGAAAACTCGCGCAGCACTTTATTCGCCTTCAGATACAAGCTGCAGGTCAATCCGGGCCGCGATGTTGTTCATGACATCGTACATATTGCCTTCCATCGAGCAGCCCGCTGCCCTGACATGTCCGCCGCCCTGGAAATAGACAGCGACCTTGGACACATCTACAGTGCCGTTCGAGCGCATGCTAACCTTGAACCGGCCGGGTTCCTCCTCATACAGGAAAACCGCGGCCTCTACCCCGCGTGTTATACGAAGCTGCTGGACGATACCGTCCAGGTCCTTCGGCTCAACCTGATAGAACTTCATGTCCTTGATCCGCAGGGCGCTGAAGATAAGCTTCCCGTCAAGCATCATGACACTCTCCGCCAGGGCTCTTCCGAGTACCTGATTCTGGCGGTAGCTCTTCAGCAGGAAAGTCTCGTCGCAGATACGGGAAATGTCGATACCCGTATCGATCAGGTCGGCGGCAACCTTCATCGTCCGGCTGGATGTGCAGCTGTACTGGAATATCCCTGTATCATGGATAATACCCATATACAGAGGCTCCGCGATCTGTTTCGTAATCCGGCCGCGCCCTATCAAAAGAGCCACCAGCTCAGAGGTTGAGCTGGCGTCTGGCTGGATCTCATTTATCGCGCCGAATCCTGAATTGGATATGTGATGATCGATAACCACCGTTTTCTTCGCGGCTTTGAAATAGTCTGATGACCGTCCGAGTCTGATAGTGTCAGCGCAGTCAAGCGCGAAGAATACATCATGCGCCTCCTCCTTCGGATAATCGTGTACAATCTCGTCCGAACAGGAAACGAATTTAAAAGAATCCGGATAGTGGTCTTCCAGATATACTCTTGCTCTGATCGAGGGATAGAAGCTCTTAAGAAACAGGTACAGCCCCATGCAGCTTCCGAACGCGTCTCCGTCAGGCTTTATATGGCCGCATATTCCCACACTTGCGGCTCCTTCCAGAATAGTATCGAGGCTAATCAACAGCTAATCCTCCATCATATTCTCCGGCTTGTCTTCAGCAGTTCCGACGTGCCGGCGCTCATCCTGAGCTATCACCTCATCAATAATTTTTGACATACCCACGCCGTACGCGATCGAATCGTCGGCAATAAAACGGATAGAAGGCGTATTGCGCAGATTCACTGTCCTTGCAAGTTCACGGCGTATATAGCCCTCCGCCTTGGTAAGCCCCTCTACGGTCGAGCTCAAAGCCTCGTCATTTCCCAGGACCGATATATAGGCCCTGCAGGTCTTCAGATCGGGGGCGACCTCTACCTTGGTTACACTGGTCATTGGGTCGACCCTTGGATCTTTCAGCTGACGCATGACGATCTCCTGAAGCTGCCTGCGTACTTCCTCGTTGATCCTGATATTTTTAATACTGTTTTTACGCATATCAAATCCTTTATGCAGATCATTTTTCTGCCGGGCCCGGCACCTCAGCTGCGCGCAACCTCAACCATGGTATATACTTCAACCTGATCGCCTTCACGTATCTCGCTGAACCCGTCAAATACAAGACCGCACTCGAATCCGGAGCGGACCTCCTTGACGTCATCCTTGAACCTCTTGAGCGAAGCGATGGCTCCGTCAAAGATCTGTACTCCGTCCCGGGTAATGCGGGCTCTGGAGCCGCGCTGAACGGTACCGTCAAGTACATAGGATCCCGCGATATTGCCGACTCCGCTCGCCTTGAATATCTGACGGATCTCGACGTGTCCTGTGACTTTCTCTTCGTAGACAGGCTCAAGCATGCCCTTCATCGCATTCTCGACATCATTGATCGCGTCGTAGATTACCTTGTACAGCCTGATGTCAACGCCTTCATGCTCGGCGGTAGACTTGGCCTGGGCGTCGGGACGCACATTGAAGCCGATTATTATAGCGTTGGACGCGCCTGCGAGCGTGACATCTGATTCATTGATCGCGCCGACAGCCGAGTGAATAATCTTGACGATCACTTCGTCGTTGGTGAGCTTGAGCAGGCTCTGGCGCAGAGCCTCGACAGAGCCCTGAACATCAGCCTTCACGATAAGGTTGAGATCCTTCAGGGTTCCCTCCTTGATCTGGTTGAACAGATCATCCAGGGAAGTTCTCTTGCGGGACTCCTCTATCATCTTCTCCTTGCCGACAGTAATGAATGTGGCGGCGAAGTTCTTCGCTTCCTTCTCCGTCTCAGGCGATGTGAATATCTCGCCCGCTCCGGGAACATCAGAGAATCCTATTACCTCGACCGGCATTGACGGACCGGCTTCCCTGACTCTTCTGCCCTTGTCATCGGTCATCGCCCGGACCTTGCCGAAGCATGAGCCTGCGTCAATAGGATCGCCGACGTGAAGCGTACCCTTCTGGATAAGCAGTGACGCGACAGGACCGCGGCCCTTGTCAAGTTTGGCCTCGATAACCAGGCCTCTCGCACGGCGGTTCGGGTTCGACTTCAGTTCCATGACATCCGCCGTGAGAAGGATCATCTCAAGCAGGTCGTCTATGCCTTCGTGAGACTTCGCGGAAACCGGCACCATGGTAGTGCTGCCTCCCCAGTCTTCGGCAATCAGCTCATACTCGGTCAGCTCCTGCTTGACACGGTCGATATTCGCGCTGGGCTTATCGATCTTATTGATTGCGACTATGATTTCGATTCCGGCAGCCTTCGCATGGTTGATTGCCTCAACGGTCTGAGGCATGACGCCGTCGTCGGCGGCAACGACCAGAACCGCGATATCCGTGGAGTTCGCTCCGCGCATACGCATGGCCGTAAATGCCTCATGCCCTGGCGTATCCAGGAAGGTTATGGTTCTGTCATTGTAATGAATGACTGAAGCGCCTATATGCTGAGTGATGCCGCCAGATTCGCGGTCAGTCACATGCGTGTCCCTTATTGCGTCAAGAAGAGACGTCTTACCGTGGTCGACATGGCCCATCACGCAGACAACAGGCGGCCTGGAGACCATATCTTCCTCGCTCTCTTCCTCTTCCTTGAGAAGGTCGGCGATAAGGTCTGTCTTCTCCTCATGCTCACACAGGATCTCATACTCAACGGCGATCTCTTCCGCCTCCTCATAAGTGAGATCGGAATTCATCGTGACCATCTTTCCATCCATGAAAAGCTTCTTGATGATCTGGGAAGCCTGAACCTTCATCTTGTCGGCAAGTTCTTTGAGGGTGATGTGGTCCGGAAGGATGATAGTCTTGATCTTCTCCTCGACGACCGGAGCCGGCTCGTTCTTCACCGACTGCTTATTCTGATCCTTGCGGCGGCGGCCTGTCTGGACACGTTCGTTGGCGTCAAACCGGTTGTACTTCTCGTTGCGGTCCTTTCCTTCTCTGCGGCCGTTCGGGTTCTTGCCGCGGCCCTGTCCGTTGTCGCGGTTCTGATCATAGCGGCCCCTGGAGGAGCTGTTTCTGCCCTGGCCTCCTCTTCCTGCGGGAGCGCCCGGCCTCGCGCCGGCGCCGGCATTCTGAGCGCCTCTTGACTGTGAACCTCCCTGTGACTGACGCGACTGCGGCTGACCCGTTCTCTGGCGGTCACCCTGATAAGGACGCCTTCCCTCCTGCCTGCCGGAATCTGTCCGTGAAGACTGACGGTCCTGCTGCGGCTGACGCCTCGGCGGCTGCTGGGAGGAAGATGAAGACTGCCTCTTCGCACCGCTCCCCTGGGAAGCTGCCCTGGATGATGTCTGAGCGGCCTGTTCCCTCCTCGGTGCTGACGCCGGACGCTCTGCCGGAGCATTCACGGAAGGCTTCGCCTGAACAGACGCTGCCTGTGCCTGCGCGGAAGGAGCCAGAGGAGCATGCTGTGCGGCAGGTGCCGGGGCGGAGACAGGTGTTCCCTGAGGTGGAGCCTGTACTGTCTGCGCGGCCTGAGCCTCGCTCTTTATGGTCTCCATCCGCTTCCCTCCTGCTGCCGCCTGCACGTCCGCCGGTCTTGCGCCGCGCATGGACTGGTCCACCGGACGTACGGAGCCGTCAGCCATACGGACCGGGCCTTCTGCCGGACGCCTTCTCGCAGCCGGTCTGGCGGTATGATTCACAGGCGCGGCACTGCGAAGCTGAGCCTGCTTGGTGGGCATTCTCGATATAACTCCGCTGCGCGCGTTTTCACGGCGAAAGACCGCAACGAACTTTTTCTTCTTCGGCGCGCCCTCTTCGCTGCCGGGCGCCTTGGCCGGAGCTTCCTTACGCGCGGCAGGAGCAGCACTTCCGGATGCCTTCGCCGCGTTATGAGCAGCAACCTTCTCACGCACCCTGGCCGCTACGTCATCCTCGATCCCGCTTGCTGCCTTGGCATCGCTGATCCCCATTCCGGACAGAATGGCAATAACATCGCCGGAAGACTTTCCCAGCTCCTTAGCAAGTTCATGTACTCTGATCTTTCCCAAATCAACTACCTCCACGTGCTGTACGTTTAAAGCATCCCTTTAATTGTCTCTGCAAATCCGCTGTCAGTCAGAGCCAGACTGGATCTCTCCGAATGGCCTGTACAGTGCCCGAGAGTATCCTTGTCAAGCATTTCAACAAACGGTACATGATAAAACGTACACATATTTTTGAACTTCTTTTTTGTATTATCCGAGGCGTCACCAGCCACGATAACCAGAAGGCCCTGGCCTCCCTTCACGGCTTTTTCCACCATGAATTCCCCGGAGACAAGCTTTCCGGACCGCTGCGCGAGTCCCAGAAGCCCCTGCACTTTTCTGGTGTCACTCATTGCTTCGCCTCTATTTTCCCTCTTATCAATTCATAGATGCTTCCATCGACAGAACATCTCAACGCGCGTTCAAGGCCGCGCTTCTTCATGGCCGTCTCAAGACACTCATTGCATGAACACAGATACGCGCCTCTGCCGTTTCTCTTCTGCGAATCATCTATAAGAACAGCCCCGCCGCTGTCACGGATTATCCTGATAAGCTGCGTCTTGTCCTTCATCGTTCCGCATCCGCAGCATCTTCGCAGATGCGTTTTCTTTGTGTCAGCCATCAGCCGGCCCTCCCAGAAGCATACATGATCAAGCTCTTACTTAACGGGGGCATCACCTTCGGCGGCGTTATCTCCTGAAGGAGCATAATCACCTTCATAATACGCTGCCTGAGTGTCATAAGATCCCGAATACTCTCCGTCGTAATATCCATCTTCATCGTAGTACCCGTCCTGGTACTGGGCTCCCTCTTCGTCATAGTCCTGGCTGTAGTATTCCTCCTGGAATTCATCGAGTTCTCCGGACTCGATCGCCTGGGTCTCAGACTTGATATCGATCTTGAAGCCTGTGAGGCGTGCGGTCAGGCGGGCGTTCTGTCCTTCCCTGCCGATTGCAAGAGACAGCTGATAGTCAGGCACGACAACCTTCGCCTCTCTGTCTTCTTCGTCGACCAGGACTGTGACGACCTTGGCGGGACTGAGCGCGTTCTCTATAAAGTACGCCGGGTTCTCATTCCACTCGACGATATCGATCTTCTCACCATTCAGCTCGTCGACAACCATGGCTACACGGCTTCCGTTCTGGCCTACGCACGCTCCGACAGCGTCAACATTCTCAGACTTTGAGCATACTGCCATCTTCGAGCGGGATCCGGCTTCGCGCGCGATCGCCATGATGTCGACCGTGCCGTCGGCGACCTCCGTAACCTCCTGCTCAAACAGACACCTGACAAGATTCGGGTGCTTGCGGGAAACCAGGATACGCGGCCCCTTCGGGGTATTGTCCACATGAAGCACATATACCTTGATGCGCTGATTCGGATAATAATTCTCGCCGCGGATCATCTCGCTCTCATTGAGGATGCCGTCTACCCTTCCGAGGTTGATCGCCACGTTGCGTCCGATGAATCTCTGCACAACACCTGTGACAACCTTGTTCTCCTTGTCATAATAGTCCGCGAACAGGCTCTTTCTCTCCGCTTCACGGATCTGCTGCAGGATCACGTTCTTCGCGTTCTGGACGGCGATTCGGCCAAATGCCCTGGAATTGATATCCACATTGACAGTATCGCCAAGCTCATAGCCCGGGTCGATCATCTTAGCGTCCGCAAGACTGATCTGAGTCATGCTGTCCTCAACATTCTCAACCACTTCCTTAGCAAGAAAGATGCCGAAGGACTTCTTCTCCTGATCCAGGGACACAACAATATTAGTGAGATCCTGGCGGTTGAAGTTATTCCTGCAAGCCTGCTCAAGCGACTTGGCGATCGCGTCAAGCAGCACCTCGCTCTTGATGTTCTTTTCTTTCTCAAGGATTATGAGAGCGTCAAACAGTTCGTCGTTCATTTTCTTTTCCTTTTCCTCCCGCAGTAGTTAATTGCTGTTACCAGTCGAAGGCTTCTCTGACAAGCGCCAGTTCTTTCCTCTGAAATGAAAGTTCCCGTCCTTCTTCGGTTATTATCGTTACACTGCCCTTCGTCCATGATTTCAGAATCCCTCTGAATTCCTTCTCGTGTTCGAAGCTTTTATACAGCCGGATCTCGATCTCCTTGCCTTCGTTCCGGATATAGTCCTTCTCCTTCTTAAGGCTTCTCCCGAGCCCCGGCGATGAGACCTCCAGGATATAAGCCTCTGAGATAAAGTCTTCCTTGTCAAGCTCAGCTTCAAGGGCTCTGCTGACTTTCTCGCAGTCATCGACGTTGATTCCGCCCGGTTTGTCTATATAGGATCTGAGGTACCAGCTGCTGCCCTCTTTCACGAACTCAACGTCAACCAGTTCGAATCCGTTGTTCTCCAGAATGGGAAGCAGGAGCGCTTCCGTCCTCTTCTCATATTCGCTTCGGTTCATGTCACCTCCCGGGGCTTCATCCTGGGCTACGGCTGCTTTCCGGCCAGTCTTTCCGCGATGCATCCTGGCCTTTACCGCCCAAAACCGGATCAGATCCCCCGACACAACAGAAGAACGGGCTTTCAGCCCGTTCTTCCGTCAACAGTTCTTTCTTACTTAGGCATATTAACACTACCATAAGCCAAAT
>DFHY01000098.1:0-1725 GCA_002371345.1 Lachnospiraceae bacterium UBA3711
AGGCAGCACGTCTTGCCTCCGAGGGCGGATATGATTTCTTCACAACAACACTGTCTATCAGTCCCCTGAAGAGAGCGGATAAGATAAATGAGATAGGGCAGGAGCTGGAGAAGAAGTATGGGGTCAGGCACCTTCCTTCTGATTTCAAGAAGAAGGGCGGATATCTGAGATCAATTGAACTGTCAAAGGAGTACGGGCTGTACCGGCAGGATTACTGCGGATGTGTGTTTTCCAGGAAGGAACGCCTGGAGCAAAAGGGAGGTTGACGAGATGGCTGTGTTGTGGGGCGGAAGATTCACAAAGGAGACGGACGGGCTGGTAAAGAAGTTCAATGATTCACTTCCTTTTGACAAGAGGCTGTTTGAACAGGATATCAGAGGGAGCGCCGCGCATGCCGCGATGCTTGGAAGGCAGGGAATCATCAGTGACGAGGAAGCAGCGAGGATAATAGAAGGGCTTGGAAGCATCAAGGCGGACATAGAGTCAGGCAGGCTTGAGTTTACGTCTGAATATGAGGACATTCACAGCTTTATGGAAGCGCATCTGATCGACAGGATCGGTGAGGCCGGCAAGAAGCTTCACACAGGGAGAAGCCGCAACGACCAGGTCGCTCTTGACATGAAGCTGTACATCCGGGATGAGATCGGGCAGACTGACGCTCTGCTGAAGCACTTTCTGGGGACGATCCTTAATGTTATGAAGGAGAATCTGGATACTTACATGCCTGGTTTTACACACCTTCAGAAGGCGCAGCCTGTCACGCTGGCTCATCATTTCGGAGCCTACTTCGAGATGTTCCGCAGAGACCGCGGGAGGCTGTCTTCAATTCTTGAGCGGATGGATACCTGTCCGCTGGGAAGCGGCGCTCTTGCAGGAACCACATATCCTCTTGACCGTGACTTCACCGCGAGGGAACTGGGGTTCATCCGCCCAGCGCGCAATTCCATGGACGGAGTATCTGACCGTGACTATCTGATAGAGTTTCTCAGCGCCCTGTCCATCTGTCAGATGCATCTGAGCCGGTTCGCTGAGGAGATGATTCTCTGGAACAGCAATGAATACCAGTTTGTAGAGCTTGACGATGCATTTTCCACAGGATCGAGCATCATGCCGCAGAAGAAGAATCCGGACATAGCTGAACTTGTACGAGGCAAGACCGGCCGTGTGTACGGGGCGCTCACCTCGATTCTGACCACAATGAAGGGTCTTCCTCTGGCGTACAACAAGGATATGCAGGAGGACAAGGAACTGTCCTTTGACGCTATTGACACTGTCAAGAACAATCTCAGACTGTTCGACGGCTGCGTCGCGACGATGCGGTTCAACAAGGAGGCAATGGCCAGATCAGCCAGAAACGGCTTCACAAATGCAACTGATGTCGCCGATTACCTGGTGGGGAAGGGAGCCGCGTTCCGTGACGCCCATTCGGTCGCGGGCGCGCTTGTACTCAGATGCATCGACAGGAACTGCGCCCTCGATGACCTGACTCTGGATGAATTCAGGGAATTCTCTGATAAGTTTGACGAGGACATATACGAGGCGATCTCCCTTAAGAGCTGTGTCGAGAAGCGGCTTACCGAGGGAGCCCCGGGAAGAGCTTCCATGGAGAGGGCTGTGGAGGAGGCCGGTCAGTACCTGGCTCAGAGCTGATGCTCCATAATTGATGAAGGCTGTGTCAAGCGCGATTCACAGCCTTCATCGATGGACCTGCAGCTTATCGGTAAC
>DFHY01000098.1:1835-16011 GCA_002371345.1 Lachnospiraceae bacterium UBA3711
TTGGCGTCCTTCGCGTAGTAGTCCGCGCCGATCTCAGCTGCGTACTGTGAGGTGACGACGGCGCCTCCGACGACAACTTTCGCGCTGCAGCCGGCCTCCTTCAGGACTTTTATCGTTTTCTCCATTGCGGGAAGAGTAGTTGTCATCAAAGCTGAGAGGCCGACCAGCTCAGCCTTCTGCGAGAGGGCGGCTTCGAGCACCCTCTCAGGCTCAACGTCACGCCCGAGATCTATGACGGTGTATCCGTAATTCTCAAGCACTACCTTAACTATATTCTTTCCTATATCGTGGATATCTCCCTCTACAGTCGCCAGAACTATCTTTCCCTTAGAAACGCTGTCTCCGCCGGATGCCGCGATCCTGTCCTTGATAAGATCAAAACCAGCCGAAGCGGCGTTTGCGGCCTGGATAAGCTGCGGAAGGAACAGCTGCTGCTTCTCATATCTGTCACCGGCGCAGTCGAGAGCGGGTATCAGGTATTCTTCTATTATGCTCATCGGGCCGGTGTTTTCCAGAAGGCCGGATACCATATGACGGACATCATCGGGAAGCCCTCTGAGGATCGCGGTCCGCAGAGCGGTTGACGGATCTTCCTGTCCGGAGATGGAGGCCGGAGCTGAAGACGCGGCCTTAGCCTGAACAGAATTCACCGGCTGAGCGGCCGGTATATCCTCCCTGTCCGCAAAGCGCTCAATGTAGCCTGTGCAGTTTTCATCCTGGCCGGAGAGTGCCCGGAATGAGGCAACAGCGTCCATGATCTCCATCTGATTGGGATTGATTATCGGAAGATCCACACCGCAGTACATTGCCTGTGTGAGGAAACTAACCGTCGCGTATTTCCTCTGGGGAAGCCCGAATGAGATATTGCTGACGCCCAGTGTACAGTGTACTCCGAAGTTCTTCGACACATATTCCACGGCACGCAGCGTCTCCATGGCCTGCTCCTGCTGGGCGGAGACAGTAAGGGCAAGGCAGTCTATGATGACGTCCCTCCGCGGGATCCCGTATTCATCGGTATATCTGAGGATCGTCTCAACGTTTCGGATTCTTTCAGACGCGTCTGCGGGCATTCCGCCCTTCTGGAGCGCAAGTCCTATCACGCAGGCCCCGTATTTTTTGACGACCGGAAGAATCTGTCTGCACTTTTCTTCATCGGCGTTAACAGAGTTTACTATCACGCGCCCGCATGCGGAGCGAAGACCTGCCTCTATCACTTCGGCGTCAGATGAATCTATCTGGAGGGGAAGATCGGTCACGCTCTGAACCGCCCTGACAACATCTGCCATGAGAGACTTCTCGTCAGCGCCGGGAAGTCCGACGTTGATGTCCAGAATATCCGCGCCGGCTTCTGTCTGCTCGATAGCGCATTTCATGATATAGTTCATATCATGGTCACGCAGAGCTTGCTGGAAGCGTTTTTTCCCTGTGGGATTGATTCTTTCGCCTATCACGCGGACACTGCCGTCAAGATCGGTTACGCGTCCTGCGGAGCATACGCCGTTAACTGTTTCAGTATCTGACACGGCATAGGACAGATCCGGGCAGATGAAACTGCCTGCCCCGGCATCATGCGGTACTGCCTGTGACAGAGCTTCTATGAATGACGGTCTGGTTCCGCAGCATCCGCCCAGTATGTGTATTCCCATCTTCGGGTACACGGCCATATCCTCCGCGAAATGTTCAGGGGTCATGGCGTATCTGCCTGATCTCGGGTCAGGCAGCCCGGCATTCGGCTTGACGATGAGAGGAAGGGATGTTCTGGAGCGGATCCGGCGGACTATCGGAACCAGGTCCTCAGGCCCGAGAGAGCAGTTTACGCCCATTGCGTCCACACCCATCGCGTCGAGAGTGAGAGCCATTGCTTCCGGGTCGGTTCCCGCGAATGTCCTCTGGCTTTTTTCAAAGGTCATTGTGACCCATACCTGAAGAGAGGTATTCTCCTTCGCGGCAAGAACTGCCGCGCGCACTTCAGCGAGGTCGGTCATGGTCTCAAAGACCACAAGGTCCGCTCCGGCCTGTTCCCCGGCGGTCACTACCTCACGAAAGCACTCATATGCCTCGTCAAATGACAGTGTTCCGAGCGGCTCCATAAGCTCGCCGATAGGGCCGACGTCAAGGGCAACCTTCACGTCCCGGTCATGAAAAGAGGAAGCGGTCCGCCTCGCGGTCGCGATATTTGCGTCTATTACCTGACGGACGGGAACAGGACAGTCTGAATACTTGCGGCTGTTGACGCCGAAGGTATTGGAGTAGATCACATCGCTTCCTGCATCTATGTAACTTCTGTGAATCCCGGCCACCGCTTCCGGATGCTTCATACCGAACAGCTCAGGCTTTTCACCGGGTTTAAGTCCGGCCTTCTGCAGCATGGTTCCCATTGCTCCGTCGAGCAGTATTATCTTATCGTTCATCATTTTGAGATATATTCCTTTCAGCCCGACGGCCCCATAGGCCTGCCTTGCGCTTAAGTGTGCCGGACAGGACGTTCAGCCTGTTAAGCCGGAGGCATCGGACACAATCAGTATTCTCTCAGCTGTAACAATGCTTTCCGTGCTCTCTCCAGGAGCATTTCGTAAGAAGCGGACAGCTGCCGCACCCGCCGTGGACATCCGGCTTCGGGTTATCGCTGACGCCAAGAACAGCGGTAATTGACTTTCTGGGCACCATCAGGCCTGTCGGCGTCAGAGTAAGCCCTATAGCTCTTTGAGCATTCAGCATATCCAGAAGCGTTTTCTGTATCGAAAGGGGCAGGTCTCCATAACCGGGACTATAACGGTTGGTGAGATATTTTCCCTGCGGGAGCAGTGAAGACCTGAGGGAGTCTTCAAAACTGTCGGCAGCTCTTTCGACCGCAAGTGACGCGCACACATCCAGGATATACGCCTTAGACATATCCCTGACTTCTTCCGTCATCAGATGGCGTTCAAGCCGGGCTCCGAGAGTAAGAGCCACCATGACAGCTTCGCTGCAGCCGTCAAGCAGACGGCGGATATCATTTCCGATAATAACAGGTTCAAGCTCTTCAGCGGGAAGTATGCGGTAGACAGCCCTGGGAGAAGAGAAGTGAAGAACCTCCTTCTCACATTCAGCGATCTGTATGTCAAGCTTATTGTAGAATCCGGGATCCTGACAGGCGGCTTCAGAGCGCTCCGGAATCTGGAGAGCGTTAAGGATATCTGTGCGGTCAAGCGGGGATAAAGCCGGTGTAATCATATTCCCGCACCATACGATCTCGGCGGCAGGACCTTTCCGGACAGTGTCTCCCTTGCCGCCTTCGCCTGATTGTTCCTGACCTCTATCGAGAAGATGGTTCGTGGTATCTTCACAGACGCCAGAGACCTTACGTCAATCTTCGAGCCGCAGCCTCCCGCAGGAGGCTCCTCTGATTTCCACGCTCTGTACAGCACTTTGTCATGATCGAGAAGTTCCCTGGCCTTGTTCCAGTCCCTTTCATCCTTGGAGCGGTATACAAGGGTGTTCTTAAGTCCCTCAAACATATTTCAGACTCCCTGATACTTCGCAGCGTCATTAACTTCAGCCGTGGCGCCCTGCCATGGACAAGAGGTACTATTAACCCAGGCCGGATGTACGGATAGCTTCGCTGCTTTACAGCTTCCGCGCCCTCAGCCTAAGGGCTTTTGCCCTTACATCATCAGTATATAGCATAAATTAAGAAAGAGTGCTAGAATGCATCGGATAATACAAACGCTAAGAAAGGCGGTCGCTCAATTGAACGGGGAAACCTATAACATAAACTCTTCTGCGTTCTACAGAAAGCTTGCCTATCTGGCCCTTCCTATCACCATCCAGAGCCTGATGCTCGCGCTTGTCGCGGCAGGAGACGCTCTGATGCTCGGCAGGATAGGACAGAATGAGATGACGGCAGTATCGCTTGCCACACAGATTCAGTTTGTCCAGAACATGTTTCTATCAGCGGTCGTCGGGGCCGGAGCGATCCTCGGAGCACAGTATTTCGGCAAGGATGACAGACGTACTCTTCAGGAGCTCTTTCACCTGATGCTGCGCTTCTCGGGGCTGGTATCGATGCTGTTTTTCGCGTCGTGCGAGCTGTGCCCTGATCTTCTTATGCGCATCTTCACGCATGACGATATTCTTGTTGCTATCGGCAGCCGGTATCTTCGTATAGCGGGCTGGTCGTACCTCATAACCGGCATATCCCAGTGCTACCTTACGATGATGAAGGTCACGGATCATGTGAAGGCCAGCGCGGCAGTAAGCTCGAGCGCGGTGATATCGAATATCGTGCTGAATGCAGTACTGATATTCGGGCTTTTAGGAGCGCCGAGGATGGAGTCGGCTGGCGCCGCAGCGGCCACTACGATGTCGAGAGTGATTGAACTTGGACTGTGTCTGTATATCTCCATGAGGAAGGACTGCGTCAGGCCGGACCTGACCCGGATCATGAAGGGAAGCCGCGTGCTTTTGGGAGATTTCTCAAAGCAATGCCTGCCGCTCCTGGGCGGTGCCCTTCTGTGGGGCGTTGGTTTCACATCCTATACGGCAATCATGGGGCATATGGGTACGGATGCCGCCGCCGCCAATTCAGTCTCCGCGGTTGTGAGGGATCTGATCTGCTGCGCGTGCAACGGGATTGCCGGCGCGGCAGGCATAATGGTCGGAAATGAGCTTGGAGCCGGCAATCTTGAGGCCGGACGCGCGTACGGGATCAGGCTGAAGAACATATCGTGGGTTATCGGCTTTGGTTCAACGGCGGTTATTCTGCTTCTGACTCCGATTGTCACGTCATTTGTCATCCTGACAGATACCGCTCACAGCTATCTGACCGGGATGATGGTAATAATGTCCTTCTACATGATAGGCAGATGCGTGAATACCGTCACGATCAACGGAGTGCTGGACGGTGGCGGCGATACAGTATTTGATATGTACAGCCTGGCCGTGTCCATGTGGGGGATAGCCATCCCGCTGGCTCTGCTTGGAGCTTTCGTATTCCACTGGCCTGTGCTGGCAGTGTACTCTTGCACCTGCCTTGACGAAGTCGGAAAGATCCCCTGGGTAATGATCAGGTTCAGAAAGTATAAGTGGGTCCGGGATCTTACACGCTGATACTGAATGTCGCTGCGGCAGCTCCCGGGTTTCAGTTTACTGCTCCGCGAAAGATGTCACCATAACGGCCGGAGACGGAGCATACTGGATCGGAGGAATCACGGGTTATGCGGGCGGTTATGAAGATGAATCTTATGGAATGCCGGTCACCGCGGTTGAGGACTGCACGACAAGCAATGTCACAGTCAACGCTCCGGATAAGGCCGAGGGCGTAGATGACTTTGTCGGAGCAGGATTTTATTCAGCGGAAGTCGCGGAGATGATGGGAGCGCCATATGACGCGCCGACAGTATTTACTCTCAAAAACTGCAAGGCAGAGTAACATACTTCCAGGCTGAACGGCAGCAAATGAAACGCTGATTAATCAGAGTTTCCCTAAAGCAGAGGGGCTGTACCCCTCTGTTTTATTGTCACAACAAACTCGCAGAGACGAAAGGCATCCTGCTGAACTCAGCCGGATGCCTGAGCGGCACTGAATCATGTGATCGGACTCGCAATGACGGATGGCATCCTGCGCGAACCATAGGAAGCATGCTGAACTCAGCCGGATGCCTGAGCGGCACTGAATCATGTGATCTGACTCGCAATGACGGATGGCATCCTCAGCAAACCATAGGAGCCGACTGAGCCCGGCCAGATGCGTGCACGCGCGCAGCCGACAACGCTTCTATAGGAGAGCGGAGCGCGTGCAATTGCATCGCAGGCGGGTGAAGGCAGGCGACGTGTTTGCGGGATGCCTCCGTCATAAGAGGCCGGTTTAAACAGCCTCTCATTTTGCCATCCGCTCCGAGACTGAATCTTGACAGACCGGCAGAATCGTTTTAACATTTCCAGATATCGGAAACAGGGATAATTATTCAGGGGAGGATATTACCTATGGATAAACTGAAGGTCGGAATACTTGGCGCAACCGGAATGGTAGGACAGAGGTTTGTGACCCTTCTTGCCGATCATCCGTGGTTTGACATCAGGGTGCTTGCGGCGAGTCCGCGCTCAGAGGGCAGGACATATGAAGAAGCCGCGGGAAAGAGATGGAAGATGATTGATCCGATGCCGGAATCCGTCAGGAACATGGTCATCAGGAACGTAAATGACATAGACGGCGTATCATCAGAGGTCGACATGGTGTTCTCTGCGGTAGATATGTCCAAGGATGAGATCCGCCGTTTCGAGGAAGACTATGCAAAGACAGAGACTCCGGTGGTATCCAACAACAGCGCGCACCGCTGGACGCAGGACGTCCCGATGGTCATACCGGAGATCAACCCGGAGCATTTTGACGTAATCGAGGCACAGAGAAGGAGACTCGGAACAAAGCGCGGATTCATCGCCGTGAAGCCGAACTGTTCGATCCAGGCGTATACTCCGGCGCTTGCCGCATGGAAGGAATATGAACCGTATGAGGTCGTCGCCAGCACATATCAGGCTATCTCAGGCGCCGGCAAGACGTTCGCTGACTGGCCGGAGATGAACGGAAACGTGATTCCTTATATCGGCGGCGAGGAGGAGAAGAGCGAGAAGGAGCCGCTCAAGGTGTTCGGAAGAGTCGAAGACGGAGTGATAGTTCCGGCGTCAGAGCCGCTGATTTCCTGCCAGTGTGTCAGGATCCCCGTGCTGAACGGCCATACAGCTTCGGTATTTCTGAAGTTCAGGAAGAATCCGTCGAAGGAGGAGCTTATAGAGAAGCTTGTCTCATTCAGGGGATATCCGCAGGAGAAGATGCTTCCGAGCGCTCCGAAGCAGTTCATTCAGTACTGTGAGGACGACAACCGCCCGCAGGTCAGCCTTGACGTGGACTATGAGCGCGGAATGGGAGTATCCATCGGCCGCCTTCGCCGGGATACCATCTATGACTGGAAGTTTATCGGACTGGCTCACAATACACTCAGAGGAGCCGCCGGCGGCGGGGTGCTGTGCGCCGAGACGCTCGTCTCCATGGGATACATACAGAAAAAATAGTTACAAAGAATAAAAGGTCACCGAATGGCGAAATCTTTATATATTGCAGAGAAACCGAGTGTCGCGCAGGCATTTGCAGCGGCACTCGGCGAAACTATGAAAAGGTACGACGGATATCAGGAGTCAGATAACCTTATAATCACCTGGTGCGTCGGACATCTGATTACCATGAGCTACCCAGAGGCGTACGATGAGAAGTTCAGAAAATGGGACTTCGGCACGCTTCCGTTTATTCCGGATACCTTCCGCTACGAGGTGATCCGCTCCTCCGCGAAGCAGTTCGCGATTGTCAAGAAGCTTCTTAACCGGAGCGATGTCGACAGGATTTACGTGTGCACCGACTCGGGACGCGAAGGAGAGTACATCTACCGCCTTGTTCGTCAGGAGGCCGGAGTGAAGGACAAGGAAGAGAGACGTGTCTGGATAGACTCTCAGACAGACGAGGAGATCAGAAGGGGGATCCGTGAGGCGAAGGAACTGAGCGCCTACGATACCCTGTCTGACTCTGCTTATCTCAGAGCCAAGGAAGACTACCTGATGGGCATCAACTTTTCCAGGGCTCTGACGCTCCGCTACGGCAATTCCATGGCGTCTTTTCTCGGGGAGCGCTACTGCGTCGTCTCGGTCGGACGGGTCATGACCTGCGTTCTCGGAATGATCGTATCCAGGGAGCGTGAGATCAGGCAGTTTACGGAGACTCCGTTCTACCGCGTCTTCGCCGTCACAGCTGATGAGTACGGCCCCCTTCAGGCCGAATGGAAAGCCGTGGAGGGCTCTTCATACTATCAGAGCCCGAAGCTGTACAGGGATAACGGCTTCCTTGATCGAAAGGATGCACAGGGCCTGATTGATGAGCTTCAGGCTGACACTAAGCCGTGGACGGCCATCGTGAGTGAGATCAGGAAGAAGACGGAGAAGAAGAATCCTCCTCTTCTGTATAATCTCGCGGAGCTTCAGAACGACTGCAGCCGGATGTTCAAGATAAGTCCTGACCAGACGCTAAGCATCGCCCAGGAGCTGTACGAGAAGAAGCTTACAACCTATCCGAGAACCGACGCGAGAGTCCTGTCTTCGGCGATATCAAGGGAGATAGAAAAAAACATAAAGGGCCTCACCGCGTTCGCTCCTGCGGCTGAGTTCGCGGAAGGTGCGCTTAAGAGCGGGACATACCGCTCGATCGGAAAGACCCGGTATGTGAATGATTCGCAGATAACCGATCACTACGCTATCATACCGACCGGTCAGACACGGGCGGTTTCAGGGCTGTCATCACTCAGCTTCGGGGTATACTGCCAGATCGTGAAGAGGTTTCTCGGTATATTCTATCCTCCCGCACAGTACCGGAAGATCAGCCTCACGCTTGAGAAGGATAAGGAGAGCTTATTCGCCTCTGTGCGAATCCTGACCGAAGAAGGATATCTGGCGGTCATGAAGAAGCAGGAAAAAGAGAAGGATACAGATAAGGAAAATGACAGTTCCGAGACCGACTCCAGGGATCCGGATCTCTTTGAGCGTATCGGACGATTGAAGAAGGGCGGTACGGTACAGATAGAACGTTTTGAGATAAGGGAAGGAAAAACATCTCCTCCCAAGCGTTACAACTCGGGTTCCATTATCCTTGCCATGGAGAATGCGGGTTCTCTGATAGAGGATGAAGAACTCAGGGAACAGATAAGGACAACAGGAATCGGCACTAGCTCAACCAGAGCAGAGATCCTGAAGAAGCTTGAGAAGAACAGGTACATATCACTTAACAGGAAGACGCAGATCCTGACTCCGACTCTTCTGGGGGAGATGATCTGCGACGCGGTAAGATGCAGTATCAATCCCCTTCTTAGTCCGGCGTTCACGGCAAGCTGGGAGAAGGGACTCAACTATGTGGTGGAGGGATCTGTCACATCAGACGAGTATATGGAGAAGCTGTCGTCTTACGTGGCCAGGTTTACCAATCAGGTAAAAATGACCGGTAATCAGAGCGCTCTGCTGCCTATGTACCAGAACGCCGCAAAGTATTACAAAGCCGGAGCATCGTCTACAGGAGGACGGTCCGGCCAGACCCGCAGGCCGCCGTCAGGACGCAGGTCCCGGAAGAAGACAGCGGGAAAGTGAGAAGGAGGTATCATTATGGAACAGTGTCTGATTGAGAATCTCTACGACATGAGCGGAACTATCGCGGCGGATATCTTTAAAGGACTGAAATATCCGTGGGAGGCGCTGCCTCTGATCGGAGACTTCATCAAAAAGATCGGGCCGACTCTCGACAAGGAAATATACGAACAGAAGGGGGAGAATATCTGGATCGCGAAGAGCGCGTCCGTTGCCTCTTCGGCGTCAATCACCGGTCCATGCATCATCTGCGAGGGCGCGACGCTGCGCCAGTGCGCGTTTGTGCGCGGCAACGCAATCGTGGGAGAGGGCGCCACGGTCGGCAATTCCACTGAACTGAAGAATGTCATCCTCTTCAGGGACTGCGAGGTTCCTCACTACAATTACGTCGGAGATTCCATTCTCGGAATTAAAGCCCACCTCGGGGCAGGCGCGATCACATCCAATGTGAAGGCTGACCGCAAAAACGTTGTGGTGAAGGACAAGGACCACAGCTACGAGACAGGACTCAGAAAGATCGGGGCTATGCTCGGAGATCACGTCGAGGTGGGATGCAACAGCGTCCTGAATCCGGGAACTGTCGTCGGACGTTATACGAATATCTATCCTCTGAGCAGCGTCAGGGGAGTTGTACCCGAGTATTCCATCTACAAGAGCAGCGAAGTGATCGTCAAAAAGAAGTAACTGTTCAATACCCCGCTGCTCAGAATGATCTGTCGGATAAGCGTATCCTTCTGGATCATGATCGTTTTCAGGGGGACCGGATTGTTGCGAAAAGGAAATGTAAATGGCACCTAAGAAAGAATACAACGCCGATTCCATTACCGTCCTCGAGGGTCTCGAGGCGGTGAGGAAAAGACCCGGCATGTACATCGGGAGCACTTCAAGGAAGGGACTCAATCATCTGGTCTACGAGATCGTGGATAATTCCGTGGATGAGCATCTTGCCGGATTCTGCTCCCTTATTAATGTCACACTCAACGATGACGGCAGCGCGACTGTCTCCGACAACGGAAGGGGCATACCTGTCGGCATGCACAAGCAGGGAGTATCAGCTGAGCGTGTCGTCTTCACGACCCTTCATGCCGGCGGAAAGTTTGACGCCGGGGCGTACAGGACATCAGGAGGACTGCACGGCGTAGGATCTTCTGTTGTGAACGCCCTGTCCTCGTGGATGGATGTACAGGTCCGCCTTGACGGGAAGATATACCATGACCGTTATAAGAAGGGCAAGCCGGACCTGAAGCTTGAGGGCGGCCTCCTGCCAGTTATTGGCAAGACGAAAGAGACCGGAACCACTATCTCATTTCTTCCTGATGAGAGCATCTTCACGCAGACCACGAGGTTCTCGTCTACAGACATTCAGAACCGGCTTCATGAGACCGCATACCTTAATCCGGAGCTCACAATAGTGTTCAGGGATCTTCGGGATGGACGTGACCAGGAAGCCGTATTCCATGAGCCTGACGGAATCCTCGGATTCATCCGCGATCTGAATAAGAAGAAAGACGCCGTCTGTGACCCGATATACATCAGGGGAGAGAGCGAAGGCATACTGGTGGAGATCGCTGTCCAGTACATCAATGAATTTCATGAGAATGTTCTCGGCTTCTGCAACAACATATTCAATGCCGAGGGAGGAACTCATCTTACCGGGTTCAAGACGGCATTTACGACGGTGATGAACACCTACGCCAGGCAGCTGGGGATCCTCAAGGACAAGGACCCGAACTTTACCGGCGCCGATATCCGCAACGGGATGACTGCCGTGATCTCCATCCGTCATCCTCAGCCGTCATTTGAAGGGCAGACCAAGACCAAGCTTGACAATGCCGACGCCGCGAAATCGGTCGCGAAGGTGACATCTGACGAGATCACACTGTTCTTCGACAAGAATCTCCCCACTCTGAAGGAGGTCCTCGGATGCGCCGAGAAGGCGGCGAAGATCCGCAAGACGGAGGAGAAGGCAAAGACAAATCTGCTCACGAAGCAGAAGTACTCATTTGATTCCAACGGCAAGCTGGCGAACTGCGAGAGCCGCGACCCGAAGAAGTGCGAGATATTCATCGTCGAGGGAGATTCAGCCGGCGGATCCGCGAAGACGGCCAGAGACCGCAATTACCAGGCTATCCTTCCGATAAGGGGTAAGATACTGAATGTTGAGAAGGCTTCGATCGACAAGATTCTTGCGAACGCCGAGATCAAGACTATGATCAACTCATTCGGATGCGGCTTCTCCGAGGGCTACGGCTTCGACTTCGACATATCGAAGCTGCGTTATGACAAGATCATAATCATGGCAGATGCCGACGTGGACGGAGCGCATATATGCACACTGCTTCTGACGCTGTTCTACCGGTTCATGCCCGACCTGATATATGAAGGACATGTCTACATAGCCATGCCGCCGCTGTACAAGGCTATCCCCTCCAAAGGAGAGGAGGAGTACCTGTACGATGACGACGCCCTGGCCAGATACAGGAAGAAGCACAAGGGGCCGTTTACTCTTCAGCGCTATAAAGGTCTCGGCGAGATGGACCCTGATCAGCTGTGGGAGACTACCCTGAATCCGGAAACCCGTACTATGCGTAAGGTGGAGATTGAGGACGGGCGCGCGGCCAGCGATGTTACCGCGCTTCTGATGGGATCTGACGTTCCGCCGCGCAAGGACTTTATCTATGAGCATGCGCAGGACGCGGCCCTGGACATTTGATAAGGATATATACATATGGCAAATGAACTGATTCAGACAGAATATGCTGAGATAATGCAGAAGTCCTACATTGATTATGCCATGAGCGTCATTGTCGCGAGAGCCCTTCCTGACGTAAGGGACGGGCTGAAGCCTGTTCAGAGGCGCACTTTGTATGACATGTATGAGCTCGGTATACGATGGGACAAGCCCTACAGAAAGAGCGCCAGAATAGTCGGCGACACAATGGGTAAATATCACCCTCACGGCGACAGCTCGATCTACGGGGCGCTTGTGGTGCTCGCCCAGGATTTCAAGATGGGAAAGCCTCTGGTCGACGGCCACGGCAACTTCGGATCCATAGAGGGCGACGGCGCGGCGGCCATGCGTTATACGGAAGCCAGGCTTCAGAAGCTGACGCAGGAGGCCTTCCTCAGCGATCTTGACAAGGGCGTTGTAGAGTTCGTCCCGAACTTTGACGAGACGGAGAAGGAGCCGTCTGTCCTGCCCGCGCGGATACCGAACCTGCTCGTCAACGGCTCGGAAGGTATTGCGGTCGGCATGGCCACGTCTATTCCTCCTCATAATCTGGGAGAGGTTATCGATGCGGCTGTAGCGCTTATCCGTGACAACACCCTGACGGATGAGGACCTGATGAAATACGTCAAGGGCCCTGACTTCCCGACCGGGGGCATCGTGGTTAACGAGTCGGATCTCAGGGAGATCTACTCGTCGGGAACAGGTAAGATCCGCATCCGCGGAAAGGTTGCCGTCGAGAAGGTTCCGAGGTCAGACCGCAAGCGGATAGTGATTACGGAGATCCCGTACACGATGATCGGGGCAGGCATCGGCAAGTTTCTCAATGATGTGGCGGCTCTTGCGGACAGCAAGCTCGGCAGCGATATCTCGGATATTTCCAACCAGTCGTCCAAGGAAGGAATACGGATAGTCCTTGAGCTTCGCAAAGGGGCTGACGAGGAGTACATCAAGAAGCTCCTCTACAAGAAAACCCGTCTTGAGGATACCTTCGGAGTAAATATGCTGGCCGTGTCAAACGGACGGCCCGAGACGATGTCACTTCACGATATCCTTGAGGCGCACATTGATTTCCAGTTTGAGATCGCCACGAAGAAGTATCAGAGCATGCTCGACAGCGAGCTCTCGAAGAAGGAGATTCAGGAGGGCCTGATACGCGCGGTTGACGTCATCGACCTGATCATAGAGATCCTCAGAGGATCACGCGACCGCAATATGGCGAAGATGTGCCTTGTCAGCGGAAAGACTGACGGGATCAGGTTTAAGACCAAGAAGTCCAAAACCGACGCTTCAAAGCTTAACTTTACCGAAGCCCAGGCGACGGCCATTCTCGAGATGCGGCTGTACAAGCTGATAGGACTGGAGATTGACGCGCTTACGGCGGAATATGAGGATACCCTGAAGAAGATCGACAGCTATACCGACATTCTGAACAATTACAGCTCCATGGCGGATGTTATCGTCCGCCAGCTTGAAAAGTACCGTGACGAGTATTCGGTTCCGCGCAGGACGCAGATCTGCGATGAGGATGAGATCGTGCTTGAAGAGCGCAAAGCCGAGGCTTTCCCGTGTGTTCTTCTGATTGACAGGTTCGGATATGCCAGAACGGTTGACGAGAGTGTCTATGAGAAGAACATGGAGGCTGCCGACGAGGAGAACAGGTTTGTCGTTCACTGCATGAGCGACTCGCGCCTGTGTGTGTTCACCGATATCGGCAAGGTTCACATTCTGAAGGCTGAGAAGGTGCCTCACGGAAAGTTCCGGGACAAGGGAACGCCTATAGACAACCTGTGTAATTACGACTCTTCCGCCGAGACCTTCCTGTCGGTCATGAATCTTGACGATATCAGGGCCGCAAGGCTGATCTTCGTCACTGCCCACGGTTTTATCAAGATGGTGGAGGGCAGTGAATTCGACGTCGCCAAGCTCACGGTAGCGGGAACGAAGCTGGAGGAGGACGACCGCCTCATCTGTGTGCACCCTGCTCATTTCCAGGCCGGATGCGTTCTGGTAACCAGGAACAGCATGGCGCTGAGGATATCGGAGGACGACATACCGCTCCAGAAGAAGAACGCCAGAGGGGTATACGGGATCCGTCTTGCGAAGGGTGACGAGGTTGACAAAGTATATTTCCTTGAGGACGGCGCTGCGTCGGATGCGGAGATAAACGGCAGAACTGTGGCGCTGAACCGCCTGCATATCGCTTCAAGAGGAACAAAAGGATCGAAAATCAGGAAATAAATCAGAAATTATCGCATTATCCCTCTTGAATTTGGCTTATGGTAGTGTTAATAT
>DFHY01000010.1 GCA_002371345.1 Lachnospiraceae bacterium UBA3711
ATCCTGTCATCCGGAACATTCCCCGCCCGGGATGTTTGCCGCCGGCATCGTCAGTTATCGGGATTCTCGTAGGAGATCACCGCCTGCCTGAGCGCGTCTTTTTCCTCCTGTCCGAGAACGATATACGACTCGCCTTTTACTATCTCTTTAATATATGTATAACAGCCTTCCTTTGAATGGATAGCGTTCATTACAAATCCGGTATTATTCATATCTAACATTGCAAGTGCAAAGCTCATTCTGCCGCCGACATCCGGAAAAGCGTCATATTTAACGATTCCTGTCTTAACCGGAGTCCGCGACATCTGCTCTCGCAGCTTTGCTATCTCCTGTGCCTGTATCTTATTCTGTTCTCCGATCCTGTCTACTTCTATAAAATTGCTTTCAAATGCTCTCTCCAGCGATACTCCGTCCTTTCCTCTCATAAAGATGCGGTACCTCTTCATAAACCGGGACATCTTGATGGATACGCTGGACAGATATATGAGGATGAACACCAGGAATACCAGTATCAGGATTATAAGAATCCCCGGATCGAATCCAAGCTTATTCAGCATACTGTTCTGCATTTTCATCCCTCCTCTTTCTGCGGCAGATTATTCAGGATTGAACACAGACGGTCAAGCTCGTCTGAAGAGTAATACTCTATCTCAATTCTTCCCTTTTGCGCGCTTTTCGGAGAGATTGACACTTTAGTTCCAAGTGATGCTTTCATCTTCTCCGCGAGATCAGCATATACCGCCTGCAGAGCTTCGCTTATCTGTTTCTTCACAGGAGACGGAGCAGGTTCATTTATCCTCCTGACCAGCTTCTCAACATCTCTGACAGTAAGCTTGTCATCAAATACCTTCTGCGCGGTCTGGAACTGAACCTCCGGATCCGTGATTGCAAGCAATGCCCTCGCATGTCCTGTAGAAATCATCTCCGCGACAACCATATCCTGAACTCTCTCATCAAGATTCAGAAGTCTGACGGAATTAGCCACAGCCGCCCGGCTCTTTGACACACGCTCAGCAACCTCATCCTGTTTGAGATTGTACTCCTCTATCAGACGCCTGTACGCGGCAGCCTCCTCTATCGGATTCAGGTCCTCTCTCTGTATATTTTCTATCAGAGATATCTCCATAACCTCCCTTGGCGTATACTCCCGTATGATGACAGGAACTTCCTTCAGTGAGGCAATTCTGGCTGCCCTCCACCGGCGTTCACCGGCTATGATTTCGTAATAGTCATCCTTTTTTTGAACAATCAGCGGCTGTATGATTCCAAACTGTTTTATTGAATCTGCAAGTTCCTGAAGTGCATCCTCGTCAAAATTTCTGCGGGGCTGCCCCCGGTTCGGCTCCACCTTCGAAAGAGGTACCATGACAGGTGAACCTTCTTTGCCCGGCAGATTCAGCTCTTTAGCTTCTTTACCGTCGTATACCACGGATTCGTCCGCGGCTTTTTTCTTCTGAACTGCCGCTTTCTTCTTACTGCCGGATGATTTATTATTAACGCCCTTCTTCTCTTCCTCTGCCGGACCAGAAGGCACTTTTCCCGATGATGCGGATATCAGCAGATCCAGTCCCCGCTGTCCCAATCCACTTCTCTTTGGCATGATTATCTCCTATATACTACTATATTATTTTTTCCGGTAATGGTACCGGATCACTTTCTTTGCCAGGGCGTCGTATGCTTTCGCACCAGATGACTTCGGATCATACTCTGTGATCGGCATACCATAGCTCGGAGCCTCAGCCAGACGTATATTTCTCGGTATGACAGCTTTATAGATCTTCTTGTCAGTATTCTGCTCTACATTCTCTACAACCTGGTTCGCGAGATTCGTCCTGCTGTCATACATAGTGAAAACTATACCCTCAATAATCAGATCCGGGTTAAGTCTGTCCGATATCAGCTTAACCGTCTGCATAAGCTGCGCCAGCCCTTCCAGCGCATAATACTCACACTGCAGCGGCACAAGAACAGTATCTCCCGCGCACATGGCATTCAGCGTCAGTATATTCAGTGATGGCGGGCAGTCGATTATTACAAACTCGTAATTCTCCCTGATCCGGTATAACTCATCCTTCAGAATGGTATTCCTGTTCTCCTTCTCCGACAGCTGTATCTCACAGGCTGCCAGATTGACATCAGACGGAATTACGGACAGCTTAGGTCTCACATTCGGTATCACAGAATCTTCGATACGTGCCTCACCGAGCATCACATCATAGATATTCCTGTTGTTTTCATCTATCTGAATGTCAAATCCGCTTGATGCATTGCCTTGCGGATCCATGTCGATCAGGAGAACACGCCTCCTGCGAGATGCCAGACTTGCGGCAAGATTAATGGCTGTTGTCGTTTTACCGACCCCACCCTTTTGATTTGCTATAACGATAGTACGATTCATTATTCACACTCCCCCATTAGTGTATAGATAATATAACACAGTGTCGCTTCACAGAAAAGAGTTTTGTTTGTTTCACGTGAAACTTTTCAGCTGTGGATTGTTTCACGTGAAACATTCAGGCCGTGCGACTACAATAATTCTTTTTTGTCTGTGGAAGTGTTCACACATTTGAAGTATACTAATACTGCGCTAAAGCGTGATTCTTAATGCATCGTTTGATGCTCTGCGCGAAGCTTTTTGTGGGGAGGTTAATCTATGGCAAGCTTTTCTGAATCAGTCAAAACAGTATTGAAGCTTGATTTGTTTGCGCTTGGTATTATGCATGTGTCAAACCGTAATATTTCATCCATGGCTTTGACAAACAATATGCTTAAGACGGGTGTTGGAAAGTACTACAGATGGAATCATGGTGATGTATTCTACCATAAAACCGGCAGCGGAAGTCCTATTGTTCTTCTTCATCACCTTGATCCTGCCTTTAGTTCTTATGAATGGAACGAGATCGTAGATCAGCTTAGTTCCGACCACACGGTCTACTCCGTTGATCTTCCCGGATGCGGCAGATCCTTCAAGGATAATACGGCATACACCAATTATTTCTATGTTCTGTTCCTTACATCATTTATCAAGAATATCGTCAAGAAGAAATGCACAGTGATTGCGAGTGGATATTCATCGTCTTTCGCGATTATGACAGCTTCAATGAATGACTCATTGATTGGAAAGATAATTGCTGTGAATCCAAGCAGTGTTAAGGAACTCATGCAGACAGAAAGCAAGAGATCAAAAACTGCCTCCACCATACTCTCTCTGCCTGTTGTCGGAACATCTGTGTACAACATCTCTGAATCCAGAGATAATATTGATCTTGCGTTTACCGAGAAATATCTGTACAATCCGTTCCGCTCTCAGAAGAGATTTGTCACTGCATTCTATGAGGGTGCTCATTTTAATGAAAGCAACGGAAAATATCTGCTTGCCTCGATCAAGGGAAAGTATATGACGGTCAACCTGAGAAAAGCTCTTGTTAAGGCCGGTGATAAGCTCATCATCATCTATGGAGATAACGCTGACAACGCCAGGAAGATTGCTTCAGGATATCAGAGCATAAACCCATCCGTTAAAGCATTGGCTGTAAGCAGTACAAAGTTCCTGCCTCATATGGAACGGCCAGAGGCATTTATGGATGTTTATAAAGCTTCACGCAAGCTGTGAGCATAGTTTTTCTGCAGGGTAATGAATACGGAACCTTCGGACGCGGTGCACGATTGACGAAGTCCGTGTGAATGGCTGGCTTTTGGCACTGTAATCATCATGATGTTAATTATGACAGGGGATCCCGTGACGGGGTCCCCGCTTTTCTTGGATACTTATTCGGAGTAGGCCGTTCTTTTCTGATCTTTATGAAAGTCCTTATTATATCCGTCCCCGGGAGCGGGAGAGAAGAGACCTCAGGTCTTCCTCCGCCAAGAATACTTATAGCGTGCTGTGCCTGTTTCAGTTCATCGTCAACGTCAGATGATTTATAGGATATGAATGCTCCGTCTGTTTTTACGAACGGGATGCAGTATTCACTCAATGATGAAAGATTTGCAACAGCGCGGGACACAACAAGATCAAATGATTCTCTGTAATCGCTTTTCCTGCCAAGATCCTCCGCTCTGCCATGAACCGCGCAGATTCCTGAAAGTCCGAGCCTGTCTATAACATCGTTCAGAAACAGGATTCTCTTGTTAAGAGAATCAGCAAGTACTATGTCAAGCTCAGGATAGGCAATCTTTAGAGGTATTCCCGGAAAGCCTGCACCTGTTCCCATATCAAGCACACGAATACCGTCCCTCAGATCTGCTGCTCCTGCAATTAGCAGGCTGTCCAGGTAGTGACGTGTCTGAACCTCTCCCCATTCAGTGATTGCCGTGAGATTCATGACTCTGTTCTTCTCCTCAAGAAGTCTATAATAAGTCACGAATTGTTCTGTCTGCTTTGAAGACAGATGCATACCCAGAGCTTCACATCCATCGACTAATATCGATATATCATACATATCTATTACTTTCGATACGTTATCCATCTTCTGCCCTTCAAATATGGTGATTACAGCGCCAAAGCCTGACCTCAGCGCAGGCTTAGTCGCACACCGCTTCCGAAACATAAGAAACTTAAGTGTGATATCCCTTCAGATATATAAGCAGTACCGATATATCCGCAGGATTGACGCCCATGATACGTGACGCCTGGCCTATCGATGACGGACGGATATCCTTCAGCTTCTGTCTGGCTTCATTTCGCAGACTTGGCACTGTGTCATAGTCAAGGCTGTCAGGTATCCTCATATTCTCTGTCTTTCTGAACTGTTCTACCTGCTTTTTCTGCCTCTTGATATATCCCTCGTACTTTATCTCGATGTTGACCTCTTCCTGTACATCGTCAGGAAGTGACGGACGATCCGGATCAAGCGGGGCAAGTTTCCGGTAGTCCAGCTCCGGTCGTCTGATAAGCTCCGCCAGGGTCGCTGAGCCGAGCAGGGGTGTACTGCCTGCCTGCTTAAGATAAATCCCGGCTTCTTCACCTGCACCGATAACTATACTGTTTACCCGCTCAATCTCCGCGCGTATAAGCTCCTTCTTTTTCAAAAAACGTTTGTATCGATCTTCGTCGATAAGTCCTGCCCTGTATCCCTTCTCCGTAAGACGCAGATCCGCGTTGTCCTGGCGGAGGAGAAGCCTGTACTCAGCGCGGGATGTCATCATCCGGTAAGGCTCATGATTTTCCTTTGTGATAAGGTCATCAACCAGGACTCCGATATAACCCTCCGACCTGTCAATCCTGAGGCTGTCCTTCCCGAGTATCTTCATCGCGGCGTTTATTCCGGCGTACAATCCCTGGGCCGCAGCCTCCTCGTAACCTGAACTGCCGTTGAACTGTCCTGCTGAGAACAGTCCGGGTATATGCCTGAACTCGAAGTTTTCCTTCAGCTGAAGCGCATTGATACAGTCATACTCGATCGCGTAAGCCATCTTTACGATGCGGGCGTGTTCGAGTCCCGGTACAGTACGGTACATCCTGACCTGAACATCTTCAGGCATGCTGCTGGACATACCGTCAATGTACATCTCATCAGTATCACGGCCCTGCGGTTCGACAAAAACCTGATGTGACTGCTTATCGGAAAACCGCACAACCTTATCTTCGATCGAAGGACAGTAGCGGGGCCCCGTTCCGGTTATTTTTCCCGAAAAGAGGGGAGAGCGGTCCAGATTCTCTCTGAGGATCCTGTGTGTCTCTTCATTGGTATGTGTCAGATATACAGGAACCTGTTCTATCTGCACTTCAGACGGATCTGTCTCAAATGAAAAAGGAATAACGGGAACGTCTCCGTCCTGCCTTGTCATCCTGGTATAATCAATAGTCTTACCGTCGATTCTTGCCGGCGTCCCTGTCTTAAACCGGTGAATATCGATACCATGCCCGCGGAGGGAATCCGTCAGGTGATCAGCCGCCTGCATAGCGTTCGGTCCCGTCGGAACACACACGTCGCCATAGATGCACACAGCGTTCAGATATGTTCCCGTACAGAGGACAGCTGCCCTGCAATGCCACAATGTACCTGATATAGTCCTGACGCCGGTAAGATTATTCTCATCATCCGTGACGATATCGGTAACCTCCTGCATGCGGATCTGAAGATGCTCCTGTCTCTCAAGAGTTCTGCGCATCCTGGATGAATACGCGGCCTTATCAGCCTGGGCTCTGAGAGAGTGCACCGCAGGGCCTTTTGAGCGGTTAAGCATCCTGCTCTGAAGAAATGTGTGATCAATGCACCTTGCCATCTCTCCGCCAAGCGCGTCTATCTCACGCACAAGATGTCCCTTCGAACTTCCTCCGATATGAGGGTTGCACGGCATCATGGCTATTGACTCAACACTCATCGTAAACAGCACTGTCTCAAGACCGAGTCTGGCGCATGCAAGGGCCGCTTCACACCCGGCGTGTCCGGCGCCGACTACAGCCACATCTACATACTCTTCAAGACCTGCTGAACCCATTGAATTATCTCCTTACTTTCCCATGCAGAACCGGCTGAATATCTCATCTATCAGATCTTCCCCGACTTCCTCTCCGATTATAGTTCCGAGCGCCTCATATGCGTCCATCAGATCGACAGCGAAGAAGTCCTCGCTCATCTGTGCTTCAAGGCTCTCACATACCCTCTCAAGGCTCTCACACGCCTGCGCAAGAAGCAGCTTATGCCTGGCATTGGTGATAACGACCTCATCATTCCACGACAGTTTACCATGAAAGAATAGATCTTTCAGTATCATAATGAATTCGTCATAGCCTGAGCCGTCAAGGGCGGAGAAGGGAAGTATCCTGACCTCACGGCGAATATTGTCTTCAGAAGCACTATATTCATTTATGATTGTCTCTGGCGAACCGGTTCCGCCTTCATTGTCCTGATAAGGATGATCCAGAAGCGCCCGGACATCATCCTCGCAAGTTACTGTCTCAAGATCAGATTTGTTTAGAAGGATGATGCCACGCCTGCCGGACAGGAGAGAAGCGATACGTATGTCATTTTCATCAAGAGGAACTGATGAATCGACAATCCACAGTATGAGATCAGCATCTTTTAATGCGCGCTCGGCCCGCTCGACTCCGATTTTCTCAACCTCATCGCTTGTATCCCTGATTCCGGCTGTATCTGTCACCAGAAGAGTGATTCCCTGCAGATTGATGGTCTCGGTGAGAAGATCCCTGGTCGTCCCCGCTATGTCGGTTACTATAGCGCGCTCCTCTCCGAGAAACAGATTCAGCAGAGAACTCTTGCCGGCATTCGGCTTTCCGACAATCACTGTACGGATTCCCTCAGACGCCAGTCTTCCATCCTCAAATGAACTCATCAGACGCCCGATCGTTTCCTTCCATTCAGAGAGCTTATCCCTGAAATGAGGAAGATGCGGAGTAAAATCAAGGTTCTCCGGATCGTCCAGCGACGCTTCTATATGAGACGCTTCGTACAGTATTTCTGATCTAAGTTCACTGATCTTATTATACAGAGAACCGCGTACCTGACTCACCGAATTTCTGAGCGCGTATTCATTCTTTGCCTCAATCAGGTCCATGACAGCTTCCGCGCGGGAGAGATCGATCCTGCCATTGATAAAAGCTCTCTTCGTATATTCACCAGGCTCTGCCGCACGAACCACAATACTGTTATCTGACCCTGGATAACTGTCACAGTGAAGTACCGCGTCCAGAACCTTCTTCATGGCGAGGATTCCTCCGTGACAGTTGATCTCAACGGTGTCCTCAGCGGTATATGTTCTAGGGGCGCGCATGACGCTCACCAGAACCTCATCTATCACACCGCCTTCACGATCGAAAATATACCCATAATGAATGGTGTGGCTGACGGCATCGGACAGCTTCTTTCTGCCGCCGGGAGATCTGAATACTATATCAGCGGCCGCGACAGCATCCGGACCTGATATCCGTATGATACCGATCCCTGACTCACTTACCGCGCTGGATATCGCGGCGATAGTGTCATGCATGCTCTTATACATTTTTATACTTCCTTATCACTGATGTCAGGATCCATCGCGAGCCCGGACTGTACGATGAAGACAATCTTGTTGTTACTCGCGTATCCCATAACTGAAGTCACGGGTATCGGGATATTGCGCAATGAAGAATAAAACCCGCGTCCCATCTCAAAACGACAGGACACGGGAATCCGCACAATTAAAAGGATACCGAATATATCAGCATTTCCTTAATTATAATAATACTCACTCTCCGGTTGAATCCGCGCTTCCCGTATCAGGAATCTGAACAGGATCCATATCAGAATTGCCGGAATAGTTGTCATCACCGCGGCGCCTGCTGTAGCCTCTGCGGTTTCCCCTTCCGGATCTGCGGTATCCTCCGCGATAGCGCTTCTCACCGTACTTGCGGTCAAGCGCCTCCAGATCAGCGTCAGCCCTCAGAGTAACCACCACCTTACGGTCAGGCTCCTCGCCTTCACTGTGAGTGGTTACGAAAGGATCATCCTGCAGTGCCGAGTGAATGATGCGCCTCTCATAAGGATTCATCGGCTCGAGATATACATTCTGACGGGTCTTTCTGACCTTAATGGAAATGTTCTTGGCCAGGTTCTCGAGTGTAGCCTTGCGCCTCTCCCTGTAATTCTCTGTGTCAAGCTTCACTCTAACGTAAGTCGCGCTTCCCTTATTGACAACAAGGCTTACAAGATACTGAAGAGAATCCAGCGTCTGACCGCGCTTCCCGATCAGTATGCCCATATCATCGCCGTTCATCTGGATGTTGAGAACTTCACCGTCATAGCTGCTGACAAGCTCTACATCCATTCCCATCGCGCTGTATACATCTCGAAGGAAATTCTCAGCCTTATCGATCGCTTCCTGAGGATTCTCAAGAGGCTTGATCTCTCTTTCACGTCTCCCTGAAGCAGGCTTTACCTCAGCAGTCTCCTGCTCGTTATCTCCCACATCAGGCTCTTCAGTATGAGTTTCTCCGCCCTGAGCCTGTTCAGCCGCTGCATTTGCTGAAGCCGGCTCATCTCCGGATGTATGTGTCTCCTCAGCATTTTCAGCAGACGGTTCATCTGCTTCTCCGGCCCTGTCATCTTCTTTCCGGGAAGACGCTCTCGCAGCTGCCGCGGCAGCTTCCTCTTCAGCCTTGATCTTCAGGCGCTCAGCCTCAAAGTCAGCCTCTGTTTTGACTCTGACCTCGATGACGGCATCCTTCTGCCCGATACCGAGAAAACCTTTTGATTCATGCTCGATTACCGTATATACGATATTGTCACTGGTAACTCCAAACCTGATGGTCGCGTTGGTAATAGCGTCCTCAACCGTCTTCCCAGTGATCCTGATTAATTCACTCATAGGTTGTTTTCCTCCACGCTCATCTTACTTCTTGCGGTGTTTTTCATTGTATTCCGCGACCATATTCGCCTTCTCCGCCAAAGATCCCGGACGTACATTATCCTTCTTTGTAACCGCGCTCTCATCGAGTCCTGTCGCTGCTTTCTGCATCTTCTTCGCGCGGCTCTGGACTGTCTCAACTTTCTTGGTATTGATCGCAGCGTTCTGAGCTATCTGGGCGCCTGTAACTCCGCCCTTCTTTTCCATCTTCTTCTTGCGCTTCTCCAGATTCTTTCGGAGAATCTCTTCCATATCCTGCTTCTCCAGGCTCTTATTGATAGCGATAGTCTGAACCATACGGACAACAGCCGACATGATCCAGTAGATGCCCATACCGACAGGAAGCGTCAGACAGAAGAAAGCTGACATCAGCGGCATGACATTGTTCATAACCTTCATCGTGCCGGCCATCTGATCAGATCCCTCAGCCTGAGTATTGCCGGCCATGGAGACCTTGACCGAAATCCACTGGGTCAGGGCAGCAAGAACCGGAACAAGAATCGCGCCGATCACAAACCACATTGACGCATGATCCTTAATATAGTTCATAGGCGTGTTCGCGATATTGAGACCAAGGAAATTATTCATTATTCCTATTTTCTTCTCGGTCGTCGATATAACGCCTGACAGATCCGGGAACTTCTGCGCAAGCTCTGTCCAGTTCGCCGGACGGAATTTGTACAGTGTGTCAATAATGGTATCTGTCGTATATGATTTAGATATAGTCGTCGCCTGAATGGAAGAGGCAATTCCTTTAAGATATTCCTCAGCCCCCCCTGTCTTCAGCAGGGCGGACGCCAGATCGGTAAAGACATCCTTGACCTGTCCGACGTAAGCCGGAACATTCATAATTACGCGGTACAGCGGAAACAGGATCAGCATCTGGATCGCCAGCTGTACACATGAACCTGCAGGATTGACTCCGTATTTCGCGTATACCTGCTGAGTCTCCTCATTCATGCGCTGCATCGACGCCTGGTCTTTTTTATTCTTGTACTTTTCGCGGATAGCATTGAGCTCCGGATTCATAAGCGGCGTCATGCGCGAGAACTTCTGCTGGCGGTAGGTCAGCGGAAACATGATCATGTAGATGACGATCGTAAAGAGAATGATCGCCAGGCCGATATTCGGAATATTCAGAGCGACAAGGATCGCGAAGATTCCTGTCATGACAAATCCGAGCACCGTTGCGATCGGTCCGAGAATACCGCCGCTCTTGGTAAGTAAACTCATTTTGTATTTCCTCGTTAAGGTTGTCTGTGATATATCGTCCCAGGCCAATAATGATAATACTGAAATGATACATCAATAATCGTTATGGAACCGGATCGTATCCCCCGTGTGAGAAGGGATTGCATCTTAAAATGCGCCATCCGGCAAGTAAGCCTCCCTTAAAAGCCCCGTGTTTTTCGACGGCCTGCAGGGCATAATTGCTGCAGGTAGGATAGTAGGGGCATCGGGTGGTCTTCAGCGGAGAAAGATATCTCTGATATTTACGGATCGACCAAAGCATGATCTTCTTCACGTCTTTCCCCCTTCTCCGCATTGTTATCTGTAATCTCTGCTCTTTTCCCTAGGGCGAGCAGCGCGCGCTCAACAGTAAAGAAATCACTTTCTTTCGCGCCCGGCCTGACCAGCACTATAAGATCAAGCCCTCTGTCGAATTCCAATTCGTGAAGTCTGTAGCTTTCCCTGACAAGTCTTGTCAAATGATGGCGGACTACGCTGTTGCCGACCTTCTTGCTGACCGATATGCCAACACGGTTTGTATCAGCACCCTTTCTTCTGAGTACATACAGAACCAGTGTACGGTTAGCGTAGGACTTTCCCTTCTGATAGACGATTGAGAAATCCCCGGTCTTCTTTAAACTCTCTGAATATTTCATAAATATCCTGACGTGAAAAGAGAGTTTCGAACGTTGTCTCGAAACTCTCCCTAACCTTCCTTACGCGGAAAGAACTTTTCTTCCCTTGGCTCTTCTGGCCCGGAGAACCTTCCTGCCGCCCTTTGTACTCATCCTGCTGCGGAAGCCATGGACTTTCGATCTCTGCCTCTTCTTCGGCTGAAACGTCATCTTCATCAGTCAAACACCCCCTTCGCTCCCAGATCTCTATCTCTCATGGGTTTCTATAATCCCGCCATTATTTCGAGAAAACATCGTTACAATTATATGCAGAAGAGTGGAGGCAGTCAAGCCGGAACCTAATCAAAACTTGTCCACAATTTTTTCCACTTTTTATCGAAAAAAAGGGGATAAGTATGTTGATAAGTATATTGTATATGTGGATAATCCTGAAAAATAGTCTTAATCAACGCTCATATCATGTTTATATTTTATCCACAGGCCTGTTTTTGGCGCAATTGAAAAATAGCCAGTTTTATCATATTATTAACTCTGATTCGGTCATTTTGACGACATGAATACAGCCGGACAGCGAAGCAGCACAACTGCAGCGCTTCGCTGTCCGGATTGCATACCGGGAATGCTCTGATCAGAGTCGGAGCTTCCTTATATATATGGAACAGGAGTGTCAGAACAGATATGTCGGAAATCAGCGCGGAAACATGGAATGATATACTTCAGAGTGTCAAAACGGAATTTGATGTCACGGATGTCGCCTTCCGAACCTGGCTTCAGCCTCTTAAGGTTCATGATGTAAGAGACAATACGGTCGTGATCCTCGTCACCACAGGTCAGATGGGGATTGATTATATATCAAAGAAATATCTGTTTCCGCTGAAGGTCGCGGTTGCGGAGAATACAGGTACTGAATATGAAATAGGGTTCATTCTCCCTGAGGAGGCGAAGGAAGAAGAACTCCGCAACACCAACAAGGCGCATGTCGAGATTCCCGGAACAGATGCCAGGTTCAATATGACATTGCTCGAAGCCGGCCTGAACCCGAAGTATACATTCGAGACATTTGTCGTCGGTTCAAACAATAAGTTTGCCCACTCGGCAGCAGTAGCTGTCGCCGAGTCACCTGGCAGGATGTACAACCCTCTGTTCATATACGGCGGGCCCGGACTCGGCAAGACACATCTTATGAACGCGATCGCCGCACATATCATGACTACCCAGCCTGAGAAGTCCGTGTGCTATGTATCGTCGGAGACATTTACGAACCAGCTGATCGACGCCCTCAGGAACTCAAACAATATCTCGCTGATCAATTCGTTCCGGCACCGCTACCGCAATATTGATGTGCTGCTGATCGATGATATACAGTTTATAATAGGAAAGGAATCTACTCAGGAGGAATTCTTCCATACCTTCAATGACCTTATCGGCCGTGAGAAGCAGATCATCATATCGTCTGACCGCCCGCCGAAGGAGTTCGACACGTTGGACGAGCGTCTGAAGACGAGATTTGCTTCGGGACTTCTGGCCGATATACAGATGCCCGATTACGAAACCAGGATGGCGATCCTGCAGAAGAAGGCGGAGGCTGAACACTATGTTATCAGCAATGAGGTTCTGCAGTACATAGCCGCGAATATCCGCTCCAATATCCGTGAACTTGAGGGCGCGCTGACCAAGCTGATCGCTCTCAGCCGTGTCGAGAACAGCGAGATAACCCTCGAGCTTGCCGAAGACGCATTGAAGGAGTTCATTTCCCCGAATATGAAGAGGGAGATCACCGCGGATCTGATCATCAATACAGTGGCGGAGCATTTTAATATCTCTGTAAATGACATCAAGGGATCAAAGAGAAATTCCGAGATCGTCCAGCCCAGACATATCGCCATGTATCTGATCCGCAATATGACCAACATATCCCTCAATTCTATCGGAGACGTAATAGGGAAGCGTGATCACACCACAATCATGCATGGAATAGAAAAGATTGACAATGACATAAAACAATACGAAGATATCCGAAGAACCGTAGATGTGCTGAAAAAGAAAATCAATCCGTCAGACTGATATCCTGCGCCTTGTCCACTTGATTTTCCACTTTTCCACAGTTTAAACATGTGAATTCGCGTGGATATGGACGGTATGCGTGGAAGCCTGGACGGAACCATGACAGGCATACGGATAAACCCCGAAAAAGGGCATGTGGACAGAAACGGAGTTTTCCTGTCTGAACAACACCGGATCTCAACTGTTTTTCCAGACGCTGATCCCGGTAAAAACAAGGGCTGGGCCGGACTTTCCACCAATCCACATCCCTTAATATTAATAATAAGAATTTATATTTTATTTATTTGGCAGGCAAGCTGGTTTTTTGAAAAGAGGCTGAACAATTATGAAGATCACTGCATCGAAACAGGAACTGATGAAGTCGCTCGGAATCGTCATGAGAGCCGTTCCGTCGAGAACCACCATGAATATCCTCTACTGTATTCTCGTGGACGCGACGGTGGATACGATACATTTCACCGCCAACGATATGGAGCTTGGCATAGAGACTGCCGTGAACGGTTCTATTCAGGAGAGAGGATCGATATGTCTTGACGCCAAGATCTTCTCGGAGATTATCAGGAAGATGCCTGACGACGATGTCACTATCGAGACCGGAAATGATTTCCAGACCATGATTTCATGTGAGAAGTCTGTTTTCCGTATTGTCGGGAAGGATACGACAGAGTTCAGTCCGCTGCCTTCGATCGACAGAAAGGAACCGGTTATCCTGACGCAGTTCCAGCTGAGGGAGATGATACGTCAGACGATATTCTCCATCTCACCGAATGACGCGAATAAGATCCTGACAGGCGAGTATATGCAGATACGGGATAACGAGATCCGTCTGGTCGGTCTTGACGGCCACAGGATCGCGATCCGCAGAGTTCTTATGGACAAGGCATATGAAAACCGTGAGGTGATTATCCCCGGCAAGACCATGAATGAGATAGGCAAGATCCTTACCGGAGAGATGGATGACGAGGTAAAGCTGTTCTTCACAAAGAATCATATGCTGTTTGAGATGGAACAGACGACAGTGGTATCGCGCCTGATAGACGGAGTATACTTCCGTGTTGATCAGATGCTGTCAAATGATTTCGAGACGAAGATCAGTGTCAGGAAGAACGCTATCTCAAGCGCGGTCGACCGCGCGCTGCTCTTTACGAGCGAGGCCGACAAGCGCCCGCTGGTCCTGACTATCGAAAAGGACAGCATGAATCTTAGGATCGCATCTCCGGTGGGATCTATGTCTGATGATGTGGATATCGATATGGAGGGGAAGGAGCTGAAGATCGGCTTCAATCCAAAGTTCATCCTTGACGCGCTTCGTGTCATTGATGACGAGGATATCCTGATCTATTTCCTGAATTCAAAGGCTCCGTGTTTCATCCGCGATGAGGAGCAGTCTTATATCTACATGGTGCTGCCGGTGAATTTTGTGTAGATGATTTGCCAGGCGGTCAATCAATTGTAAAATGCTGAGAATGCAGCTGTAGTGTGAGGAGTATGAGTATGTCAGATTTTACACTTCGGAGCGGTGAGGAATTCATCAAGCTCGGTCAGCTCCTGAAAGCGATGAGGCTCGTGGATGAGGGATCAGACGCGAAGTTTGTGATAGCGGACGGGCAGGTCAAGGTTAACGGAGAGGTATGCACGATGCGCGGCAAGAAGATACACGACTCTGAGACGGTCGAATACAATGGTGAAGTGATACATGTACATCAAAGAGCTTAGGCTTGATCATTTCCGGAATTACGACAGCCTGGATCTTATGTTCTCACCCGGCACAAATCTCTTCTATGGAGACAACGCGCAGGGGAAGACGAATATCCTTGAGGCTGTCTATTTTTGCGGTACGACACGTTCTCATCGTACGTCAAGGGACAGTGAGCTGATAAAGTTCGGGTCGCAGGAGTCTCATCTGAGGATGGAGATGTCTCGTGACAGGGTGGATTACAGAATAGATATGCACCTGAAGGCCGGAAGGGCCAAGGGGATCGCCATCAACGGCGCAGCGATCAGGAAGGCTCAGGAGCTCATAGGGCTGGGGCATTTTATATTCTTTTCCCCCGAGGATCTTGGGATTATCAAGAACAGTCCGTCTGAGAGACGCAGGTTTCTCGATATGGAGCTGTGCCAGCTCGACAGAATCTATGTGTCGTCCCTTGCAGATTACAATAAGGTTCTGCAGCAGAGAAATAAGCTGCTGAAGGACCTTTCTCTCCACCCGCAGGATATAGATACGCTTGATGTGTGGGACGAGCAGCTTGTCAGGTACGGATCCGTCCTGATCAGGGCGAGGGAAAAGTTTGTGGGCAGGCTTGATGAGGTCATCCGTCCGATCCACAGGAAGCTGAGCGGCGGAAGTGAGGAGATTGCCGCCGGTTATGAGAAGAATACGGATGTTGAGAGCTTTGCCGGCAGTATCAGAAAGTGCCGCGGCAGGGACATGCTGCTGAAGACCACGGGGTGCGGGCCTCACAGGGATGACCTTAGTTTCGCGGTTAACGGAGTTGATATCCGCAGATTCGGTTCCCAGGGGCAGCAGAGATCGGCGGCTCTGTCGCTTAAGCTGGCTGAGATTGAACTGGTAAGGGAATCGACAGGGGATATTCCTGTTCTGCTTCTCGATGATGTTCTCTCGGAGCTTGATACCGGGAGGCAGCATTATCTTCTGGATTCTATTGGTGATATCCAGACGTTTATTACATGTACGGGGCTTGAGGAATATCAGAACAGTCCGGTGCGCATCGACAGGACTTTCCTTGTCAGGGACGGCAGGGCTGTATGTGAACTGTAACAGAGTCAGGACTCGCAGGCGCAGAGTAATCGTTTAATCCTGATGCAACACAGAAGAGTGTAGTGCAGCATCAGGCGATTGCTCTGCGCAGGCGAGTCTTGACTCGTCTTTTTTCTGTGTCTGTGGTATAATTTCACCAAATGCGTTTAAGGTAAGAGATGACACCATTTCGGAGGTTTTATGGGAACTGAGACAGGGGCTGAGTACGGCGCGAATCAGATACAGGTTTTAGAGGGACTTGAAGCGGTCAGGAAGAGACCCGGAATGTATATCGGATCGACCTCCGCAAGGGGACTGCATCATCTGGTTTATGAGATCGTCGACAATTCGGTTGACGAGGCTCTGGCCGGCGCGTGCAGTCATATTAAGGTCAATATTCATCCGGACAATTCAATCACTGTCAGGGATGACGGCAGAGGTATTCCTGTCGGAATCAATGAAAAGACAGGGAGACCCGCGGTTGAGGTCGTCTTTACGGTTCTGCATGCCGGCGGAAAGTTCGGCGGCGGGGGATATAAGGTTTCGGGCGGTCTTCACGGCGTGGGTGCTTCCGTTGTCAATGCGCTGTCTGATTATCTTGAGGTTCAGGTCTTCCATGAGGGCAAGGTCTATCAGCAGCGTTACGAGAAGGGCCATGCCATGTACGACCTGAAGGTGATAGGAGACTGCGATCCTGAGGAGAGCGGGACACAGGTCACTTTCATGGCTGACGGATCGATATTCGAAACTCTTGATTATGATTACGATACGCTGAGACAGAGACTCAGAGAGACAGCATTTCTCACGAAGGGCCTGAGGATAACTCTCACCGATGAGAGGATCGATCCCTGGAAGGAGCGCTCATTTCACTATGAGGGAGGCATCCGCGAGTTCGTACAGTACCTGAATAAGGGCAAGACCCCTCTGTATGACGATATCATCGACTGTGAGGGCGAGAAGGACGGTGTGCTGGTAGAGATAGCGCTGCAGCACAATGACGGCTATAACGAATCGACATATTCATTTGTCAATAATATTATCACTCCCGAAGGCGGCACTCATATGACCGGCTTCAGGAACGCGCTGACCAAGACGTTCAATGATTATGGCCGGACGCAGAAGCTGCTCAAGGACAGCGAGGAGAACCTGACGGGTGATGATATCCGTGAGGGTCTGACGGCGATTATATCTATCAAGATATCCGAGCCGCAGTTCGAGGGACAGACGAAACAGAAGCTCGGCAACTCCGAGGCGAGAGGCGCGGTTGAGAGCCTTCTGAGCGAGAAGCTGGGAATCTATCTGGAGCAGCATCCGCAGATAGGAAAGCTGATAATAGAGAAGTCGGTCATGGCACAGAGAGCCCGTGCCGCAGCCAGGAAGGCCAGGGATCTCACGAGAAGAAAGAGTGCTCTGGACGGACTCAGTCTTCCGGGAAAGCTTGCCGACTGTACTGACAAAAACCGCGATAACTGCGAGATATTTATAGTCGAGGGTGATTCCGCCGGAGGCTCCGCGAAGACCGCGAGAGCCAGGGCTACCCAGGCTATTCTTCCTCTGCGTGGAAAGATACTGAACGTCGAGAAGGCAAGGCTTGACAGGATTCTTGGAAATGCCGAGATACGCGCGATGATTACGGCGTTCGGCACTGGTATTCATGAGGATTTTGATATCGAGAAGCTTCGATATAACAGGATCATCATAATGACGGACGCCGATGTCGACGGCGCTCATATAGCTACGCTGCTTCTCACATTTTTTTACAGGTTCATGCCGGAGCTTATCAAACAGGGACATGTGTATCTTGCGACTCCGCCCCTCTATAAGCTCGAGAAGAACAAGAAGGTGTGGTACGCGTATTCCGACGAAGAATTGAACAGTATACTCGCCGAGGTAGGACGCGATCAGAACAACAAGATCCAGCGGTATAAGGGTCTTGGTGAGATGGACGCGGAACAGCTCTGGGATACGACCATGGATCCTGAGAAGCGTATCCTGAAGAGAGTTTCGATGGATGACAATGACAAATCATCGATTGATGTGACATTTACAACACTGATGGGCGATCAGGTCGAGCCAAGGCGGGAGTTTATCGAGGAGAACGCCGCGAGGGTAAGAAACCTTGATGTATAAATGTCTGCAACTATTCTCAAAATCATCCGGCGAGCAGGCTTCCTGTCCTGATTTTATAAGTATTGATGGGGTGCTGAACAGTTACATATGATGGAGTAAAGAATGGACGATAAAGTATTTGACCAGATTCGTGAGGTTGACCTTCAGAAGACCATGGAGGAATCCTACATAGATTACGCGATGAGCGTAATCGCTTCCCGTGCTCTTCCTGATGTGAGGGATGGTCTGAAGCCGGTTCAGCGCAGGGTCCTGTATTCCATGATCGAGCTGAACAACGGTCCCGACAAGCCGCACAGAAAGTGCGCGCGTATCGTCGGTGATACGATGGGTAAGTATCATCCGCACGGAGACAGCTCGATCTACGGAGCCCTTGTATATATGGCGCAGGACTGGTCCATGCGCTATCCGCTGGTTGACGGTCACGGCAATTTCGGGTCGGTCGACGGAGACGGGGCCGCCGCGATGAGATATACGGAGGCCAGACTGTCGAAGATGTCCATGGAGATGCTTGCGGACATCAATAAAGATACAGTTGATTTCGTGCCGAACTTTGATGAGACGGAGAAGGAGCCTACGGTGCTTCCGAGCCGTTTTCCGAACCTTCTTGTAAATGGCACGACCGGCATCGCGGTCGGTATGGCGACCAATATTCCTCCGCACAATCTGCGGGAGGTTATCGACGCCGTCGTGAAGATCATTGACAACAGAGTCATTGAGGACCGTGACACGTCTATCGATGAAGTGATGAAGATCATCAAGGGACCTGATTTCCCGACAGGTGCCGAGATCCTGGGAAAGAGCGGAATCAATGACGCGTACAGAACAGGAAGAGGTAAGATCCGGGTACGCGCGATTACTGATATAGAGACGCTTCCGAACGGGAAGAGCCGTATTGTCGTCACGGAGCTTCCGTATCTTGTCAACAAGGCAAGGCTGATAGAGAAGATGGCCTCTCTTGTGCGCGACAAGAAGATCGACGGCATCACCGGCATCACTGATGAGTCAAGCCGCGAGGGCATGCGGATCAGTATAGATATCAGGAAGGACGCCAACGCGAATATTATCCTGAATAAGCTGTTCCTCCACACCCAGCTGCAGGATACGTTCGGCGTGATTATGCTGGCGCTTATTGATAATAAGCCCAGGATACTGAATCTTCTCGAGATGCTGCAGTATTATCTGAAGCATCAGGAGGAGGTAGTCACAAGACGCACGAGATATGATCTCAACAAGGCTCAGGAGAGAGACCATATACTGCAGGGACTGCTGATAGCACTCGACAATATCGATGAGGTTATCAGGATTATCCGCTCCTCCGAAAATGTTCAGGCCGCGAAGGCAGCCCTGATGGCGTCGTTCGGACTGGACGATGTGCAGGCACAGGCGATCGTGGATATGCGCCTGAGGGCTCTGACAGGTCTGGAGAGAAGCAAGATCGAGGCTGAGCACGCGCAGCTGATGAAGCTGATCGCGGAGCTTCAGGCTATCCTCGGGGACGAGAAGCTGCTGCTCGGAGTAATCAGGAAAGAGATCCTGGTCATTTCCGACAAGTACGGTGACGACCGCAGAACGAGGATAGGATATGATCTCGGAGAATTTGACGCCGAGGATCTTGTGGAGAAGGAGGATGTTGTTATTACGCTCACCAAGCTTGGGTATATCAAGCGAATGAGCGAGGACAATTTCAAGTCGCAGAACCGCGGCGGCAGAGGAATCAAGGGCATGCAGGCCCTGAAGGAGGACTATATAGACCGGCTTCTGATGACGGACACCCACGCGGATCTGATGGTATTCACCAACAAGGGGCGTGTCTACAAGATGAAGGCCTATGAGGTTCCTGAGGCCGGACGCACCGCGAGAGGAACCGCAATTGTGAATCTGCTGCAGCTGCAGCCTGACGAGAAGCTGTCCGCCGTGATTCCGGTAGGATCTGATGAAGAGTATGACGAGAACGGTTATCTGACCATGGCGACAAGGCGAGGGCAGATCAAGAGGACTCTTCTGTCAGAGTACGCGAATGTCCGCAAGAACGGCCTGATTGCGGTTGCGCTCAGAGCTGATGATGAACTCATATCAGTCGAAGCGACGAACAATAAGAAGGAGATTCTTCTTGTCACGAAGTTTGGCCAGTGTATCCGCTTCAGGGAATCTGACGCGAGGTCGACCGGAAGGTCTTCAATGGGCGTGCGAGGAATCAACCTGATGGACGGAGACGAGGTCGTCTCGATGGTTATCGCGGACGCCGCGCCTTATCTGCTGATTGTGTCAGAGAAGGGCATGGGCAAGCTGACTGATATCGAGGAGTTCAAGACTCAGTCCAGAGGCGGAAAAGGTGTTCTGTGCTACAGGATCCTGGAGAAGACGGGCAATCTTATCGGAGCGATGGCGGTTGAGCAGGATGATGAGATTCTGATGATCAATACTGACGGAATCATCATCAGAATGAGCTGCGAGAATATCTCAGTGCTGAGCAGGATCACCTCAGGCGTCAAGCTGATGAAGCTCAATGAAAACGATATGGTGGTTTCCGTTGCCAAGGTGAGAGAGACTGCGGCGAAGAACGGGGATGACGATACGGAAGACGAAGAGACA
>DFHY01000049.1 GCA_002371345.1 Lachnospiraceae bacterium UBA3711
GAGGATGTCAACGGCGGTATCGGCGGATCCGGATATTACAAGACAGTCGGAAACTGCAACGGCGGATATCTTGCGCTCAGACCGCAGCCGGTATGGGATCAGTATCATGAGCTCGGACAGCTCTGGCCGGGATATCAGGTATACACCTACGGCGCAACCACCAGCGGAACCGGCCTGAACGGCGTTCCCTGCTCATACACCTATGTATGCTTCAACGGCACCTGGGGCTGGGTAAACAGCGCATTCCTGAGATAATCATACGGATCGCATCATCCGCAGAAGATGACAGCAGCCGGCACTCATTCAGTTGGGTGCCGGTTTTTTGATTCAGATCTTCCGGCAATAGAGGCATGATACGCCCCTGCTAAGCTGTGCACAGCCCGGCGTCATATGCTATAGTGAGTCTCAGACACAATCTTTATCCGGTTCTGAGGATTCTGATGTGAAAGATACTCTTTCATGACTGTTTGTGCAGCCGTCAGCAGACGGAGGAATGGAGACTGATATGAGAAAGATACTGATTGTAATAGATATGCAGAACGACTTCATAGACGCCGCGCTCGGAACCGCGGAAGCGGTCTCGATCATAGACTCTGTGAAGAACAAGATCCGGTCCTATAAGACGTCAGATGTAATTGCTACGATGGACACGCACAATCCTGATTACCTTCAGACACAGGAAGGAAGATACCTCCCCGTTGAGCATTGCATAAAAGGCACTGACGGCTGGCAGATCCGGCCAGAGATCGCTTCCCTGCTTGACGGCGCAAAGATATATGAAAAACCGACCTTCGGAAGCGTCAGGCTCGCCGAGGATCTGAAAGCCATGTCAGAGAAAGAGCAGTTCGAACTCGAACTGATAGGTCTGTGTACAGATATATGTGTTGTCTCAAACGCGCTGATGCTCAAGGCCATGATGCCGGAGGTAAAAATCACAGTTGACGCCTCATGCTGCGCCGGAGTCACGCCGGACAAGCACCTGGCCGCGCTTGAGACCATGCGCTCCTGCCAGATTCAGGTGACAAACGCGGTATAACTATTGAGTTTTTCCGATCTCCTTAATAGTCTCCCTCACCAGCCTGCGGAACTTCTCGCTGACCCGGTCAGCCGTCTGCTGAACCTCGGCGTGCGTCAGTCTCTCCGAGCTGAATCCTGCCGCCAGGTTGGTGATGCATGAGATACCGCAGATTCTCATGCCCATATGGTTAGCCGCAATCGCCTCAACGGCAGTACTCATACCGCAGGCAGACGCTCCTGCCGCTTTCAGCATGCGTATCTCAGCCGGAGTTTCGAATGATGGTCCGGTCAGCTGGGCGTAAACGCCCTCCTCAAGTTCTATCTTCTCCCGCCCGGCAACTTCCCTGATAACCTGCTGAAGCTTAGGATCATAGATATGACTCATATCCGGGAATCTGGTGCCAAGCTCCTCAATATTAGGACCGACCAGAGGGTTCGGCGCGAAGCACGCTATATGGTCCGTGATCATCATCAGTGTTCCCGGATGAAAACCATCCCCGAAGCCTCCCGCCGCGTTTGTCAGGAACAGGATCTTCGCTCCCATCAGCTTCATCAGTCTGGCAGGCATAACTACATCGGTGATGTCATACCCCTCGTAGAAATGCACTCTGCCCTGCATAAGCACCACAGGTACCTCTCCGATATAGCCGAATACAAACCGGCCCGCATGTCCGAGTACTGTCGATATAGGAAATCCTTCGATATCCTCATATGGAAGCACAGCCTTCACATCCACCTCATCGGCAAAGCCGCCAAGCCCGGAACCCAGTACCAGCGCAACCTCAGGCTTAAAGTCAATTTTCTCCTTATAGCAGTCATACGCGTTCATCAGCTTCTCATATACAGGATTCATGCTAACTTCTCCGTCAAAGTCTTTTCATAAACTCTTCTTTCGGCATCGGCCTGTCAAAGAAAAATCCCTGAGCCAGATAGCAGTCTATCGACTTGAGAAATACAGACTGGCCTAGTGTTTCCACGCCCTCCGCAATACAGGAGATACCAAGGGCCTCCGCCATTGAGACAATCGATCTGATCAGAATCTTCCGCTTCTCGTCCTCCAGCTCTCCGTCGCCGACAGGAACCAGGCTCCTGTCGATCTTGATGCAGTTCCAGGGAATCTCACTCAGCGTACTCATCGAGGAAAAGCCTGCGCCGAAATCATCCAGCGAACATGCAATCCCCTCTTTTTTCAGCCCTGTAACCAACTCCTGAAGCTCCTGGAACGAAACCTCCGACGCGGTCTCGGTAAGTTCAATCTCAACTGCCCCCGAAGGAAGATCGTATCTGTTTATGGTCCCGACTATGCGCTGCAGCAGCTCCGGGTCTCCCAGGTTGCACCTCGACAGATTGACGGAAACACATACTGTGTCCAGGCCTTCATCAATCCAGGACCGTATATCCCTGCACACATGCTCCAGAACATAGAAGTCAAGCTCACATATGGCTCCGTTCCTCTCAAAAACCGGAATAAAGTCTCCCGGCATCATCATCTTACCGTCATGAAACCATCGGCACAGCGCCTCCGCTCCGCTGAGGTGATATCTGTGAAGCTCCACCTTGGGCTGATAGTATATCTGAAACTCTTCATTTCTGACAGCTGCCGGAAACATCATCTCAACCAGCTTCTCATTATTGAGTTTTCTCTGAATCTCCTCATCATAGAAAAGGAATGTAGTGTTCGGACGGTATTTCGCGATCCGTCTTGCCGCGTTCATCTGATCCAGTACAGCCGATGAGTTCTGCCCGCCGCAGATCTCAATGAAACCGGCGTTCGAACTCATATGAATGGTATGATCCGTCACATCGGGAACACTCAGGTCAATGCCTCGTACAAATGAAATGATCCTGTCGCGGAATTCCCTGGGATAGACTGAGAAAAACCTGTCTCCTCCTATCCTTCCCGTATATCCTCTGTCTCCGATAATCCCCCTCAGATATCTCAGGTACGCGCGCATCACACGCGTACCGTTATCCGTACCGAAACGGTTATTGACAATAGTCATGCCGGTAATATTGAAGCTGACACCATCATACTTCTCAGCTTCGCCTGACTCACATGTCTGCTGAAGAAGACACAGCGCGTACTCGAGAGAATAAACCTCCATCTCGCTGTCATATTTCTGGAGTGCCGAATAACTCTTCTGCGAAGAGGATACGCCAAATCCTTCATAAGCTGTCCTCAGAATCTCATCGAAGTCATCACGCTCCGCCTCTCCTGCGGCCTCCGCATCCATCAGAATCCCGCGTATCTGCTGTGACAGCCTTTCTTTTGTATTCATCAGTAGAAGCCTCCTTTCGCCGGAAGCTGCGGAACCGTAAGCTCAAAGTAAAAGCCTTCAGATCCGGTATTCTGGCACTTAAGCTCCGCGGACAGCTTCTGTACGACAGACGAGGCCGTAGTAAGCTCCAGATAATCCAGTTCTCCGTCTTCCAGCAGGCACTCCCAGTTTCCTTCAAGCGCGTTAATAATTCTGCTCATGTCCTTATCCGGGAGCACAAGATCAGGAGAGAGTATCCTGATCCTGAGAAGCGCGGCGTACTGATCCTGTTCCACACTGACGCTTACCTCAAGTCTGATATCCGGATACTTCTTTGTCATAAACAGAATGACGCGGCTCAAGACCTCGCTGATTGCAGCCGGATCACCGCACAGATACGGAGGAACATCCTTCGCAACATCGTGCGGAACGTGAACCCTCTCGCCATATGTGGCGCCGACACGCATCAGCACCCACTGAAGCTCATATGTCACCTCCCTGATTCTGTAATCCTTATCGGCACACCCCTGATACTCAGGGCTTACGCTGATAGCCTCCCTGACAGAACCCGCATGCCTGAGCATATCTTCAAGCTCATCACGAAGTCTTGCCGTTTCGCCGTCTGCGTTCCCTCCGCTGTTGACCGCGTCAGACATACGTTTAAGATGGCGGTCAAACAGCTCTGTCATATCCTCGGCAGCACGGACTCTGGCGTCGGCGTCGGCTATCAGCTTCATGTCTTTCTGATGCTCTTCATAATAAATGTAAGTGAGGGAGCATATATATTCCATCATACGCTTGATGAAAGACAGCCTCTCTTCAAGCTCCTCTTCACTCACAGACGGCATATGATCGTATGCACTCTCAAGATCCTTAACGGGAACTCCGGTTTCCGCGGATATCTTAAGCATCTGCCGCGGATCCTCTTCCCCTGTCTTTGCCTGGCCGCCGACAAGAAGACCTATCACCTCATCCCTGAACAGAATGGCCGCGGAGAAATCTATGAAGCCGGCCTGACACCTGTAAACATGAGTCTGCTTGCTGAGCAGTGTCTCATGTCCTCCGCGTCTGTCGCTCGACTCACATATAATCTCGCCCTGAGGAGTATTTCGTATCAGGCTGCACATCCTGACGCCGGCTATAGGCGGAATCAGCGGAGTTCCATGAATATCGGTAATCATCAGCGATGTTCCGAGGTACGATGAAAAAAGGGTCTGTACCCTCTGAAGAAATGTCGGATTAATCAGATCAAGCAGCTTCATACTATTCTATAGCCCTTCCAGAAGATGCAGTAACAATTATCGGTCATATGAAATCCTCTGCACTGCTTTATAGTACAATTAAAACACGCAAATGACAAGAAACGCTGATTACCAGCTATTCTAGCATAAACACAGTGCTAATATCAAAAAATGATGTATGAGTCAGGCGTTCCTTCTGACACAGCTTTGAAACATGGATCGCTTCGCCGGTCCGCCGCTCCTGAAAAATATGCTATGATGTAAAGGTCAAAAGCCCCGAAGCCGAGACAAGTGAGCATGTTGTCAGTTATGAATCAGGAAAGGAATATATGAGATATGGATGCGAACATCGTAAAGAGAAACACACTTCTCGCACAGACCGTCATAAAAGGACTTCAGTCCAGAAACATGAGCGGGTATTTCGCTGAAGACAGAGAGAATGCGTTGAATACCGCGCTCTCACTGATACCCGAGGGCAGCTCCGTCACCATGGGAGG
>DFHY01000008.1 GCA_002371345.1 Lachnospiraceae bacterium UBA3711
TCATCCCCGGGATCAAGTACGTCGGTGTACTGCGTCCTCAGGTCCTCAGGCAGAAGATTCAGGAGGCGCGTGTTGGCGTCCTGCTCAATATCCTTATATGCGCTGCGTATCTTCCTGTTGAAATACTTAACCGGCGTCGGCATGTCTCCTGTGAGAATCTCCGAAGCGTCGTGGAACATGCCGATTACCGCGGCCCTGTCCGCGTTCAGCTTCCTGCCGAAGCGCTCATTTCCGATCACACACAGCGCGTGTGCGATCATCGCGGCCTCAAGGGAATGCTCTGAGAGGTTCTCGTCCGATGAATTTCTCATCAGAGCCCATCGGTCTATCCATTTCAGCCTTGCCATCATGGCGAAAAATCCATATGTGTCCATCAGGCCGCTCACCCCTTTGCCATAGATATAGTTCCGGTGCGCTGCACCTCGAGGATGCCGAAGCTCTTCAGAAGCTCCAGGAACTCTCCGACCACATCCGGGGTGTTGTGGATCTCGATCATGATGGACTTGGCGGAAATGTGCATGATCTTGGCTCCCATGACGCTGCACAGTTCGATCAGCGACGATCTGGTCTGCGCAGTGTACGAGACCTTGATCAGCATCATCTCCAGCGACACTGCCTTGGCCTCCTCAAGGCGGCGCACCTTTATGACATCCATCTTCTTGTTGAGATGCTTCTCTATCTGGTCGATAGTGCGCTGGTCAGCTGTCGACACTATGGTCATGCTGGATATATCGTGCTTGTCCGTCTCTCCGACCGCGAGTGAGTCGATGTTGAAGCCACGCCTCGAGAACAGGCCTGCAATCTGGGAGAGGACACCGTCTTTATTCTCTACCAGGACTGAAAAGATTCCCTTCATGACGTCTCCCCTTTCTTATTTTGTATTGTTGGCGCTGTCTACGTCGCATACCATGATGGCGGCGTTTGGACACGCGAGGAACCGGTCAAGCTCAGCGTCCAGGGTATCGTTGGAATCAGCGTGGAAGTACTCCATGTCATAGGCCTGCGCAAGCTTGTCGAAATGCGGATATGAATACAGCCTGACTCCGGAGTAGTGCCCTTCATAGACCTTCTCCTGATGCTCGCGAACAAGTCCCAGATATTCATTTCTCAGGACCAGGATCTTCACGGCCGCCTTGCTCACCGCGATGGTCGCCAGTTCGAACATTGACATCTGAAACGCGCCGTCGCCGCAGACAGCGACCACCTGGCGCTCCGGGTCCGCCATCTTCGCCCCGATCGCAGCGGGGATGGAATATCCCATCGTCCCCATGCCTCCGGTTGTCAGGAACCGTCCGTTCTTCATTACATAGTTATCCGCTGACCAGAGCTGGTTCTGGCCTACGTCCGCGACATAGACCGCGTCGTCGTCCATCTTCTCGGAGAGTGTCTGGACCAGCGTCATCGGATTCACGAGCCGGTCGCTGAATACCCTGTGATCCACGGTTGTGTGCTTGAACTCCTCAAGCTCCTCAAGCCATTCACTGGTGTCCGTGTGAATGTCAGCCTCGAGGAGAGCGTCGAATATATGGCGGATGTCTCCGACAAGCGGTATCGTCGGTCCGAGCATCTTGCCGATCTCTGCCGAATCGATATCTATGTGTATCACGGTCAGCCGCCTCTCCAGCTTCTCGGGCTTCGGCACCGCACGGTCAGCCACGCGCGCGCCGACGATCATCAGCAGGTCGGCATTCGCCACCGCCTTGTTGGCGTAGGGCTTTCCGTTGTTCCCCAGCATGCCGAAGTACAGCGGGTGCGCCTTCGCGACCGTCCCTATCCCCATCATCGTCGATACGAGCGGGATGGAGTTCTTCTCGCAGAATGCCCTGACAACCTCCTCGCCGTTGCCGAGGATCACGCCTCCGCCCGCGCAGATGAGCGGCCTCTTTGAACGGTTGATCGCCGCGATGACCTTCGTCAGCTGCTGCCCGTTTCCCATGACGCTGGGCTTGTAGCCGCGTATCTTAACCTCTTCGGGATAGCGGAATGCCTTTGACAGCTCCATCCTCTGCACATCGCACGGAATGTCGATCAGAACCGGGCCCATCCTGCCCGTCGAGGCTATGTGAAACGCTTCCTTGAAAACGCGCGGGATGTCATTTACATTTTTTACCAGATAGCTGTACTTTACAAATGACTCCGTCGCGCCTCTCATGTCCGCCTCCTGGAAGACGTCATGCCCCAGCAGGCTGCTGTCAACCTGCCCGGTGATCGCTATGAGGGGTATGCTGTCCGCGTTCGCGGTGGCAAGCGCAGTGATCAGGTTGGTTGCGCCGGGACCGGAGCTGGTAACGCATACCGCCGGCCGTCTGGTGATGCGGGCGTAGCCCGAGGCCGCGTGCCCGGCCGCCTGCTCCTGCCTCACAAGCACATGCTCGATCTGCGGATTCTCATACAGAGCTTCGTAAAAAGGAGCAATCGCCACTCCCGGGATGCCGAATATCCTGGTGATCCCCTCCGCCTTCAGGCATTCAACCATCGCCTGTGCACCGTTCATTTCATATTCCTCCGAAAATCTTATATCAGTTCTGAAACCGTCTTCAAGCTTCACCGCGTGTTTGAGCAGACCATGAAAACCACTGCCGCTCTGTAATCCCCATGGCAAAAGGCATATAAGTCTTCACGGCAAAGCTTTGTAAAAATGCCGGCGGGGCGCCGCCGGCAGGATACTGACTCAAGTATGCTCCCCCCGGCCATGAAGCCCGGGGTTCTTCCCACTGAGATACAGCACTGATTCCGCAGCGGTTAATTATCCGATCAGCCAGTCGTACATCTCCTGGTACTTCCCGGCCGATACCTTCCACGAGAAGTCAGCCTGCATCGCGCGGTCCACCATCTTGTTCCACTCCCTCTTGCGGTCATAGAAGATCTGCTCCGCGTACCTGACAGAGCGCATCATCTCATGCGCGTTGTAGTTCGTAAATGTGAATCCGGTCCCGGTGCTCTCGTACTCGTTGTACGGCATGACCGTATCCTTGAGGCCGCCGGTCTCGCGCACGATCGGAAGCGTGCCGTAGCGCAGGCTCATAAGCTGTGAGAGCCCGCACGGCTCGAACAGCGACGGCATCAGGAACGCGTCGCAGGAGCCGTAGATCTTATGCGAGAGCTCATTTGAATAATAGATGTTCGCGGAGAACTTCTTCGGGTACTTCCCCGCGAGGTACCTGAACAGGTTCTCGTACTGGGCCTCGCCCGTTCCGAGCACAACCACCTGTATCGAATCGATGTTCAGCATCTCCTCCATAACGCAGGCTATCAGGTCGAAGCCCTTCTGGTCGGTCAGGCGTGAGACGATGCCGATCAGGAAGCTCTTTGCGTCCTCAGTCAGGCCGAGCTGCTGCTGCAGGTCAGTCTTGTTCTTCGGCTTCTCCCTGCGCCAGTTCTTCAGGTTATACGGGTGCGCCAGGAACTTGTCTGTCTCCGGATTGAACTCATCATAGTCGATGCCGTTCAGGATGCCCCGAAGGTCATGGGTCCGCGCGTTCAGGATGCCCTCCAGGGTCTCTCCGTAGAACGGCGTCTTGATCTCCTCCGCGTAGGTCGGGGAGACAGTTGTGACCGCGTCGGCGTAGACGATGCCGCCCTTCAGCAGGTTCGCGTCCTTATATGCCTCCAGCTTGTCCGGCGTGAAATAATAATCCGACAGTCCGGTGATAGCCGCTACGTCCTTCGGGTTCCATTTGCCCTGGAACCTCAGGTTGTGGATCGTCATAACAGTCTTGATGCCGCGGTAGTATTCATTCTCCTGAAATGAGCCCTTCAGGTATACCGGGATGAGGCCGGTCTGCCAGTCATGGCAGTGAATCAGGTCTGGCCTGAAGCCTATGGTCGGCAGGGCGCTGAGCACCGCCTTCGAAAAATAAGCGAAGCGCTTGATCTCGAACAGGGCGTCGTCGGTGTACACCTTCTCGGTCGCGAAGAAATCGTTGTTGTCGATAAAGTAGTACTGAACTCCGTCCACCTCCGCGTGGAAGAGTCCGACATACATTGATTTATAATCAAAATCCATGTAGAAGGACGTCATGTATTCCATCTTGTCCTTCATATCCTGGTACATGCAGTTATAGCGCGGCATGATAACCCGCACGTCATAGTATTCCCTGTCGATGTCTCTCGGCAGCGATCCTACCACATCCGCCAGACCGCCGGTTTTAATAAACGGAACTCCCTCCGAAGCAGCAAATAGTATATTCCTCATCTCAGTCCTCCACTGTTTTTAACGCTGCAGGGGTGCGCAGCACGGTTGTCAAAACTCTTGTAAACATGATATCACAAGCGCGCCCCGCCGAAAAGATGTTGTTCTTCACAATGTCCGGATGTTTGCAAATTGTGCCCGGATGATTTACTGTATGATATACATTTTTGTGATTATTCGGCACCTCCTGTAAGAAGAACGCGAAGTGTTCTGAGCAATGGGGGTGGTGAATAGTTGCCATTTTTAGAAGCTTGAAGGAGGCACTGTATGTCATATCTTGATCTGTTTCTCACATTCGCCCGGATCGGCGTCCTTACCTTCGGGGGCGGCTATGCGATGCTTCCGATCATTCAGAGGGAGATCGTGGAGAAGAAGGGCTGGGTTTCCGAAGCGGAGGTCATGGACTATTACGCGATCGGCCAGTGTACGCCCGGAGTTATCGCGGTCAACACCGCGACATTTACGGGAAGGAAGGTCAAGGGGAATCTCGGCGGCATAGTCGCGACAGCGGGCGTTGTATTTCCCTCCGTCGTAATCATCACGGTTATCGCGGCCCTTATTCACGGATTCGCGAATTACCGTGTAGTGCAGGACGCTCTCGCCGGCATCCGTATCTGCGTGTGCGTCCTGATATTCAACGCCGTCCTTAAGATGTGGAAGAAGGCTGTCATAGACAAGGTCACGCTGCTGCTGTACCTGGTGATCCTCATCGCCTCCGTCTTCTTCGACGCGTCCCCGATCCTGATGGTGGTGATCGCTGCCGTCGTCGGGCTAATAGTAAAGGGGAGGGCGCAGTCATGACCTTGTATCTTCAGCTGTTCTGGGAATTCTTCAAAACCGGGCTCTTCGCGATCGGCGGCGGCATGGCGACCGTTCCCTTCCTCCAGGATATAGCGGCAAAGACCGGCTGGTTCACCTCCTCTGATCTGGCGGATATGATCGCGGTGTCAGAGAGCACGCCCGGCCCCATCGGCATCAATATGGCCACCTATGTCGGCTATACAACCGTTCACAATCATTACGGTCCGGTCGCCGGTATTCTCGGGAGCATCATCGCGACTGTCGGGCTGGTCACCCCGTCCGTGATCATTATCCTCATCATAGCAAAGTTCCTGGAGAAGTTCCGCGACAACCGGTATGTCAACGCCGCCATGTATGCTCTGCGCGCGGCGTCCGTGGCCCTTATCAGCGCGGCCGGGATCTCAATCGTACTGATCTCTGTCTTCAGGATCAACGATATCAGGCAGTTCAGGTCTGCGGTGTTCGATTACCGCTGCCTCCTGGTGGCTGTCCTGATACTGGTGCTGACGAGATGGGTTCCGCAGACCAGGAAGCTGCATCCCGTCGTCTTCATAGCCATGTCGGCGGTGATCGGGATCGTGCTCAGAATGTCCGTATAGAAGGACATAGTCCGCATGCGGGCTTTGCGCGCCGGGCACGGCTTAGAAGCAGCTATTACCATACGTGCCCGTGCACATCCTCGCGGAGCATTTTGTCGTCCGGGAAATCCGGAGTTATTTCCTAATACGATAAAAACAGGCTGCCGGCATAAACAAAACGGATGTTTATGCCGGCAGCCCTGATGATTCTATCGCAGTTACTCGGACTTTACCGCGGCTTTCTCCGCGATCTCTCCTGCCGCCTGCGTGAACTTCGAGACCGCCTCATCTGACGGGGTGTTGTCGCCGAAGGCTTTCTTCCACTGATCAACCACAGTTCCCGACGCCTCCTCGGCTTCTTCAGAAGCGTCCTCGGCCGCTCTTCCGGCTGCTCTCTCGATAGCCTCGTCGGATGTCTCGTCCGCTGCTTCTGCAACCGCTTCAACAGCTTCCTCTTCTCCAAACGCGGCTTCCTCTCCGGCAAGGGCTTCTCCGTCAGCCGCTTCCCCGGCGATCTCTTCCGCGGCTTCTTCCGGCTCGTACTTCGCCTTCTCCTCATCGATCTCCTGGCCGGTCTTCTCAAGCTCTTCGGCCTGTCCGCTCAGCTGCTTTGATGCCTCCTCAAGCAGCTCGCTGATCGCCCCCAGAACGCCGTTGAGCTTTGTGTCGATCTCCATAACCCTGTTCTTCTGGCTCTCAAGAACCTGGTGATGCTCCTCGTCACGCTCCCTTGCGTTCTGATCAGCCTTGTTCCTAAGATCCTGCGCGTATTCCTTCGCGTCGAGAAGTGTATCGGCGATCGTATCATTGTCTCTGTGAGACAGCTCCCTCGCGTTGGTCAGCTCGTCGATCTTCTCATTCAGCTTCTGGATCTCTTCCTCATACTTCTCCCGGAGTGACTCGATCTGACCTCTCAGAGTCTCCTCAGTCTCCTTGCCCGTCTTCTGCACATCCTGAATCTTCTGGTTGTATTCACTCTCCAGATTTGATACATAGCTTGAAACAGCCAGTTTGTTGTAGCCAAACATGCTCTTCTTCATGTTCGTCAGATCCATAAGTTCTCCTCCTTTGTTACATAGTGATATACGGCATGTCCATACAAATTATAATCAGTATAGCACATGTTTTCACAATCCGGCAAAAAACATCTCATAATAATCGTCTTCGCCGGACAGGAGAGGTGAATTCTCTCCTCCGCCGTTGGTGCTTCTGCGCATCGCCGCATAAGCCTCCTCACCCTCCTGGATCAGATCCATCTCATATATCGGATAGCCATGCTCCCTGCATACGCGGCAAAATGCGCTGAGCGCGTTTTGCTGTGTCCTGGAAGCAAGCAGCGCGTCGCGAAGAGCAGGCTCATCCTGTGCCTTCTTCTTCAGGTCATCCAGCATCTCGCCTATGTTCATCCCCGCCCCCTTGCATAATCCGGATATGTCCGTCTGCCGGCGCCCCTGCAGCGCCGTATCAGGAATACATGCTGCCGGCCTCAGCCTTAATAATTCTCCGCGTGCACCTCGAAATAGCTCTGCGGATGAGCGCATACCGGACATACGTCAGGAGCCTTGGTTCCGACCACGATGTGTCCGCAGTTTCTGCACTCCCATACCTTCACTTCGCTCTTTTCGAATACTTCCTTCATCTCCACGTTGTGAAGCAATGCGCGGTAGCGCTCTTCGTGATGCTTCTCGATAGCCGCGACAGCGCGGAACTTCTCAGCGAGATCATGGAAGCCCTCCTCGTCAGCCGTTTTGGCGAAGCCGTCGTACATATCGGTCCACTCATAGTTCTCGCCCTCGGCCGCGGCCGCAAGATTCTCGGCAGTGGTACCGATCCCGTCGAGCTCCTTGAACCACATCTTGGCGTGCTCCTTCTCGTTGTCGGCAGTCTTCAGAAACAGTGCCGCAATCTGCTCATATCCCTCTTTCTTTGCCTTTGACGCAAAATACGTATACTTATTGCGCGCCTGCGATTCTCCCGCAAACGCGGCCTCAAGATTCTTCTGTGTCTGCGTTCCGGCGTAACGGTTTTCCTTGCCTGACATATGTGTATCCTCCTTATCCTGTGAATTGTTATCACCTTCAGACGCAATCATAACATACGGCCCCGCGGCTTATCTCCCTGCCCGGCACCCCGAAACAGCAGCCGCCCGGAATGTGAGTCTGAAAATAAATAACATTGATTATCTTATAGCATATGATCCTGAAATATGCTATATTTCAGATGTTTTCCAGTTTCATTTTTTTAACAGCATATAGGAGAGTGTAAAATGAATATGCGTACGCATACAGAAAAAGGGAGATTATCAATACTTCATGTCCTGTTCCTCGCCGTACTGATCGCATTTGCGGCCAGCCTCATCATTCCGAACCGTGTACACGCGGATCAGAAGAATAACACTGTCAAGATCAATCAGTTTGAGACAAAGCAGCTGAAGCTGATGGTCGCCGACGCGCCTAAGGTTGACTGGAGCAGTTCTGACATCAAGGTCTGTGTTGTCAACAACAGCGGCCTCATCCAGGCTGTCGGCGGCGGAAAATGCACCATCACTGCCTCTGTCGCGGGTCAGAACTATAAGTGGACTGTCACTGTCACGCCGCTGAAGCTCAACAAGACAAGCCTGTATCTGCTCAGGTACCGTGAAGGAGAAACTCTGAGCGTCAACCTCAAGAAGATCAGGAATCAGGTCTCCTGGGTTTCCTCAAACAGTGCTGTCGCCACAGTTTCATCAACCGGATATGTAACCCCTGTCGCTCCGGGCAGCGCTGTCATCACAGCTGAGTACAGCAATATCACGCTTGCCTGCAGCGTCCAGGTCAGTGACGTCACCCCGTCGACCCTCCGCAAGTACCGCAGCCCCAAGAATTCAGCCAACCAGCGCAAGGTCGTTCTTGCCGGTTCTTCACTTATGAATCACTGGCAGAGCGTATTTTCCGCGTTCGGTTCAACGACTGTCATCAACAACGCTGTATCAAAATCATACCTTTCCAACTGGAACAAGTGGTATAAGAAGCTCATCACCGACTACAAGCCGAAGGCTGTCGTTATCTGCCTCGGCTCCAGCGATATCGGCTACGGCAATCAGATGACAGCCGAGCAGGCTGCCGCAAGTATGCAGAAGATTATCGAGAAGATCCATAAGAAGTCAAAGAAGACCAAGGTCTTCTTCTGCTCCGCTCCAATGTTCCCGGAGCGTCAGACCGGATGGGAGGCAACCAATTCCTATAACAGTCTGATGAAGACCTACTGCGGCAAGAAGAAGTATGTCACATATCTTGACCTGTGCGGCGCACTTGCCGTCGGCGGCGTTCCGAACAGTTCTCTGTACCATAACGAAAACACCTACCTGACTCAGGCCGGCTATGACGCAATGAAGAAGGTAGTTGTCAAGAAGGTCAGGAAGGCCGCCAAATAATAAGCACCGAGGTTTTTGAGTTATGTGTGGAATAGTTGGTTACACCGGACAGCAGCAGGCTGCCCCGATCCTGCTTGACGGGCTTGGCAGGCTGGAATACCGCGGTTATGATTCGGCCGGTCTGGCGATTCGTGACGGCGGCGCTCTGGCGCAGGTTGTCAAGTCGACCGGCAAGCTGCGGAGTCTGATCGAGAAGACAGACGAAGGAAGAACTCTTCCGGGAACCTGCGGAATCGGCCATACACGCTGGGCAACCCACGGGGAGCCCAGCCAGACAAATGCGCATCCGCACGTCAGCGGCAACTGTACGGGGTCAGGCTCCGGCAAGGTCGAGTCTGAGGTTGTCGGTGTACACAACGGAATCATTGAGAACTATATGGAGCTGAAGGCCAAGCTGACGCGGCATGGCTATCAGTTCTACAGCGAGACAGATACCGAGGTCGTCATCAAGCTGGTGGACTATTATTACAACAAGTACAAGCTTGGTCCCGTGGACGCCATCAACCGCACGCTTGTCCGTGTCAGGGGCAGTTATGCCCTGGCGCTGATGTTCCGTGACTATCCTGGGGAGATCTACGCGGCCCGCAAGGACGCGCCTCTGATCCTCGGAGCCGGCTCCGATTTTTCCTGCCTTGCCTCCGATGTCCCGGCGATACTCAACTACACCCGGAGCGTCTACTATATCGGCAATCTCGAGATTGCAAAGCTGCTTCCCGGCGAGCTTCACTTCTTTGACCTGAACGGCGACGAGATCACTCTCGAGCCAACGAAGATCACCTGGGACGCGAAGGCCGCCGAGAAGAACGGTTATGAGCACTTCATGATCAAGGAGATCCACGAACAGCCCGAAGCTGTCCGCAATACCCTTGGCAGCCTCATTTCCGGCGGAAAGATTGACCTGTCCGAGAGCGGCCTGACAGACGAGGTGCTCGCAGATATAGACTTCGTGCGGTTTACCGCGTGCGGGTCCGCCTGGCATGTGGGGATGACCGGCCAGTATGTCCTGGAGGAGATGGCCGCCATTGAGACCCGTGTCGAGCTTGCTTCCGAATACCGGTACCGCAGGGTACTTCCACGCGGGCATGAGCTACTCATTGTCATTTCCCAGTCCGGAGAAACGGCTGACAGCCTTGCCGCTCTTCGAAAGGCGAAAAGCATGGGGGTGCGGACCCTCGCTATCGTGAATGTGGTCGGCTCGACCATAGCGCATGAGGCCGATCATGTCCTGTATACGCATGCCGGCCCCGAGATCGCGGTTGCGACGACAAAGGCGTATTCCGCGCAGCTGATCGCGGTCTATGCGCTGGCTGTCCAGCTTGCGTACGTACAGGGAAAGATCGACGGTCAGGCGTATGGCAATTATCTTGAGGAGCTCTCCGCTCTTCCTGACAAGATCACCAGGATCCTGGAGGAAAAGGAGCGCATCCAGTGGTTCGCCGCCAAGTTCGCCAGCGCGAAGGACATCTTCTTCGTGGGCCGCGGACTCGACTATTCCATCAGTCTTGAGGGCAGCCTGAAGGCAAAGGAGATAAGCTATGTTCACTCCGAGGCCTACGCCGCCGGAGAGCTGAAGCATGGAACCATCAGTCTGATAGAGGATAATACACTGGTTATCGGCGTCCTGACACAGAGCGCGATATTTGAAAAGACTGTCAGCAACATGGCTGAGTGCAAAGCCCGCGGAGCCTATCTCATGGCTCTTACAAGCTACGGAAACTACAGCGTGGAGGATTCGGCCGACTTCACGGTCTACATCCCGAAGTCTGACCCCTGCTTCATGGCAAGCCTCGCGGTCGTGCCGCTGCAGCTGTTCGGATATTACAGCGGCGTGGCAAGAGGGCTGGACGTGGATAAGCCCCGCAATCTGGCAAAGAGTGTAACTGTTGAATAGAGTCAGGAACGTCCTGATATATCATTTTAAGCCTGCACTGCGTGCAGGCTTTTTATAACACGGTATTGATGTAATCAATGCTTCGCTTAAAACATACCTCGGAGTTTTCCGTACAGGAGGGCCGCTGATTCCCGCACGATATAGTGCGGCTCCATCAGCGGCTCTCCTTTTGCCGCTATGCCGCTTACATCCTTGTACCCCGCGCTTTTCGCTATCAGCATGGCCCGGCAGATGTGGAAATCATTCGATATGACCGCGCACCGTTTTCCGGCGCATCCGTACAGCCCGTCCGAGAACAGAAGATTCTCCCGCGTCGTAGTCGACTTGTCCTCCAGCAGGAGCCTCGTTTCCCCAACGCCGTTCTCAACAAGGTAATTACGCATACACTCCGCTTCGGTGATGTGCTCGCCCTGCCCCTGTCCTCCGGAAAGTATCAGAGGAATGCTTGGATACTTCTCAGCGGTCTCAAGGGCAGTCTGAAGCCGCTGAGACAGCGCCAGTGAAGGTTTCTTCCCTTTCACCTGAGCCCCGAGCACAACCGCGCAGTCAATGTCGCCGGGCAGAGGCTGACGCATCTGTCTGATGACAAATGAGCCCGCGATGCCAAGCAGCACAAGGCCTGCTGCCAGGGCTGCCATCATCAGTCTGGAAACCCACAGGGCAAGCGCGCTTCCCTGGATCCTGTGCAGGTAGGCCGCCAGCAGCAGCGACACTCCCGCCGCGGCCCAGAACCATCCGAAGTCCAGCATGATTCCCGCGTGGATAACCAGGAACAGATAATACAGCAGACAGAATGACCCGAGAAATATACAGATGGCTGACATATATAACTCTCACTTATGGCGAATCAGTTGGTCTCGAGAACCTTACCTTCGGTTTCCACCAGGGCGTCGAACTCCTTGCCGACGATCTTAGCCATGTCAGGATCCATGTCAACCATATGCTCCATCTGAAGCCACGCGTTAGCCATCTCCCTGCCCATCTCATGTCCGATCAGGAATCCGCCCATGCACAGCACATTTGTATTGTTGACCTGTCTTGCCCGGCGCGCCTGGTATACGCTCTCCACCAGGGCGGCGTACACTCCCTTGTGCTTATTGCAGATGATGCTGACCCCCATCCCGGTGCCGCAGAATGCGAAGCCCCTGTCGTACTCTCCGCTGCGGATACCGCCGGCGACCGCGCAGGCCGCGTCCTGATACAGCATCGGCTCGTCCGGGTTCACATCATAGACATCATAGCCCTGCTTCTCAAGATCCTCACGGATCGCGTTCTTCAGCGCAAGGCCATAGCGGTCCGCCGCCATGATGATCTTCTTTACATTTTCGTTCTTCATATATGCTCCCATTCCCTGCTTACACCGGCCCCCGTTCCGCTGTCTCAAGCCGGCAGCACGAATAGCCGTGAAAGAGTTTTTTCCACAATTATTACTTTCTGTTCATATCATACTCGACGTAGCGGTCAACCTTCGGCTGGGAACCGCAGCCGGGCACGAACTCGCATGTCAGGAACGCGTCTACAAGAAGCTCCCTGACCTTGCCGCCTGTCGTAAACGCGCCCATGCACAGGATATTCGCGTCGTTGCTCAGGCGCGCTCTCTGTGCCGAATAGACATCAGAGCATACTGCCGCGATCGCTCCTTTAACCTTGTTGGCGGCGATGGATACACCAAGGCCGGTCCCGCACATCAGAATGCCTCTCTCATACTCTCCTGCCGCTACAGCCTCTGCAACACTGATAGCCACGTTCGCGTAGATCGGATCGTCGCTTCCGAAGTCCGTAACCTCACCGTAGCCCTTTGCCTCGATATACTTGATAATCGCTTCCTTCTCCGCCTGCGCATTCGGATCGCAGCCGATCGCTATCTTTCTCATAGTGGTTATTCCTTTCTTCAATGATCTTTAATTATAGCCGGAGGCTTTACGCTTCCTGATGGTTAATGTGATGATTACAGCGCCAAAAGCCTGCCGCATCACGCCTTCATCGTTCCTTCGACGAACTCCCTCATGCCCTGGAAGATCAGGTACACGCTGGTCGCGCCGGCGTCCTGATGTCCTATCGCCCTCTCCATAAGTGATTTCGCGCGTCCGAACTTCGCCACATAATTCTTCGTGTTCTCCATGCCCTGTCTTGCGCCTTCCTCAGCCGCCTTCAGCATAGTCAGAAGATCCTTGTCGGCATTCGCTTCCATCGCCTCGACCGCGGGAGTCAGAGCGTCAACCATCGTCTTGTCTCCGACCTGTGCCTTGCCTCTCTCCTGAATGGTCTCCAGGCTCTTGCGCTCCATCGCGGCCAGATCCTTCGCCGTGATGACCGCTGCCGGATCCGCTCCTCTGGCTCCGGCAAGATACAGGCTTCCGAAGATCACACCTGACGCGCCGCCCATTGACATGAGCATAGCCTGGCCGGCCTCCTCGAAATGCTTGTAGGCATTGTCCACCTGCTCCATCTTCACGAGCTTTTTCTTCGCCTTCTGCATACCGCCGGCCATGCCGATTCCGTGGTCGCCGTCGCCGATCGCGCTGTCCACCTCGGTCAGATAAGGCTTCGCCTCTATGATCTTATCCGCGATGTAAAGAAGCATATTCCTCGCATCCTCAGCGCTGAGCTCTGTCAGGACTCCGTCCCTGCTTCTCTTAATCTCGGCCTTGGCCACATCTGACTCGTCGAACTCCGGCTCCTCGTCAATGTCGTCCGCGTCATCTGAAGACAGCTCCGCGGACACCGCGCCCTTCGCGTAGAACGGGGAATAGCACGGCGCGTCGATGCACCTCTTAAGCTCATCGTCCAGCCTCATGATGGAGATAGAGAAGCCTCCCATCTCCATGCTGGTGCACCAGATCTTGACCTCCGAGTCATGTACGATCAGGCCGTCCTTCGCGAAATGCCTGGCCAGTTCGTGATACACAAGGTTGAGTTCAAGAAGCGGAGTCGAGCCGAGGCCGTTTACAAGGACAGCGATCTCATCATCCTTCCTGAGATCCATCTCCTTCTTAAGCTCATCGTACATGCGGTCCACGATCTTGTGGGCCGGCATCATCTTAGTACGTTCCACGCCGGCCTCTCCGTGCAGGCCCATGCCGAATTCCAGCTCGTCGTCGCCAAGCTCGAAGGTGGGCTTCTCATTTCCAGGGAGCGTGCACGGGGAAATGCACACGCCTATGGAGCTGATGTTGTCCCTGGCCTTCTCCGCGATCCTCAGAACCTCCTCAAAGGGAAGCCCGGCGTCAGCGGCGGCTCCCGCCACCTTGAACACATACACGTCGCCGGCGATGCCGCGGCGGTCCGTGATCCTCTCCTTCGGCGCGGAAGCGCAGTCGTCCCAGATGCGGACATGAGCGGTCCTGATGCCCTCGGCGCGGCACAGCTCCTCGGCCATGTCGAAGTTCAGGTTGTCTCCCGCGTAGTTTCCGTACATGAAGATGACGCCCTTGCCCTGGTCGACAGCCTTCGCGGTCTCGGCGATCAGCTCCGGGTTCGGTGACGCGCACACATTGCCGCACGCGACCGCGTCCGCAAGGCCTGACCCGCAGAAGCCGGGGAACAGCGGCTCATGTCCGGATCCGCCTCCGATCACAATAGCGACCTTATCCTTGCGGGCGGCGCGGTACTTGAACGCGTTGTATTCTCCGATCTTTTTGTAATATCTCCTGTACGCGAGCAGATAGCCGTTCAGCATCTCCTCGACAACATTTGAGGAGTCTTCATTAAGAATCTTCTTGACACTCATTGTTTCCCCTTTCCGGGCTTCAGTCAAAAACCCTGTGCAGATACTCCATGGTCTTCTTCATCCTGTCGTAGACAGCGTCGTCGTCATCCTCGTATATTGTCACAACCTCAAGGTACTGAGGTATGTGATCGAGGCCTGCTCCGTGCGTCGCCTCCCTGATAAGCTGCGGAGTCACTATGCCGTCCTTCGTGAAGTCCCAGTGGCGGTCCCACTCGCCGTCAGTCTGCTGCAGATGAATCGATCCGATATAAGGAGCGCATTTTTCAAACCACAGTTTAATATCAGCCTTCTCCTTCAGCAGCGGTCTGTACAGCGCGTGCCCCCAGTCGATCAGCAGACGGTACGGGATCGCGCTTCCCTCAAGATCCCGCATGAGTCTTATCGATGTCTCGGGATCATTCGGTATCTCGGCAAACACAGGTACAGCCTCAAGGTGGATCTCCTTCAGGCCGGCCTGCTTCCCGTAGGCGGCAAGCGCGAACAGTGACTTCACCATGTCCTGGTAGCGCTCCTCCCATCTCTCCGGGTCTCTGGCGTCACGATAGTCCAAAGCGCCGGGAGGCGTACCCATAATATCACATCCAAGCTCTCTTGTGAGATCCGCCGCGCGCTTCAGGAACAAAAGAGACGCCTCCCTCTGCTCTTTTATCGGCGAGAGCAGGTGAGGAAAAGCGTATGACGCGTTCCCGCCGAAGGTTGACGTGATTCTGATGCCCTTGTCCTCAAATGCCCTGCGGAATCTCTCAGCTATCGGAGCGCGGTACTCCTCCGGCCACCAGGGATCAATGAAGTCCCAGCTGAACTGCACGTCATCGATCCTGAAGTCATCACGGATCATGGAAGCCAGTTCTTCGGGATTCATCCACCGCTTAACCGCAAATGATAAGTTCAGTGCCAGTTTCATTTCATTACCTCACTCTGTCCGGCGGAAGCTTCCGTATCGGAAAACCACAGTCATATCGCGTCCGCCGGAATCATATAATCAGCCCTCCGATTGTAAGCCGCTGCTTTTATACAGCATACGGTTCAGCCTACCTTGACCTTGCGGGCTCTGCGCTCTCTCATGATCTCCGAGATCGAACTGAACGAGATCGCGATAACCACGACGATGCCGCTGACTGCCGACTGCCAGTAAACGTTGACGCCAAGCAGGACGATCATATTCTGGATGATACTGATAATCGCCGCACCGATAAGGGCGCCGGCAGGATTACCGATTCCGCCTGTAAGGGCAACGCCTCCGATGACGGAGGAAGCGATGGAGTTCATCGGCCAGTTCTCGCCGATCGCGGACTGGGAAGATCCGAGTCTCGCGACATAGAGGATTCCGGCGAGAGCCGAGATAAGGCCGACCAGTGAATAGATCAGCACTCTGATCCTGTCAACGTTGATTCCGAGGATCTTCGCTGCCTCGCGGCTGTTGCCGATCGCGTAGATATAGCGTCCGGTCTTCGTCTTCTTCACGAGGAAGAGAACCACTACGAGAACGCCGATGCAGAAAATGAACGGCGCCGGGATGGGGCCGACATTGCCCTTGCCGAGGAAGTAGATCTCCTCCGGGATTCCGGTGATGGCCTTGCCCTTTGTCAGGACCAGGTTGATGCCCCCGTACAGGCCCTGCATACCGATGGTCGCGACCATCGAGTTGAGGCGCAGCTTCGTGATGATCAGGCCGTTGATGGCTCCGAACAGAAGACCGCACAGAAGCGCGATGATCAGTGACAGCCACGGGTTCATGCCATAGGTCACCATCATCATACCGGAAAGGATGCCGCACAGAGACGCGATCTTTCCGACCGACAGATCAAGCTCACCGATAAGAAGAAGCAGTGACTGCGCCACGCCGATCATGCCGACGAAGGCGAGATCACGGATAACCGACTGCAGGTTATAGATATCCAGGAAATACGGCGATGAGATGCTGGCGATAATGATCATCACGATCAGTACCGCGCCGATGGCCGTCATGTTGCTCTTCCTCAGAGCGTTGACGACGGGATTAGTGCTTTTTGCTTTTTCGTTCATATCAAAGAATCCTCCCTAATTCGAAAGTGTATCACTCGTTACTATTCACGGCAGCTCTGAGTCCGGGTCCTGACTCGTCACGCCTGCGTGTAAGAGGCAGGCTCAGGGCTCAGAGCATGGCCGCGAAGCGGGAACTTCTCCCACAACCGTGAACAGAAGCTGCGAAGCAGCGTCAGACGTGCGAAGCACGGATGGTTCACGGTCTGAGGGGGAAGAGACCGTGAATAGTAAGATTACGCTACGCCGATGATCGCGCTGAGTATCTCTTCCTTGTCTGACGAAGAGTCGAACTCTCCGACCTTGCGTCCTTCGTACAGCGCGATGATCCGGTTCGAACACTTCCGGACCTCATCCATCTCCGATGAAATCAGGATAATCCCGATTCCCTTCTCCTCAGCAAGCTCCTTCATGAGGCGGTATATCTCCGCCTTGGTTCCGACGTCGATTCCCTTCGTCGGCTCGTCAAATACCATTACCTTCGGATTACAGCACATCGCTCTTCCGATGATGACCTTCTGCTGGTTTCCGCCTGACAGGAACTGTATCTCCTTGTCGGCGTCCGGCGTCTTGACATCGTATGTGGAGATCACCTTCTGCGCCAGCTCCTCTTCTTTCCTGCCGGAGATCCCCAGGGGGCCCTTCATATCATCCAGAACTGCCATGGAGATATTTTCCCTGATGGACAGCACGGGAAGGATTCCCTGCTTCTTGCGCTCTTCAGGAAGATAAATGAAACCGTGCTGAACCGAGAATGTCGGATCGCCCAGCTTCCAGTTCTCACCGTCCAGCTTCACGCTGCCCTTATACGCCGGAAGATAACCGAAAATAGCCTGCATGAGCTCCGAGCGGCCTGCCCCCACCAGCCCTGAGAAACCGAGTATCTCGCCTCTCTTCAGCTTGAAGGAAACATCCGTAAACCGCTCTCCCGTCAGATTATCAACCTCGAGGAGCACTTCATCCGTTACCTTGTTGGAATAGTAGACCTGATTCTGGTCAACGTCCTTGCCGGTCATCTGGCGGATGACCCACGGGATGTCGACATCCTTGATCTCAGAGTACGCCACCTTGGCGCCGTTCCTGAATACCGTGATGACATCACCGAGCGCGAAGATCTCCTCCAGCTTGTGGGAGATGAATATCACGGCCTTGTTCTGTTTGCGGATATTCTGAATGATATCGAACAGGATCTGTGTGTCCTTGGTCGTCAGGGATGTCGTCGGCTCATCCAGCATCAGCACGTCATAGTTCTCATGCATGATCGCGCGGGCGATCTGCAGAAGCTGCTGGGAAGAAACCGAAATATCCTTTACCAGATCATCCGGCCTGACCGGGATGCTGAAGCGCTCAAGTACAGGAACCGCGGCCTTCTCAAGCGCTCTCTGGTTGACCATCCCCTTGAATCCTGACTTTTCATATGGAATGAACAGGTTCTCCGCGACTGACATATGCGCGAACAGGTCGATCTCCTGCGGCACATACGCGACTTTATCGAAGAGCTCCTTCTGCTTCAGGGCGTCCTGCCCGTTGATTCTGACTTCGCCCTGCTCCGGCGTATACACGCCCGTCAGGCATTTGATCAGCGTACTTTTTCCGGCGCCGTTCTCTCCGATGATGCAGTGGATCTGGCCCGGTTCAAAGGAAACATCCACACTGTCCAGGGCGACTACGCCGGGAAACACCTTTGTGATTCCAGTTGCCTCTAATATCTTCATCTGTCTTGCTCCTCGCATCGTAATGGGGGCGTATGACCCATTCAAAATCGGTCATACGCCCCCGGATCATCAATCAACGCTTATGGGATCAGTCTTTTATTTCAGCCTTCCGATCTGCGATCAGCCGCCGACGATCTCCAGCCACTCGTCGATGTTGGTCTCATCGATGTAAGCAATACCTGTGTCGACCTTCGCCGGGATCTCAACTCCCAGGGAAGCCTGCCACATCATCAGAACCGCCATGGAGCCCTGCATCTGCGGAATGGTGGAAGAAGTAGCAGTGATGGTGCCGGACTTGACATAGTCAAGGATCTCAATCAGGTTGTCCATTGATACGAACTTGACCTGTCCAGCCTTGCCGGCCTCTTCGATCGCCGCAGCAACGCCGCTTCCGCATGCGTCGCAGTTCAGATATCCAGCCAGATCCGGGTTGCCGGCCAAAACTGCCGCAGCCTGCTCCTGGGCCGTCTCAACGTTGTCGTTGTCGATTCCGCCGTCAACAACCTCGATGTCCGGATACTCGGCCAGAGCCGCCAGATGAGCCTCATATCTCTCAGCATGGTTCGGAGCGGACGGGAATCCCTGCATAACCGCGACCTTGCCCTTGCCGCCGATGATCTCGGCAAGCTTGTCAGCAGCAAGCTTCGCCTGCTCTGAGAAGTCATTTCCTACTGAAGTCAGTCCGCTGCCCTCCGGGCTCGGAGCGTCAAACAGGATCACCGGAATGCCCTGTGCCTGAATCTCTTCGATAACAGCCTTGCTTCCCTCGTAGTCAACCGGGTCGAGCGCGATGCCGTCCGGATGAGTCGCCGCCGCCTGCTCAAGAGTCGTGTTCTGCTCCGCGACATCAGCGTTCTGCGGTGCGCGGTAGTCGATATTTACCTCAACGCCGAGCTGCTCGGAAAGGGTCTCAGCCTGTGCGACAGCACCCTTATTGACCTCATCGAACCATGCGTGTACGCACTTCGG